>JBMOOH010000017.1:0-29852 GCA_049323795.1 Pseudomonadota bacterium
CGTCTTCCGCCGGTTGCTTATCCGGCCCGGATTTCTGTCTCATCTCCACTCCTTGCAGCTACGATGATCCAGAAATCCTCCCTACCTGAAATCCTCAGAATTGTCTCAAAGGCGTTGACGCCGAACAAACGGCGTGCGGCTTGTCTCCATAACCCAGGAGATGGGCAACGATCCGATGCACGTCATGATGCGTCAGATCATGGCGCTGTTCGACGAGTATCAGTCCAAGGAGAACGCCAAGCACGTGATGCGGGCCTTCCCGACGGTGACGCCCTCCGCCGTCATCAGCGGCCCGACGCTGCTGACCAGCCTTATCCATTGCGCGAAGTGCGGCGGGGCGATGACCATCCGCACCGGCAAGGGCGGAGCTACCGATACTATGCCTGTTCGACCAAGGTCCGGCAGGGGCCAACCGGCTGTAAAGGCATGCGATGCCGATGGAGAAGCTGGACGATCTCGTCGCCAGCCACCTTGAGGACCGGCTGCTCCAGCCCGAACGGCTGGAAATCATCCTCGCCGCCGTCCTCGACCGGCGGCAGGAGCGCAGCCAGCGCCAGCGCGAGCACATCGCCGAGCTGAACAAGCGCGCCGCGGAGTCCGAGCTTCGCCTCAAGCGTCTCTACGACGCCATCGAGGCAGGCATCGCCGAGATCGACGACCCGGCGCTCAAGGACCGCATCGACGGCCTCAATGCCATCCGCGCCCAGGCCATGCCCCAGCACTCAGGAAGTCAGGCCGTCACGCCGCAGATGCTGACCCGCTTCGCCCGCACCGCCCGCGAACGCATGCGCCTGCCCGGCGGCGGCTACCGCCGCGACCATCTGCGCGCGCTCGCCCAGCGGGTCGAGGTCGCAGACGGCAAGGTGCGGATTATCGGATCGAAGTCACGGCTGCTCCAGACCCTCGTGGCGAACGGCAGCGCAAACGCCGTGCCCACTCAGGTACTGAAATGGCGGAGGAGGTGGGATTCGAACCCACGGCAGGCTTCCACCTGCGTCGGTTTTCAAGACCGGTGCCTTAAACCGCTCGGCCACTCCTCCGACAGACGAGCCGCTTAGCGACCGGGCGGCGATTCGGAAAGCGTCCCATCCCCGCGCCGCTGCGTGACGCGCCGACCTCTGCGCATGGCCGACGTCCGCGCGCGGCGGGCGGCGGCACTTTTCTTGCGCAGGCCGACCCGCTAGAATGACGGAAAGCGCGAAACAGGCGCAGGACGGCGGAGGTGCCGCTCGGAAGAGCCCGGCAAAACGGGTTCGTGCGGCAGATGCAGGCAGGAACGGGCGCGTCCGCGGGACGACGCCGCAAGGGGGCAAGAATGTCGAGGCGGACAATCGCGAGGCTGGCGCTGGCTGCGGGCGCGCTTCTGGTGCTTTCGGGCTGCCAGAAGGCGGGGTTTCCGTTCGCGCCCTCCGGCGCGCGCCAGGACGCCACGGCCGCCGCAGCCGACGGCGGCACGGCGGCCGTGGCTGCGTTCTCGCTGGTGGAGCGCGACGTCGAGGCGCCGGACGTGTTCAGCCTCAAGGACAAGGGCCTCTGGGACGGACGGCCCTCGCTCGGCGGGGTCTGGGTCGCCCATGCCACGGTGAAGGATCCCGAACGGGTGATCATCCGCAACGCCGTGAACGGCAAGTCGGTGATCGGTGCGCTGTTCCGCCGCGAGGCGCAGAATCCCGGGCCGAGCCTGCAGGTCTCCTCCGACGCCGCAGCCGCGCTCGGCATGCTGGCAGGACAGCCGGCGGAACTCGCGGTCGTGGCGCTGCGCCGGGAACAGCCGACCGCGCCCGAGGCTTCGGCCGCCGCAGCCGAGGTGGTGTCGGATGGAGCGGCAACCGGCACGGTGGCGGCAGCCGGATCCGGCGCCGGTGCGGGTGCCGATCAGGCCCCGGCGGGCAAGCCGCCGGCGGGGATCGACCCCATCGCCGCCACTGCGGCAGCGGCAATCGACCGGGCCGAGGGAAAGACGGCCGATGCCGCCGCGGCGGGGGCTGACGCGGCCACGGCTGCGGCGGCAACCTCCGAGGGCGCCGCGTCGGCCGTCGCAGAGGCGGGCGCGCGCAAGTGCCCGTTCTGGCGGAAGCGGAAGTGCCTGGCAGATCAGGCCGCCGCGTCCGCCGGAGCGGATCCGGCGCTGCCCCCTGCCGCGGGTGCCGTCACCTCCGCGGCGCTTGGCCCCGTCGGCGAGTCGATCCCGGCCACACCGACCGCGGCCGCCGTGCTGACGCGGCCCTATGTGCAGATCGGCATCTTCAGCCTCGAGGCGAACGCGCGCCGCGCTGCGGACCAGATGCAGGCCGGCGGGATGGCCGCGACGGTCAAGGCCGACCGCAGCCAGGGCAAATCCTTCTGGCGCGTCATCGTCGGACCGGCCGCGAGCGTCTCCGAGCGCGACGGGCTTGCGGCCAGGGTCAAGGGCATCGGATACCCCGATGCCTATCCGGTGAGCAGATAGGCAGGAGGGGAAACGGGACATGAGGATCGGGCTGCACTTCGCCTGGGCGCTTCTCTTCGCCGCGGTGGCGGCGTTGCCTGCGCGCGCCATCGAGACGGCGGCGCGCGCCGCCTGGATCTACGACGTCACCATGGACACGGTGCTCCTGAGCAAGAATGCGGACGAGCCGATCCCACCGGCCTCGATGTCCAAGCTGATGACCCTTAACATGCTCTTCGAGGCGCTCCGCGACGGGCGCGTCAAGCTTGACGACCGGTTTTCCGTGTCGCCCCGCGCCAAGGCGATGGGAGGTTCGACGATGTTTCTCAACGAGACCGACCGCCCGACCGTCGAGGAACTGATCAAGGGGATCATCGTCAATTCGGGCAACGACGCAAGCGTCGTCGTCGCCGAAGGTCTCGCCGGGTCGGAAGAGGCCTTCGCAAGGAAGATGACCGAACGCGCCCGCGCGCTGGGCATGACCGCCTCGACCTTCACCAATTCCAGCGGCTGGCCCGAACCCGGCCACCTCATGAGCGTGCGCGATCTCGGGATCCTGGCGGTCCGCCTGATCAAGGAGTTCCCGGAGTATTACGGCTACTTCGCGCTGACCGAGTTCGAGTTCGACGGCCGGTCTCCGGACAACCGCTTCAACCGCAACCCCATTCTCGGTGTCGTCGAGGGTGCGGACGGCCTCAAGACCGGCCACACGGTCGAGGCAGGCTTCGGGATGGTGGGCTCGGCGGTGCAGAAGGGCCGCAGGGTCGTCATGGTGGTCAGCGGGCTCAAGGACGCGACCGAACGGGCGCAGGAAGCCGAGCGGCTGCTGAACTGGGCGTTCCGCGAGTTCGTGCAGAAGACCGCGATCCGCAAGGGCCAGAAGGTGGCCGAGGCGCCGCTCTGGCTGGGCGAGAGCGACACGGTCGGACTCGTGGCCGAGGCCGACGTGCCCCTTCTCCTGCCCTCGCTGGTGCAGGATGCCCTGTCGGCCGAGGTGGTCTACACCGGTCCCGTGACGGCACCTGTCGCGGCGGGCCAGAAGCTTGCCGACCTGGTCATCACGCTCCCCGAAGTCGCCGCCCCGGTGACGATCCCCCTGGTGGCCGAGACCGCCGTGGCCAAGGCCGGCTTCTTCAGGCGGCTGGCGACGGCGTTCGGCGACGTGCGCGCGCGTGTCGCCGCAGCGGCCGGCAGTTGACGCGGGGATGTTCATCACCTTCGAGGGGATCGACGGGTCGGGCAAGTCCACCCAGGCGAGGATGCTCGCCGACCGCCTGAGGCAGCCGGGCCGGGACGTGGTCCTGACGCGCGAGCCGGGCGGAAGCCCCGGCGCCGAGGAGATCCGGCGCCTCGTGCTCGAGGGCGAGCCGGCGCGCTGGTCGCCCGAGACCGAGATCCTGCTGTTCACGGCCGCCCGGAGGGACCATCTCGAGCGGACGATCCTGCCGGCGCTCGCCGCCGGGTCGGTCGTGGTGTCCGACCGTTTCGCCGACTCGACGCGCATCTACCAGGGCCTCGCCCGCGCCGGCCTTCTGGACATCGTCAACCGCCTCCACGATCTCATGATCGGGCGCGAGCCTGACCTGACGATCCTGATCGACATGGATGCCGCGACGGCTCTTGCCAGGGCGCGCGGACGCAGGGGCCACGAAGAGCGCTTCGAGGATTTCGGACTCGGGCTCCAGCTTCGGGCGCGGCGCGGATTTCTGGACCTTGCGGCCACAGACCCCCGCCGCTTCCGCGTCATCGACGGCGACCGTCCTGCGGCGGCGGTGGCGGACGAGGTCTTCCGCAGCGTGGCCGACCGGCTCGGATGACGGACGACGTCGAGATCCCCGAACCCGACCGCATCCCCGGCGCGCCGCACCCGCGGGAGACGGCGATCCTTGCCGGGCAGGACGCGGCGGAGCAGGCGTTCCTGTCGGCATGGACCGAAGGCGCGCTGCATCACGCCTGGCTCCTGACGGGACCCGAAGGCATCGGCAAGGCGACGCTTGCCTGGCGCATCGCCAGGTTCCTGATCGCCGCGCCGGACGACGGCCAGGGCGGACGGCCCGGCGGCGGCCCGTCTCTCTTCGGCGAGGCGCCGGCCCTGCCCCGGACGCTCGACATCGACCCCGATCATCCCGTCTCGCGTCGGCTCCGCGCCCTGTCGGAGCCGCGGCTGTTCCTTCTGCGGCGGGGACCGAACCAGCGCGGGACCGCACTGTCCGATGTCATTCGCGTCGACCAGATCCGCGCCCTCGCCGAATTTCTTCACCTCTCGGCCGCGGACGGCGGACAGCGCGTCGTCCTCGTCGATGCGGCCGACGAGATGAATTCCCAGGCCGCAAACGCCCTGCTGAAATTCCTCGAGGAACCGCCCCGCCGTGTGACCTTCCTGCTTGTCAGCCACCGGCCGAGCGCGCTTCTGCCCACCGTCCGCTCCCGGTGCCGGACGCTGAAGCTGTCGATGCTGGACGACGAGACGCTGTCGCGGGCGGTGCGCGCCACCGGGCTCGGCCGCGACGGGATCGGCCCGGGTCTGACGGCTCTGGCCGAGGGTTCGCCCGGCCGCGCGGTCCGGCTGCTTCTGGACGACGGGCCCCGCCACTACGACGCCCTCGTGACGCTCTTCGCATCGCTGCCCCGGCTCGACCGGCGCCGGGCCGTGGACTGGGCCGAGAGGACCGGACGCCGGGGGGCGGACACGGAGGCCGGCATGGCGCTCGACATGGGGCTTGCGTTCCTGGCCCGCCTCGCCCGGTCCGGGACATCGCCGGTCGCCCTGCCGGAAATCGTGCCGGGGGAAGCGCCGCTGCTGGCGCGGCTGTCGCCGGATCCGGCGGCGGCGAGAGCCTGGGCCGACCTTCACGCGACCGTCTCGGGGCGCATCCGGCACGGCCGGGCGGTCAACCTTGACCCCGCGGCGCTTCTCCTCGATATGGTGCTCAGGATCTCCGAAACGGCGGGCCGTGTGGCCGCGGGCTGACGGCAGGGCGCCGATGACCGATCTACCTTCTCTCACCGACAGCCATTGCCACCTGGACTTTCCCGACTTCGAGGGCGAGAGGGCTGCGATCGTCGCCCGCGCGGCGGCCGCAGGGGTGCGCCGCATGGTCACGATCTGCACCCGCCTGCGCCACGAACCCCGCGTCCGCGCCATCGCCGAGGCGCATGAGGGCGTGTTCTATGCCGCCGGCACCCACCCCATGAGCGCCGCCGAAGAGCCGCTCGCCACGGTCGAGGCGCTGGTGGCGCTGGCCCGGCACCCGAAGTTCGTCGGGATCGGCGAAACCGGTCTCGACTTCCACTACTCGGCCGACAGCGCGGGCGTGCAGGCCGAAAGCCTGCGCATCCACATCGAGGCCGCCCGCCGGACCGGACTGCCCCTCATCATCCATGCCCGCGCCGCCGACGAGGCCATCGCGCGCATCCTTGCGGACGAGCACGGGGCGGGCGCCTTCGGATGCGTCATGCACTGCTTTTCGTCCGGCCCGGGGCTGGCCGAGACGGCGCTCGGCCTCGGCTTCTACCTGTCGATGTCGGGCATCGCCGCCTTTCCGAAGTCGGACGCGCTCCGCGCGATCTTTCGCGCCGCCCCTCTCGATCGCATCCTCGTCGAGACCGACGCGCCGTATCTTGCCCCGCCCCCTCACCGGGGCCGGCGGAACGAACCCGCCTACGCCGCCCACACCGCCCGCGCGGGCGCAGATCTCTTCGGGATGGACTATCCGGCCTTCGCGGCGGCCACCGAGGCAAACTTCGGGCGGCTCTTCGCGAAGGCCGTGCCTGCGCGGAAGGCGGCGTGACGGTGGCGACCCTGCGCTTCACCATCCTCGGCTGCGGGTCGTCGGGCGGGGTTCCGCGCATCGGCGGCATCTGGGGGGCCTGCGATCCGTCGAATCCCAGAAACCGCCGCACCCGCTGCTCCATGCTGGTCGAGCGGATCGAGCGGGGGAACCGGACGCGCGTCCTGATCGACACCTCGCCGGACATGCGCGCCCAGCTTCTGGCGGCAGAGGTGGACCGGCTGGATGCGGTCGTCTACACCCATTCGCACGCCGACCACGTCCACGGTCTCGACGATCTGCGCCAGATCGTCTTCAACACCCGCCGGCGACTCGCGGCCTGGGCCGACCGGCCGACGCAGGACGCGCTCCTGTCCCGCTTCGCCTATGCCTTCGTCCAGCCCGAGGGATCGTCCTATCCTCCGATCTGCAACATGCACACGATCCGCGGGCCCTTCGAGATCGACGGCGCCGGCGGCACGGTCGCCATCACTCCCTTCAGCGTGGATCACGGCGACATCGGCGCGCTGGGCTTCCGCATCGGCGGGCTTGTCTATCTGCCGGACGTGCTCGCCATCCCCGAGGGGGCCTGGGAGCATCTGGCCAACCTCGACTGCTGGGTTCTCGACGCGCTGCGCCGCACACCCCACCCGACCCATGCACACCTTGCCCTGGCGCTGGAATGGATCGAGCGCGCGAAGCCGAAGGCAGCGGTGCTGACGAACCTCCATATCGACCTCGATCACGCGGCGCTCGAGGCCGAGACCCCGCCGCATGTCAGCGCCGCCTACGACGGAATGGTGCTCGAGTTCGGCATCTGACCCGTGCAGGCGCTGTTCGGGGTCATCCTTCCGGTCTTCCTCGTCATCGGCGCGGGCTATCTGGCCGTCTGGCGCCGCTACCTGACGGACCAATCCATCGACGGCCTGATGCGCTACAGCCAGGGCTTTGCGGTGCCCTGCCTGCTCATGGCCGGGGTGGCACGGCTCGATCTCTCGCAGAACCTCCATTTCGGGCTTCTCGCCAGCTTCTATGCCGGCGCCGCGGGGGCCTTCGCGCTGGGGTTCTGGGGGGCGCGCAGGCTGTTCGGGCGGCCTGCCTCGGATGCGGTCGCGATCGGGTTCTGCGCGGCCTTCTCGAACTCGCTCCTCCTCGGCCTGCCGATCACAGAGCGCGCCTACGGCAGCGCCGCCCTGGCCGGAAACTACGCCATCATCTCGCTGCATGCGCCGCTGCTCTACACGCTCGGGATCGTCGCGATGGAGATGGTGCGCGGTCGCGAAGGGTCGCTCGCAGGGCGTGCGATCGCCCGGAAGATCGGGGCCGGGCTGGCCGCGAACCCGCTCGCCATCGGCATCCTCGCCGGTTTTGCGGTGAACCTCGCGGGAAACCCCCTTCCCGCCCCGGTCTGGGACGCGATCGACATCGTTTCCGCCTCTGCGCTGCCGACGGCGCTCTTCGGTCTCGGCGGCGTCCTGGTCCGCTACCGGCCCGAAGGCGACCGGACGACGATCCTGATGGTCTGCACGCTGTCGCTTGTGGTCCATCCCGGGATCGTCTGGCTGCTCGGAACGCAGGTCTTCGCCCTCTCGACCGATCATCTCCGTTCCGCGGTGGTGACCGCCGCGATGGCACCCGGGGTCAACGCCTACCTCTTCGCGAACCTCTACGGCGCGGCGAGGCGCGTTGCCGCGACGAGCGTCCTTGTCGGCACGGGCCTGACGCTGATCACTGCCTGGGTCTGGCTGGCGATCCTGCCGTGACGGACCGGACTGGAGTCCTGATTGCCGCCTGTCCTTCGCCGGGACCGGGGTCCGCTTCTGCCGGATACTCGATACTCTAGCGGAAGGCGGGCCCGTGGACCCACTGGGTGAGCGAAACGCGCGCTCCGCGCGTGACCCGGGTCACGCGGTGCAGCAGGAACGAGGGGAAGACAACCGCATCGCCCAGTCCGCGGCGGTGCGCCACCGGCTCGGCACCGGCCCAGGTCTGAAGCTCTCCGCCCTCGTAGTCCGCCGGATCGGAAAGCTGGATCACGACCGTCAGCTTCCTCCGCGCCGCCACCGGCCCCTGGCCCACATCGCTGTGCCAGTGGAAGTGCCCCTCCTGCTCGGCCTCGTATCGCGCGATCTGCGCGCTTTCGGCAAAGTCCGCCAGATCGAACCCGAACCGCGTCCGGTTCGCTTCCGCCACCAACGCCGCGATCCGGTCCCCGACCCAGCCGGTTCCGGAAAGATCATCGACCCAGACAAGACCGGCGCGCCGAAGGTCCTGGTCGACACGTCCCCCGACCAGCCCGCCCTCGCGCCAGCCGCGGGCCGAGGCGAGCATGCGGAGCCGCGCGCAGTCGGCTTCGGGCAGCGCGCCGGGAATCGCAAGAGGAAGGAGGTTCATCATCGGGCGCGGTCCACCCGGCATCGCATGCCGCCCGTCCGGCGTGCCGGACGGGGGGGGCCACTGGTGCGCCGTCAGCGCCGCCGCGGTCAGGCCGCGGCCGCCGCCTTGGCGATGTCCTTCTTGATCTTCAGCGCACGCTCGGACAGGTCCTCGTCGCGCGCCCTGGCAAGGTAGGCGTCGAGACCGCCACGGTGGTCCACCGAACGGAGCCCGGCCGCCGAGACGCGCAGGCGGAACGACTGGCCCAGCACGTCGGAGAGAAGGGTCACCTCGTTCAGGTTGGGCAGGAACCGGCGCCGGGTCTTGTTGTTGGCGTGGCTCACCTTGTTGCCCGACATCGGGCCCTTGCCCGTCAGTTCGCAGACGCGCGACATCTCTTTCGTCCTTCGGCTTCATGGGCAGCCGCCGTGCGGCCGCCGGAAATCAGGGAAGGGGGCGCGTTCCGGCACCCCCGAAAGGGCGCCCCCGGAATCCGTCCGCGTGGCTTTAGGTAGAAAGCCGGTGCGCGTCAAGCGATTCATCCCGCCCCCCCCGCCGCTGCAGCGCCCCGCGCCCTCCTGCCCTCCCGGCATCCGAGGCGCGGGCTCAGCCGAGTTGTCGCAGGATCTCGGCGGCCGCCGCGCGCGCCGACCGGCGGCCCTCTGCGACGTCGAGGCCGGCCGCCTCGATCCGCCGCGCAAGGTCCGCGCTGCCCGCCAGCCTCTCGACGAGGCCGCGGCGGACCTCGTCCTCGAACCACTGGCGGGCCTGCGCGGCACGGCGCGCCGCGAAGGCGCCGCCGGCGCGGCGGAACGCTGCGATCCGCTCCATCGCCGCCCAGGCGGCTTCGATCCCGCGCGCCTCGGTCGAGGACACCGCAAGCACTTCGGGCCCGCCCTCGGGATCCTCGGGCCGGTGCCGGAACAGCCGCAGCGCGCCCGCATACTCCGCCAGGGTCCGGCGGGCGGCGGGCAGGAGATCGCCGTCGGCCTTGGTGACGAGCAGCAGGTCCGCAAGTTCGAGGATGCCGCGCTTCACGCCCTGAAGCCCGTCCCCGCCCGCCGGAGAGACGAGCAGCACGAAGAGGTCCGACATCCCCGCAACGAGCGTCTCGGACTGGCCGACGCCGACCGTCTCGATGAGGACGACGTCGAATCCCGCGGCTTCGCACAGGATGGTCGCCTCGCGCGTGCGCCGCGCCACACCCCCGAGTTCGGCATCGCTGGGCGAGGGGCGGATGAACGCCGCCGGATCACGCGCCAGCCGCTCCATCCGCGTCTTGTCCCCGAGGATCGACCCCCCCGACCGGGCCGAGGACGGATCGACCGCAAGCACGGCGACGCGGTGCCCCCTGGCCGTGAGGAACACCCCGAACGCCTCGATGAAGGTGGACTTGCCGACCCCCGGCGCCCCCGTCAGCCCGATGCGGAGCGTGTCCTGCCGGGCAGGGCCGAGGGCGGCAAGCAGCGCGTCCGCCTCGGCCCTGCGATCGGCGCGGCGCGCCTCGACCAGGGTGATCGCCCGGGCCAGGGCCCGCCGGTCCCCCGCAAGAACCCCGGCCGCAAGCGCCGCGACATCGGTTGCCTTCACCATCCGCAGTCAGCCCCGCTGGGTCGCCTTGGAACCGTTCTGGACAACGGGGCGCCGGCTGGCAACCGCAAAAGCGCGGCGGGCCGCACACCGCTGGCGGCGCCCGGCGGAAACGGCGATAACGGCGCCATGTCCGATCCGCTGCCCATCGACGAAGCGATCCCCGGCCTGCTCGCCGCGCTCGGCCGGGCCGGACGCGCGGTTCTTGGCGCCCCGCCCGGTGCCGGCAAGACCACGCGCGTGCCGCCGGCGCTGCTCGCATCCGGGCTGGCCGGGGGGCGGATCGTCATGCTCGAACCGCGCCGGCTGGCCGCCCGGGCGGCCGCCGAACGCATGGCCGACACCCTCGGCGAGCCGGTCGGCAGGACGGTGGGCTACCGCATCCGGGGCGAGGCGCGGATCTCCGCGGCGACCCGCATCGAGGTCGTGACCGAAGGGATCCTGACGCGGATGATCCAGTCGGACCCGGTGCTCGGAGGCGTGGGCGCCCTGATCTTCGACGAGTTCCACGAGCGCTCCCTCCACGCCGACCTCGGCCTCGCGCTGGCGTGGGACGTGCGGCAGGCGCTCCGCGACGACCTTCTGCTCGTCGTGATGTCCGCCACGCTCGACACCACGGCCGTCGCCGCGCTACTCGGCGAAGCCCCCGTCATCGCCGCGCATGGCCGCGCCTTTCCCGTCGAGACGCGCTGGCTTCCCCGGCCCCTCGCGGCCGGCCTGCGGTTCGAGACGGCGGCCGCCGCGGTGATCCGGCAGGCGCTGGACGAGACCGGGGGCGATCTCCTCGCCTTCCTTCCGGGCGCGGGCGAAATCCGCCGCGTCGCGGAAGATCTGTCCCCGTCCCTGCCCCGGGACTGCGACATCCTTCCGCTCCACGGCGGGATGGACCTTTCGGCCCAGCGCGCCGCGCTGGCGCCTGCGGGCGCGGGTCGCCGGAACGTCGTCCTTGCGACGGCGATCGCCGAGACCTCGCTCACCCTGCCCGGGGTCCGCGTGGTCGTCGATGCCGGCCGGGCGCGGCGGGCCCGGTTCGATCCCGCCTCGGGCATGACGCGGCTCGTCACCGAACGGGTGACGCGGGCCGAGGCCGAGCAGCGGCGCGGCCGTGCCGGGCGGGTCGGACCGGGCCTCTGCTACCGGATGTGGGCCCGCGCGGAAGAGGGCGCCCTGGCCCCCTTCCCCCCGCCCGAGATCGCCACGGCCGATCTTGCGGGCCTGGCGCTCGAACTCGCGCTCTGGGGCACGGACGGAGGCGATCTGGGCTTTCTCACCCCGCCCCCCGCGGCCGCCCTGGCCGAGGCGCGGACGCTGCTCGCCGAGCTTGGCGCGCTTGACGCCGCGGGGGCGATCACCGCCCATGGCAGGCGTCTTGCGGCGCTGCCGGTGCACCCGCGGCTCGCCCACATGCTCGCGGTCGCCGGGCCGCGGGCCGCGCTGCTTGCGGCGCTTCTCGAAGACCGCGATCCCCTGCGCGGCGGCGCGGCGGACCTCGACCTGCGCATCGCTGCGGTTTCCCGGCGGGACGGGGCCGTCCCCCGCGCCGTTGCCGACCGGATCGGGGCCGAGGCCAGACGGCTCGCCGCGGCGGCGGCCGACGCTGGCCGAGGGCAGGAATGGCCGGATCTCGACACCGGCGCGATGGCGGCGCTTGCCTATCCCGACCGGGTCGGGCTGAGGCGCAGGGCCGATGCCGGCGAGGGGCAGGCGGCGACGGTGCGCTACGCGCTGTCGGGCGGCAAGGGCGCGGCGGTCGCCGCCCCGGATCCCCTGTCGCGGGCGCGGCTGATCGTGGCGACCGATCTCGACGGCGACCCGCGCGAGGCGCGCATCCGGCAGGGCGCGGCACTCGACGAGGGCGACCTCCGCCGCCTGTTTGCGGACTGTATCACCCGGATCGGGACGGTGGAATGGTCGCGCCGGGACGGCCGTGTCGTCGCGCGCAGCCAGGAACGTTTCGGCGCGCTCGTCCTGGCCGAAGCGCCACTGCCCGACCCGGACCCCGCGGCGGTGGCGCGCGCCGCGCTCGAGGGGCTGCGGATCGTCGGGCTCGGCTTCGACGAGCCGGCGCGCCGCCTCCGCGCCCGCATCGCGCTGCTCCGCCGCGAAGGCGCCGACCTTCCCGACTGTGGCGACGACGCCCTCCTTGCCGACGAGGCGACGCTGCTGCCCTACCTGTCCGGCGCGCGCACCGCGGCCGATCTCCGCGCGATCGACCTGGCCGCGGTGCTGAGGGACCGGATCGGCCATGCCGGCCTGCGCCTGCTCGACAGCCTCGCGCCCGCGCACTTCACCACCCCCCTCGGCCGGCAGGTTCCGATCGACTATGACGGCGAATGCCCGTCGATCGAGGTCAGGCTGCAGGAGATGTTCGGGGTGACCGTGCATCCCGCCGTGGGGCCGCGCCGGCTGCCGCTCCGGATCGCTCTTCTGTCCCCCGCCCGGCGGCTGGTGCAGGTGACCATGGACCTGCCCCGCTTCTGGTCGGCGAGCTATGCCGATGTCCGCAAGGACATGCGGGGCCGGTATCCCCGCCATCCCTGGCCCGAGGATCCGGCCGCCGCCGCGCCGACGCTGCGCGCCAGGCCGCGCGGGGGCTGATCGGTCAGGCGAAGGCCTCGGGCCGGGCCTCGCGCGCCATGTGGTCGAGCACAGCGTTGACGAAGGACGGCTCCTTGCCGTCGGGGAAGAAGGCGCGCGCAACATCCACGTATTCGGTGATGACCACACGCGGGGGGGTGAGCTTCATCACGAGTTCGGCACCCGCCGCACGGAACAGCGCGCGGAGCACCGGGTCGATCCGGTCGATCGGCCATTTCGCCACCAGCGCCCGGTCGGTCATCTGGTCGATGATCGCCTGTCCGATCACCGCCTCTTCGAGGAGCGACCGGAAATGCTCCGGGTCACCCTCGTCCATCTCCATGTCGTCATAGACCGCCCCGAAACGGTAGGTCTCGAACTCGCGCCGAACCGTGTCGACGGACTGCCCGGCCGCCTCCATCTGGAAGAGCGCCTGCACCGCATAGAGACGGGAAGCCGATTTCCGGCGCCGCTTCTCGCTTCCCGAGGGCCGGCTCATGCCTTGGGCGATCCGTCGTCGCTGCCGGCGATGCGGAACGACCCTTCGGGCAGGAAGCCCATGCCCCTGGACTGCCGCGCCCACCTGCGCGACAGGCCGACGAGATGCAGCGCCGCGGCGGCCGCCCCGCCGCCCTTGTCCTGCCCCGTCGGATCGGCCCGCACCGCCGCCTGCGCCCGGTTCTCGACCGTCAGTATGCCGTTCCCGATGCAGGCCCCGGCCAGCCCGAGCTGCATGAGGCCGCGCGAACTGTCGTTGCACACGGTGTCGTAGTGCGTGGTCTCGCCCCGGATGACGCAGCCGAGGGCCACGAACCCGTCATAGTCGGCCATGCGGTAGGCCAGTCCGATCGCCGGCGGGATCTCGAGCGCCCCGGGCACTTCGACCACATCGACCGAGGCACCCGCCTCGGCGAGCTTGGCCTTCGCACCCGCGACGAGGCTGTCGGCAACGTCCTTGTAGTAGGGGGCGACGACGACCAGAACCTTGACCGGCCGGTCGAACCGGGGCAGCTCGGGGCTGTGGTGGGTTTCCGCGGCGGCCATGCAGGTCAGTCCCCTGTCCGGATCGGACGTGTGCCCACGATCGACAGCCCGTAGGCCTCCAGTCCGATCACCCTGGGCTTCGGCGAATTGGTGAGCAGGATCATCTCGCCAAGGCCGAGCGAGGACAGGATCTGCGCACCGACCCCGTAGCGGCGCAGCGTCTGCGGGCTCGCCTCGTTTTCGCCGACGAGCTTCATGTGCAGGTCGCGCAGGAGAACGACGACCCCGCGTCCCTCCGCCGCGATCAGCCTCATCGCGTCGCCGAACTCGCGCCAACGACCCTGCGGGCCCAGTCCCGCGACATCGAGAAGCGGGTCGAGCGTGTGCATCCGCACCAGGACGGGTCCGCCCCCGGTGATGTCGCCCTTGATGAGCGCGATGTGCTCGGCGTCCATCGTCCGGTCCGTGAACACGCGCATCGTCCAGTCGCCGCCGAACTCGGACGTCACCATCCGCTCACCGGTCGCCCGCACGAGGTTGTCGTACCGGCGCCGGTAGGCGATCAGGTCGCTGATCGTTCCGATCCTGATCCCGTGCCGCTGCGAGAATGCCACGAGGTCGGGCAGCCGCGCCATCGTCCCGTCCTCGTTCATCACCTCGCAGATGACCCCGGACGGGTTGAGGCCGGCCAGCCGGCTGATGTCCACCGCCGCCTCGGTGTGCCCGGCACGCACGAGCACGCCGCCGTCCTTGGCGCGGAGCGGGAAGACGTGGCCCGGCGTCGCGATGTCCTGCGGTCCCTTCGTCGGATCGATGGCCACGCTGACGGTTCGGGCCCGGTCGGCCGCCGAGATCCCGGTCGAGATCCCCTCGCGTGCCTCGATCGACACCGTGAACGCGGTCTCGTGGCGCGAGGCGTTGTTCGGCGACATGAGATTGAGGCCGAGCGCGTCGATCCGGTCTCCGGTCAGGGCAAGGCAGATGAGCCCCCGGCCGTGCGTCGCCATGAAGTTGATCGCATTTGGCGTGCACATCTGCGCCGGAATGATGAGGTCGCCCTCGTTCTCGCGGTCCTCGTGATCGACGAGGATGAACATGCGGCCATTGCGGGCGTCCTCGATGATTTCCTCGATCGTCGAGATGGCATCGTGATAGGGCGTTGGGGCTGGTCCGGTCATTGGCGTTCCGATCAGGTGCGCGCCGGACATAGAACAAGGCCGCAGCGAACGCCAGTGGCCGGGTGCACGCGCCCTGTGCGCCCCCCCCCTGTGCGCCCCCTGTGCGCCCCCTGTGCGCCCCCTGTCGTCCCTGGGGCCCCTGTGCGCCCCAAGGGCCCCACCCTCCGGCCGATGCGGGCCGTGACCGCCCCCCTGCCACCTGCTCCGATGCCCCCGGCGGTCAGGTCCGGGCGGTTCTGTGGCGTCAGGGCGACGGCGGCCCGAAATAGCCCTGGGCCGCGACGTATCCCGCAAGGCGCGCCGCGGCCACCCATTCGCGTTCGATGGCCGTCGCCCCGATCAGGACGACCCGGTCCGCGGGTGCCCCGGCCCCGGCCGCGAGCCCTGCCAGCACGGCACGCGTCGCAGCCCGGGTGCTGGCCAGGCCGGGCGCGCGGGCAGCCGCCGCCGGACGCGGCGCGTCGCGCGCGATCGTGCCGGCGACCGCCTCCGGCACGAGCGGGGGATGCACGGCCACTGCCGTCGCCACCCCTGTCAGCGCGCAGAGCTTCCGGGCCCGGCCGGCCGGCAGCCGGTCGCCCGGCCTCAGAAGATCGAGCGCGTTCGAGGAGAAGAGAAGCGCAAGCACGTCGTGGCCCGTGGTCGCCCGGACACCCGCATAGGTGCGATAGTCAAGCCCAGTTCCCGCGCGCGGCGGAGGCGCAGCCGCACCACCTCGACCGGCAGGGTCGGCAGCAGCGCCTCGCGCGCGACGGTCCAGCAATGCCGCCGCCACGCGCTGCCGGGGTTCATCGCCGGTCCGCCGTTGTGGCCGGCGCGGGTCGGGGCTTCCGTCCCGACCTTTCCGCGGGCCGCGGCACCCCCGCCAGGCGCCGTCATTCGACGGCGGTCCAGTCGTGCAGCCGCGCGACGTAGCGGGCCAGCGTGTCGACCTCGAGATTGACCTCGTCGCCGACCCGGACGCTGCCCCAGGTGGTCACGGCCTTGGTATGGGGAATGATGTTGACGCCAAACAGCGGGCCTTCCACCTCGTTCACCGTGAGGGAGGTCCCGTTCAGCGCGACCGAGCCCTTCGGCGCGATGAACCGGGCGAGCCCAGCGGGTGCGCGGAAGGTGAAGCGTGTGCTCGCGCCCTCGTCCCGGAGGCGGGTGACCGAGGCCACGCCGTCCACGTGCCCCGACACGATGTGGCCGCCGAGTTCATCCCCGACCCGGAGCGCACGTTCGAGATTGATGCGGGTGCCCGCCTGCCAGGGGCGCCGGGCGAGGGATGTCCTCGACACCGTCTCGGCGCTGATCTGGACGTCGAACCAGTCGCGCCCGTTCCTGCCGCGCGCAATGACCGTCAGGCATATCCCGTCGCAGCACACCGACGCGCCGAGCGCGAGGCCCCCGGAGTCGTAGGCAGTTCCGATGCGGGCGCGCAGGTCGGCCTCGCGCTGCACAGACAGGACGGTGCCGACGTCGGTGACGATCCCTGTGAACATCATCGTTCCTCCACCCTTGCGACTTATGCCGATGCCACCCGGCGCCGCAAGTGTCGCCTGACGGACATACACGCACCCGAACTCCGGCGCGGGCCCGGTCGGAGGTATGACGGCGGCGCGCGGGGCGATAACGTGCTGCCGGAACGGAAACGGCATGGACGGAACCACAGACAGAACCTTCCCGGGCCGGCGGTTCCTGCTTCTCCAGGGGCCGCACGGCCCGTTCTTCGGCCAGCTCGCCGACTGCCTGCGCGCCGCGGGGGCAGAGGTCCTGCGCATCGGCTTCAACCGCGGCGACGAGGTGTTCTGGGGCCGCCGCCCCGGCTACGAGGCCTACAGGGGAAGGCCCGCGGACTGGCCGTCCCACCTGTCGGTCCGCGTGGTCGAGGCCGGGATCACCGACATCGTGCTCTACGGAGACACGCGCCCCGTGCACGCGGCGGCCCGCAGCCTCGCCCTGACGCGCGGCATCGTCCTGCACGTCTTCGAGGAGGGATACCTGCGGCCCTGGTGGGTCACCTACGAGCGCGGCGGATCGAACGGCCATTCCCGGCTCATGTCGCTTGATCTCGCGACGATCCGGCGGGCTGTCCGGCGCGCGCCACAGCCCGACCCCGACCCGCCGAGCCACTGGGGGGATCTGCGCCACCACGTCCTGCACGGGGCGCTCTACCACTTCTTCGTCCTCGCGCTGAACCGCGCCTACCCGAACTATGCCTCGCACCGCGCGCTCGGCGTCGCCGGAGAGTTCCGGCTCTACCTCCGCCGGCTTCTGCTGATGCCGCTGCACCGCGTCGAGCGGATGATCGCGACGAGACGGGTTCTGCGCGGCGGGTTTCCCTGCCACATCGTGCTCCTGCAGCTCGAACACGATGCCAGCTTCCGCTTCCATTCGCCGTTCGCCTCGATCACCGAGTTCATCGACCTCTGCCTGACCGGCTTCGCGGCCGGGGCGCCCGGCGACCATCATCTCGTCTTCAAGACCCATCCCCTCGATGACGGCCGTGCCCCGGTCGCCCGCCGGATCCGTGAGACCGCGCGGAGGCTGGGACTTGCCGACCGGGTTCACTTCGTCCGGGGCGGCAAGCTCGCCGCGCTTCTCGACCGGGCGCGTTCCGCCGTGACGGTGAACTCGACGGCCGGCCAGCAGGCGCTCTGGAGGGGACTGCCGCTCCTGGCCTTCGGGTCGGCGATCTATCTCAAGCCCGGCCTCGTGTCCCGCCAGCCGATCGCCGACTTCTTCCGCAAGCCGGACCGGCCCGACCTTGCGGCCTACCGGGATTTCCGCGTGTTCCTTCTGGAGACCTCGCAGCTGCCGGGCGGATTCTACTCGCGGCGCGGACGGCGCCAGCTTCTGCGGCACCTTCCGGCACGGATGTTCGCCGAGGCCGATCCCTACGAACCCGTCTTGCGCGCCGGCGCGGCGTCCGCGCAACACCTCGCCACGCTTGAGTGACCGTTCTGGCTTTTCCGGTCGTCGAACGCTAGGGTTGCGAAAAAAAATCCGAGGCAGGTCCCGCAAGAGGAGCCGAGCAGTGCTGTTTCCGTCCGCCGGGCGCTCCGTGCCCGTGGCCCTGCTTGTCGCGGTGTCGGCGCTGTCGGCCTGCGGCCTGCCGCGCTCGGGGCCCAGCCGGGCCGAGATCTTCGCAGGGTCCGTCCAGAAGCAGGGCGACAGCTTCATCGTCCAGGTGAACGGGCAGGTGGCGCGGGCCACATCGGTGATCCCCGCCCTCGGGTTCTCGGCAGCCTTCCGCAAGGCCGGCATCGTCGGTTCCGACGAGATCCGGCCCGGCGACCGTCTCGGCCTCGCCATCTGGGAAAACGTCGATGACGGGCTCCTGACCTCGTCAGGGGCGAAGGCGACCGTCCTGAACGACGTCCAGGTGGATGGCAGCGGCTTCATCTTCGTGCCCTATGCGGGCCGCATCAAGGCCGCCGGCAACACGCCCGAGGCGCTGAGGCAGATCGTCACCGGCAAGCTCGAAGGCCAGACCCCCGACCCGCAGGTGCAGGTCACGCGGGTTGCGGGCGACGGGGCGACCGTCTCGGTGATGGGCGGCATCGGCGGACAGGGCGTCTACCCGATCGAGCGCCCGACGCGCACCCTGTCGTCCATGCTGGCCAAGGCGGGCGGCGTCACCATCCCACCCGAGGTCGCGACCGTCACCGTCACCCGCGGGAACCAGTCCGGCAAGATCTGGCTGAAGGATCTCTATTCCCGCCCCGACCTCGACATCGCGCTGCGGCCGGGCGACACCATCCTCGTCGAAGAGGACACCCGTGCCTTCACCGCGCTTGGCGCGACAGGCGCGCAGTCCCGGGTGCAGTTCCGGACCCAGACCCTGTCAGCGCTCGAGGCCCTGGCCCAGGTCGGGGGCCTTTCCACCAACCTCGCCGATCCCAAGGGCGTGTTCGTCATCCGCAACGAGCCGCCCGAGATCGCGAATGCCGTCCTTGGCAGGTCCGATCTGGTCGGCGACCAGCGCATGATCTACGTCCTCGACCTGACCGATCCTGACGGGATGTTCAACGCGCGCGACTTCGCCATCCGCGACGGCGACACCGTCTATGTCACCGAAGCGCCCTATGTCTCGTGGCAGAAGACGCTCTTCGCCCTGACCGGCACCCTGAACAGCGCCAATTCCGTGAGCGCCGCAGTCGGCAAGTGATGTCCGCCGGGGGCGACGCTCCGCGGTCCTCGTCGCGCCGGCTGTGCGTGTACAGCGGAGGCTTTCTGACCCAACCGCGGGTCCGCCGCATCCTGTCGCTTGCCGGATACGACATCCGCGTCGGCCGGCCGGCCCCCGGCGACATGATCGGCGTCTGGGGGCGGAGCCCGACCAGTTCGCGGGGCGAGGCGGTCGCCCAGCGCACCTCGGCCCCGGTCCTCCGGGTCGAGGATGCGTTCCTGAGGTCGGTGCGCCCCGGCCGCGACGGCGGTGGGCCGCCCCTCGGCCTGATGCTCGACACGATGGGCGTGCACTTCGACGCCGCCCGGCCCTCGCAGCTCGAGCACCTTCTGGCCGCCGACCCGCTCGACGACTCGTCGGTCCTCGCCCGCGCCCGCGAGGCGATCGAGCGGCTGAAGGCCGCGGATCTGTCGAAGTACAACCACTGGGACCCGGCACTGGCCGCGCCTGCGCCCGGCTATGCGCTGGTGATCGACCAGACCCGCGACGACGCCTCGGTCCGCCACGGGCGCGCCTCGGCGGCGACCTTCCGGGAAATGCTGGTCTTCGCGCAGGAAGAGAACCCCGGTGCGCGCATCGTCATCCGCGCCCACCCCGACGCGGTCGCGGCCCGACGCCCGGGGCACTATAACGAGGGCCATGCCCACGGCCGCATCTCGTTCAGCGTCGACCCGATATCGCCCTGGAGACTGCTCGAAGGGGCCGTCGCGGTCTATACGGTCTCGTCCCAGCTCGGGTTCGAGGCGATCCTCGCCGGGCACAGGCCGAGGGTGTTCGGCCAGCCCTTCTATGCCGGCTGGGGCCTCACCTCGGACGAGGTTCCGGTCCCGCGGCGGTCGCGGAAGCTGACGCGGGCGCAGCTCTTCGCCGCGGCGATGATCCTTGCCCCCACGTGGTATGACCCCGCACGGGACCGGCTCTGCACCTTCGAGGATGCGCTCGATCATCTCGAGGCGACGGTGCGGGCATGGCGGCAGGACCGGGCCGGCTATGTGGCCGGCGGAATGCGCCTCTGGAAGCGCGCGCATCTGCAGCGGGCCTTCGGCCGCGAGCAGCGCCTGAGGTTCGCAGCCGATCCGCAGCTTGCAGTGGCACGGGCGAGGCGCACGGGTCGCCCGCTGCTTCTCTGGGCCGGCCACGACAGCGGGCCGCTGCGGGAGGCGGCGGGGGGCCTGACCGTCCGGCGCATCGAGGACGGCTTCCTGCGTTCCCGGGGTCTGGGGGCGGAACTGGTGCAGCCGCTGTCGCTCGTGGCGGACGACCTCGGCATCTACTATGACCCCGCCCGCCCCTCGGAGTTCGAGAGCATCGTGAACGCGCCCTGCCCGCCCGGCGGCGAGGCGCGCGCCGAGCGGCTGGTGCAGAGGATCATCCGCGCCGGGCTTTCCAAGTACAACCTCGAAGCGGACGCGGTTCCCGAACTGCCGAAGGGGCGCCGCATCCTCGTGCCCGGTCAGGTCGAGGACGACGCGTCGGTCCGCCTCGGGGCCGGCGATGAACGCACGAACCTCGCCCTTCTCGCCCGGGTGCGTGCCGAGAACCCCGATGCGGTGATCGTCTACAAGCCCCACCCCGACGTGGAGGCCGGGCTCAGGATCGGCGCCGTCGAGGAGAAGCGGGCCCGCCAGAACGCCGACGCGGTCGTCCGGCACGGCGACCCGGCGGCGCTGATCGAGGCCTGCGACGAGGTCTGGACGATCACGTCCACGCTGGGCTTCGAGGCGCTCTTGCGCGGCAGGCCGGTCACGACCCTCGGAATGCCCTTCTATGCCGGCTGGGGCCTCACCCGGGACCGGTTCGAACAGCCGGCGCGGCGGCGGGCGCGCCCCAGCCTCGCCGCCTTCGCCCATGCCGCGCTGATCGCCTATCCGCGCTATGTCGATCCCGTGTCGGGCCTCGTCTGCCCGCCCGAGGTCGTCGTCGAGCGCCTGGCACGGCACGAGATTCCCGCCCCGCCCGCCGGGCACCGGCTGCTGTCCAAGCTGCAGGGATTGTTCGCCAGCCAGTCCTGGCTCTGGCGCTGAAGCGCGGACCTCAGCGGGCCGCGACCCACCGGTGCAAAAGGTCTTCGCCCGTCCGGACAACGTCGGCCAGCACGAAGCGCGGCGCCTCGGCCAGGGCCCCGACCGCGAGCGGACCCGCGGCACCGACCGCGTCCGCGCCGAGCACCCGACCCGCGCTGATCACGACGAGCTCGTCAACGAGCCCCGCCTGCAGGAGCGTGGCGGCCAGCCGCGACCCGCCCTCGCAAAGAACGCGCGTCAGTCCGGCGCCCCCGAGCGCGCCCATCATGGCGGCCGCGTCCACGGCCCCCCCGGCGGTCGGAACCTCGAAGAGACGGACACCGCGGCCGGTCCAGGGCTGGGTCACGGCCACGGAACCGTGGACGATCCAGAGCGGGGCCTGCCGGACCGACCGGGCGAGGGCACTGGCAGGCGACAGGTTCAACGTCGCCGACACCACGATCCGGACGGGCTGCCGGACCGCGCCGAAGCCGCGCACCGTCAGCATCGGATCGTCTGCCCGCGCGGTGCCGCCGCCCACCATGACCGCGTCGTGGCAGGACCGCAGCCCGTGCACGGCGCGCCGCGCCTGCGGACCGGTGATCCACCGGCTTTCGCCCGATGCCGTGGCGATGCGCCCGTCGAGGGTGACGGCGAGCTTCAGCGTCAGCATCGGCCGTCCCTTCTGCACCCGGGTCAGGAACCCCTTCTGAAGCTCTCGCGCGCGGTCCGCCAGAAGGCCCGTCTCGACCGTGACGCCGCGGTCCCTGAGCATCTGGTGCCCGCGCCCCGACACGCGCGGGTCGGGATCCTCGATCGCCGAAACGACACGCGCGATGCCCGCCCCGGCAAGGGCGTCGGCACAAGGCGGGGTGCGCCCGTGATGCGCGCAGGGTTCGAGCGTCACGTAGGCGGTCGCGCCCCGGGCGGCCTCGCCGGCCGCGGCAAGCGCCTCGGTCTCGGCGTGCGGTCGGCCGCCCGGCCGGGTGAATCCCCGTCCCGCGACGCGACCGTCGCGGACGATGACGCAGCCTACCGCGGGGTTCGGCCAGACGTTGCCCAGACCGCGCACGGCAAGGCCCAGCGCCGCGTGCATGTGGCGCCGGTCTTCCTCTCCGGTCACTCGGGTTCGCCGCCGCCGGGCCGCAGTTCCGAAACGAACTTGTCGAAATCGTCGGCGGCCTGGAAATTCTTGTAGACGCTTGCGAACCGGACGTAGGCAACCGTGTCGATGCGCGCCAGGCTTTCCATCACGATCTCGCCGATGACCTTCGAGGGGATGTCGGTCTCGCCGAGGGATTCCAGCCTGCGGACGATCCCCGAGATCATCTGATCGATTCGTTCGGGATCGATCGGGCGTTTCTGCATGGCGATGCGGATGGAGCGTTCCAGCTTGTCGCGGTCGAAATCCTCGCGTTTTCCGGAGTTCTTGATCACCACGAGATCGCGAAGCTGCACCCGCTCATATGTCGTGAAACGCCCGCCGCAGGCCGGGCAGAACCGCCGCCTGCGGATGGCGACGTGGTCCTCGGCCGGCCGGCTGTCCTTCACCTGGGTGTCGACGTTTCCGCAGAACGGGCAACGCATGGATACTTCCTCTCGGTCCGGAAATGGCGCAATCCGCAGCGACTATAGGACCGCAGCAATTTGTTGGGTAGGGGGCAATTGCCCACCACCAGATACCGTGTCATCACTGCACCAGAGCGATTTTCGCAGCGATGGCAAGGGGCTGTGCCGCGTCCTTCGCGCGCGTCCGGCACCGCCTCGGGGCATCGCGGCGGCGTCAGCGGATGCGTCCGCGCAACCCGTGATAGAGACCGCGGACCTTCTGGTAGAAGAGATTGTGCCGGCGGAACTCGGGGGGGCGGTTCTTGCGGTCGAACACGGTGAACTGCACCGTGTCCCGCCAGACAAGCGAGGTGATCTGCCGATAGCGGAAGCCGCGCTTCCAGACGAGGTAGGGAAACGAGATCTGGTCGCGGCGGCTGTAGCGGCAGACATGGTCGAACCAGTCCTCGCCGAAGGCCGCGACCGCCGGGTCGTCGTGGCGCCGCACGATGAAATGCCCCTCGATCAGCCCGAAGTGCGCGGGCATTCCCTCGGCCCGGTAGGTGCGCATCCGTTCGAGGATGATGCGGTGGTGGTCGAGTCCGTTCTCGCGGACGGTCTGGCCTTCGTGATACACGCAGTCCCGGCGGAAATGCGGAAACGCGTAGAAGCCGGCAGTGTCCTCGGCGGCCAGCGCCGCCACGATCGCGTCCGGCGGTTTCAGAAGTCTCGACTTGTTGTCGATCCAGATCGACCACCGGGCCTCGGGGAAATAGGCATGGGGCATCAGCTTCGGGCGGCGCGAGGCCCGCGCCGCATCCAGTCCGCGCGGGTCGTCGACGACCAGTTCGACCCCGGGCGGAACGTCGCGGGGACGGTCGGACAGGATCACCGTGCGGTCCGCCCGAAAGGGGCCGAAGACATCCGGATTGAGCGGTTCCCTGTCTCCGAAGATGGCCGAGTAGAGGACAGTCGTCATGGTCCGGAGAGGATAGACCGCGGGCCGCCGCACCGGAAGCCCGGCCTTGGCGGGACTGTTCCGGCGGCCCGGCAGATCCGCCCGTGTGCATCAGGTCAGGCCGCGGATGACCGCCCGGGCCGCGTCGCGCAGCGGCGCGACGGTCTCCGACAGGATCGCAGTCCGGTCGAAGCGCGACCCGTCCCGGTTCACCGCCTCCCGGAGCGCCCTTCCCCAGATCATGCGCAGCTCGGTCCCGACATTGAACTTGCAGAGCGCCGTCCCGCGCGCCAGGCGCTGTCGCATCGCCGCGGGGACGCCGGACGCGCCGTGCAGCACAAGCGGGAGGCCGGGCACTGCCGCCGCGATCCGCGCCAGCGCCTCGACATCGATCCGCGCCGATGCCTCCTGCATCAGGTGCAGGTTTCCCACCGACACGGCCAGCGCATCGATCCCGGTCGCGGCCATCTCGGCCGCTTCGGCAGGAGAGGTCGCGACCGAGGCCGCGCCGCCGGAATAGCCGACGACCCCGAGTTCCGCCTCGACCGATACCCCCGCCTTGCGGGCAAGCGCCACCACTTCGGCCGTCCGGGCCACGTTCCGGGCGAGCGGAAGGGCGGATCCGTCGAACATGACCGAGGTGAAGCCGCAGTCGATCGCCGCCTGGCAGACCTCGGGCCCTTCCCCGTGATCGAGGTGCGCGACGACCGGAACGCCTGCCCCCTCTCCCAGCGCACGGAACATCGCCCCCATCACGGCGAGCGGGGTATGCCTGCGGCAGTTCGGGCCGGCCTGCAGGATGACGGGCTGGCCCTCGGCCTCGGCCGCCTCGACGAAGGCCACGGCGTCCTCCCAGCCGAGAACCACCAGGCCGGCGACCGCGCGGCCCTGCGCGAGCGCGGGCCGAAGCACCTCGGACAGGGTGGCCATGGTCATCTGAACTTCGCGACCATGTCCTTGATCCCCGGTATCGTCTCGACCTGGTGGGCGTGGCTTGGCTGGAAGAACTGGACAAGCGAGCGCTGGGACAGTCCCCCGAGAATGGTGAAATAGTACATTTCGTACCCCGGCAGCACGCAGCAGGGGTGGTATCCCCGATCGATCACCACCGTCGATCCGTCCACCACGTGATACGCGTCCCCGGGCTTCCCGTCCTCGCGCTGGAGCATCTGGAGACCCGACCCGTGCGGGGGGTTGAAGCGGAAGTTGTACACCTCGTCGTGCCGGGTCTCGACCGGCAGACGGTCTTCGTCATGCTTGTGGCTCGGAAACCCCGACCATCCCCCTGCCCCGACCGTGTAAAGCTCCGACACCAGCAGCCGTCCGACCCGTCCGTGGTGCTTCTGACCCAGGATGTGCTTGATCTTCCTGTGCGTCTTGGTGTCGTCCGAGCCATACTGGATCGGGTCGATGTCGCCCTCGCGGACCGCGAAGGGCTGATGCCGCCGGTCGGTCCGCGCCCCGGCCACGAATATCTCGGCCCTGTCGCTGGCGCAGACCACCGTCGCCGCCACGCCGAGCGGAACATAGACGCCCTCGGGCTCGCCGTCCCACACGTTCAGCCGGCGCTTGCCGATCCCTCCGAAGACTTCTCCGTCGATCCCCACCTCCACGGTGCCGGTGGCCGGGACGATGCATGTCTCGTACCCCGGGACGTCCGAGATCACGCTCTCGCCCCGGCCGAGGCGCAGGATGTTGAAGTAGCAGAGCGGCACGCGCGGATCGTCCCGCCCGACGATCGCTGCGTTGCGGTTGTCAAACGGCGGTATGTGCATTCCGGTGCGACCTCATGAAGGCATCGAGCTGGGCGCGATTGGGCGAGGCGGGCGCGCACCCGATGCCCGAAACGACGATCGCCGCGGCGGCGCTTCCCTGCCGGAGCGCCTCATCCAGCCCGTCGCCGCGTCCGAGGGCCGAAAGCATCCCACCGAGAAAGGCATCCCCCGACCCCATCGGCTTTCTGGCCGCCGCCGGAAAGACGGGTGTCTCGACCATCCCCTCGGGCGACCACGCGACGGACCCCCGGGCACCCATCTTGTAGACCGCGATCCCGCCACGGATCCGGGAAAGTTCCCTTGCGCAATCCGCACCCTGAGCCGAATTCCCGCCAAGCAGCGCGAACTCCTCCTCGTTGCCCACGACAATGTCCGACCGCTCCGCCATGTCGCGGCAGACCGCCCCGGCCTCGTCCTCGGACGCCCAGGAATAGGCCCGGTGGTCGATGTCGAACACCACGGCCGCGCCGGCCCGCCGCGCCATGTCGGCGGCGCGGCGGGCGGCATCGCGCGACGGCTCGGCAGCGAGCGCGGTGCCCGTCACGACCAGTGCGCCGAGCCCGGCGAAATCCACCCGCGCCACGTCCTCGCCGGTCAGCGACAGGTCCGCCGCGCCGTTCCGGTAGATCACCGTCTGCGTGCCCTGCAGCCGGGTCTCGGTCACGGCGAGCGAGGTCCGCCGTCCGCCGCCGGCCACCGAGATCCATGCCGTCCCGATGCCGTAGCGCGCGCATTCGTTCAGCACGAAGCGACCCACCGCGTCGTCCGACACCCGCGTGAGCAGCGCCGCCGACGACCCCAGCCGCGAAAGCTGGGCGGCGACGTTTCCGGCCGCCCCCCCGAGGGCCGTCACGAATCTCGCCGCGCGGTCCGCCGGCGTTCCCGGCGGATCGGCGTAAAGGTCCATGCCCGCGCGGCCGAGCACGACGAAGCTGTCGCGGCGGAGCCGCTGGAAAAGGCCGTCCATCCCGCCTCCCGGCCCGTCACGCATTGACGTGCCGGACAACCGGACGATATGCGTTTCGCGCCCGGTTGCAACAGCGTCCGGAGCCGGGGGGAGGCATCGGGGGAGGGCCATGCGCGCGATCGGCATCGGGATCGTCGGCGGCGGATACATGGGCAAGGCCCATGCCGTCGCCATGTCGGCCGTGGGCGCGGTGTTCGGCACCGCCCTGCGCCCCCGGCTCGAGATGATCGCGGCGGCGTCCGACGCCTCGGCCGCCCGCTACGCCGCCGCCTTCGGTTTTGCCCGCTCGACCGGCGACTGGCGCAGCCTCGTCACCGACGACAGGGTCGAGGCGGTCGTCATCGCGACGCCGCAGGAAACCCACCGCGAGATCGCGCTTGCCGCTTTCGCCGCCGGAAAGCCGGTTCTCTGCGAAAAGCCGCTCGGTGCCTCGCTGGCCGACGCCGAGGCGATGACAGAGGCCGCGGAACGCGCGGGCGTCGCCAGCATGGTCGGGTTCAACTACATCCGCACCCCGGCTTCGCAGTTCGCCCGGCACCTCGTCGCGACCGGGGCGATCGGACGGGTTGTCTGGTTCCGGGGCGAACATGCCGAGGATTTTGACGCCGACGGGGCCCGCCCTGCCGGATGGCGCAACTTCGGGCGCGCAAACGGGACGATGGGCGACCTCTCGCCGCACATGATCAACGCGGCTTTGGCGCTGGTCGGACCGATCGCCGCGCTTTGCGCCGACATCGAGGCCGTCCACACCGCCCGTCCCGGCGCGGAGGGGCGCGCGGCGAACGACGATCAGGCGCAGTTCATGTGCCGCTTCGGGAACGGTGCGATGGGCCACCTGTCCTTCAGCCGGATCGCCCACGGCCGCAAGATGGGCTACGCCTATGAAATCACGGGCACGACCGGCGCGATCCGCTTCGATCAGGAAGACCAGAACGCGATCTGGCTCTATCGCGCCGAAGGCCCGGACGCGGAACGGGGCTTCCGCAAGATCCTGACCGGGCCCGAGCATCCCGACTATCTGCCGTTCTGCCAGGGACCGGGACACGGGACAGGCTATCAGGACCAGATCATCATCGAGGCGCGCGACTTCCTGACGGCGATCGGGACCGGCAAGCCCGTATGGCCCACGTTCCGGGACGGGCTGCAGGTGATGCGGGTCATCGATGCGGCGTTCCGGTCCGATGCGGGCCGAATCTGGGTAGAGGTGCACACATGATCCGCGTCGGCAACGCGCCCTGTTCCTGGGGCGTCGAATTCGCAGACGATCCGCGCAACCCGCCGTGGCGGCGCGTCCTCCGGGACTGCGCCGAGGCCGGATACCGCGGGATCGAGCTCGGCCCGGTGGGCTTCATGCCCGAGGACCCGGCAGAGCTTGCCGACGGGCTGTCGGAACACGGCCTGACGCTCATCGGCGGCGTGGTCTTCCGGCCGTTCCACGACCCCCTGAAATGGCACGAGGTGCAGGATGCGGCGCTCCGCACCTGCCGGGCGCTCGTCGCCCATGGGGCCCGCCATCTCGTGCTGATCGACTCGATATCGGCGCGGCGGGCCCCCACCGCCGGGCGCGCGGCCGAGGCCGAGCAGATGGACGCGGCCGAATGGAAAGGCTTCGTCTCCCGCTTCCGCGAGGTTGCCAGGATGGGCGTCGATCGCGGCCTGACGGTCGGCATCCATGCCCACGCGGCCGGTTTCATCGACTTCGAGCCCGAACTCGAACGGCTTCTGGACGAGATCGACGAGTCGCTCCTGAAGATCTGCCTCGACACCGGCCACCACTCCTATGCAGGGTTCGATCCCGTGGCCTTCATGCGCCGCCACATCGGGCGCATCTCGTACATGCATTTCAAGGACATAGACCCGACGGTGAAGGCCCGCGCCATCGCCGGCAGGACCGGCTTCTACGACGCCTGCGCCCAAGGCATCTTCTGCAACCTCGGGAAGGGCGACGTGGACTTCGCGGGAGTTCGTCAGGTGCTGCTCGATGCGGGGTTCGAAGGCTGGTGCACGGTGGAGCAGGACTGCGATCCCGCCGGGCCGACCTCGCCCGTGGACGACGCGCGGGCGAACCGCGCCTACCTCGCCTCGATCGGTTTCTGAAAGGATCACGGAATGCGTCTCAAGTGGGGAATGATCGGCGGCGGCGAAGGCAGCCAGATCGGTCCGGCGCACCGGATCGCCGCAGGCATGGACGGACTCTACGACTTCGCGGCGGGCGCGCTCGACGTGAACCCCGGCCGCGGCCGCGACTTTGCCCGGCGCCTCGGCGTGACGGCGGACCGCGCCTATGGCGACTGGCGCGAGATGCTCGCCGGGGAACGGGGTCGGGCCGACCGCATCGACCTCGTGACCGTTGCCACCCCCAATGCCACCCACTACGAGGTCGGCAAGGCGTTCCTGCAGGCCGGGTTCCACGTCCTCGTCGAAAAGCCGATGACCGTCACCGTGGACGAAGCCGAGGATCTGGTCCGCACCGCCCGCGCCGCGGGGCGCATCTGCGCGGTGAACTACGGCTATTCGGGCTATGCGCTCGTCCGGCACATGCGGGCGATGGTTGCCCGCGGCGACATCGGCGCGGTCCGCCTTGTCGTGGCCGAGTTCGCGCACGGCCACCACGCGAATGCCGCCGATGCCGACAACCCCCGGGTCCGCTGGCGTTATGATCCGGCACAGGCGGGCGTCTCGGCCCAGTTCGCCGACTGCGGCATCCACGCGCTCCACATGGCCAGCTTCGTGACGGGCCAGGAGGTCGAGCGGCTGTCGGCCGACTTCGCCTCGTGCCTGCCCTCACGCAGGCTCGAGGACGACGCGATGGTCAACTTCCGGATGTCGGGCGGCACGGTCGGACGGCTCTGGACCTCGTCCGTCGCGATCGGGCGCCAGCACGGGCTGGGCCTTCAGGTCTTCGGCGAGACCGGCGGCCTGCGCTGGGCGCAGGAACAGCCGAACCAGCTTTTCCACATGCCGCTCGGCGGGCGCCTTACCGTGATCGAGCGCGGCGAGGGCGGACTTTCCCCCGAGGCGGACCGCGCGAGCCGCGTCACCGTGGGACATGCCGAGGGCATGCCCGAGGCCTTCGCCAACATCTACCGCGATCTCGCCGACGGAATCCGCGCCGCCGCGGCGGGACGGACGGCGGACCCCGCGCTGACCCTCTACCCCCGCGCCGAGGACGGGCTCCGGTCGATCGCGGCGATCCACGCGGCGGTTTCCTCGGCGAGAGAACAGGGCGCCTGGGTCGATGCCCGCCCGCCGATGTTCCGGTCCCAGACCGGGACGGCCTAGGCGGTGTCCTCATTTAAGGGATTCCCTGCTGGGCTGAGTTCTGATTCAAGATCGAAAACGGAGGCGATCTTGCGCAGGCGAACGCTGAGCGATGCGCGATGGCTGCGGGTAAGCCGCCGGTGCCGGGCAAGAAGGGCGACCGTGGCCGGAGCGGTCGGATAACCGGCTGTTTGTCGACGCCTGTCTCTGGCTGGCGCGGGGCGCCACACCGTGGCGCGACCTGCCGCTGGAACCCGCAC
>JBMOOH010000018.1:0-3016 GCA_049323795.1 Pseudomonadota bacterium
CCCGGACTGCCGGTTCCGGTCCCGGACGGCGAAGATCGCTGCGTTGAGGAAGCGGCACGTCCCGAAGCCCTTCACCCCGTGGAGAACGTGGTAGGCCGCAATCCTGTCGCCCGGGCTCCTGTCGCCGGTGCAGGCGACGCCGTTCCCGAGTGCAAACGCGCGTTCCAGCCCCCGCCGCAACAGGTCTGCATGAAGCCCAACCGTGTCGCACCCGCAGACCTTGACCTCAGAAAAGGGTAGCGTGCGCCTTCCCCTGTTGCTCCGGGCCCTTGCCGTCGCCGGGCGTTCCCGCCTACGCGGGCTCGATATCGCCCTCGGCGCGCGCCGCCTCGAAATCGGCCACGAAGGCCGCGAGCCGCCCGGCCGCGATCGCATCCCTCAGGCCCTGCATCAGTTCCTGGAAGTAATGCAGGTTGTGCCAGGTCAGCAGCATCCCCGAGATCATCTCGCGCGCGCGGAAGACATGGTGCAGGTAGGCGCGGCTGTAGCTGCGGCAGGCCGGGCAGGTGCACCGCTCGTCTAGGGGGCGCGGATCGTCGGCATGGCGGGCATTGCGCATGTTCACCTGCCCCCGCCGCGTCCAGGCCTGTCCCGTCCGCCCCGACCGGCTCGGCAGCACGCAGTCCATCATGTCGATGCCGCGCACGACCGCGCCCACGATGTCGTCGGGCTTGCCCACGCCCATCAGGTAGCGGGGCCTGTCCTTGGGCAGGAACCCCGGCGCGTAGTCGAGGACGGAGAACATCGTCTCCTGCCCCTCGCCCACGGCGAGGCCACCGACCGCATAGCCGTCGAACCCGATCGCTTTCAGCGCCTCGGCGCTTTCCTCGCGCAGCTCGCGGGTGACGCCGCCCTGCATGATCCCGAAGAGCGCCTGTCCCGGCCGGTCGCCGAACGCCTCCCGCGACCGGCTCGCCCAGCGCATCGACAGCCGCATCGAGGCCGCCACGGCTTCCTCGGTCGCCGGCAGCGCCGGGCATTCGTCGAAGGCCATCACGATATCCGAGCCGAGGAGCCGCTGGATCTCCATGCTGCGCTCGGGCGAGAGGTGGTGCTTCGAGCCGTCGATGTGGGACGAGAACGTGACCCCCTCCTCGGTCAGCCTGCGCAGCGCGGCGAGGCTCATCACCTGGAACCCGCCCGAGTCGGTGAGGATCGGCCGTTCCCAGTTCATGAACCGGTGCAGCCCGCCGAGCCGCGCGATCCGCTCGGCCGTCGGGCGCAGCATCAGGTGATAGGTGTTGCCGAGCAGGATATCCGCCCCGGTCGCCCGCACGCTGTCGGGCAGCATCGCCTTGACCGTTCCCGCCGTGCCCACCGGCATGAAGGCGGGCGTGCGGATCTCGCCGCGCGGGGTGCGGATCACGCCCGTCCGGGCGGGGCCGTCGCTGGCGTGAAGCTCGAAGCGGAAGCGGTCGGTCATGGCGGGGCGGGTCATAGCCGATCCCGCGGGCTGCTGCCAGACGCCAGTCTTTACCCGCGCCACTGGACCACCCGCCCGAATTCCCTATATAATCGCTCAACAACCGCGCGAGACATCCATGACCGCCGAACCGCATGCCCCGATCGAGGGGACGCCCCTCATCAAGCCCTCCACCACCGACCACCCGCTCTACGACAGCGTGGCCGAGGCCTGCCGAACGGTCTACGACCCTGAAATACCAGTGAATATCTTCGATCTCGGGCTCGTCTACACGATCGACATCTCGCCCGAGAACGAGGTCAGGATCATCATGACCCTCACCGCCCCGGGCTGCCCGGTGGCGGGCGAGATGCCGGGCTGGGTCGCGGACGCGGTGGAGCCCCTGCCGGGTGTCAAGCAGGTGGAGGTCGAGATGACCTTCGAGCCGCAATGGGGCATGGAGATGATGTCCGACGAAGCCCGCCTCGAACTGGGGTTCATGTGATGTTCGGCATTCCCGGCAAGGCGCCCGTCTCGCTCAGCCCGAATGCGGTCCGGCAGATTTGCCGCCTGATGGAAAGGGACGGCGCCTACGGCCTGCGCCTCGGCGTCAGGAAGGGCGGCTGCGCGGGCATGGAATACACGCTCGAATCCGCCCCCGAAGCGGGCCCCATGGACGAGGTGGTCGAACAGGACGGCGCCCGGGTGATGATCGCGCCGATGGCGCAGATGTTCCTCTTCGGAACCGTGATCGACTACGAGACGTCGCTTCTCTCGAGCGGCTTCCGGTTCAACAACCCCAATGTGGCCGAGGCCTGCGGCTGCGGCGAGTCGATCAAGTTCAGGGAAGTTCCCGACGCGCAGCCGGGCTGAAGGCCCGCACCGCCGCCGGGGGGGGGCAGCGGACCGATCGCGCCACTGCCCGGAAACCAACCGCGGCCCCGGACACCCAGCCTAGGGAAGCGCGGCCAGCGTGAAGCGCGCGCCGCGCCCGGGGGTGAGGACGAGCGTGATCGCCTCCAGCCCGCCGGTCGCGTCGGCCGCCATAATCAGGAGCGCATTCGACCGCGAATCGGCCGCGGGCCGGGTCCGGCCGGACGGCAGCATCGCAAGGCCGATGGGTTCCTGTCGCCAGGACGCACGGGCCCTGCGGCTGACCACCACGCCATCCGGCAGGCCGGCTGCCAGACCGGTTGGCAGACCGGCTGGCAGACCGGCTGGCACCGGGCCGACGACGCCGCCGGCCACCGGGAGAGCGATGCCGGGGACCGTCTCCGCGCCCGGAAGCTCCGGGGCCGTTGCGGCCGGCGGGTTCACCGTCGAAGCCATGACCGGGACGCCGGCCATGGCCGCCAGGCAGACGCGGCGCAGGAAGGCGCCTGCAGGTGTCCTCACGTCGCAGCAGCCCCTCCCCAGAGCTGCCGGGCGACCCCCTTCAAGCGGCCGGCGGCAGATCCTGCCACAGCGGGTCGGGCGCAGCACGATTTATACCAACGGCCCTTTCAACTGATCTGTGCCCAAGCGGGTGAGGTGATGGCGGCGATGGCCATTGGGTCGTTGGCGAAGAAGTTCCATGCGGTGCAGCGGGCGTGGACGATCTCGTCGTAGCTGTCG
>JBMOOH010000019.1:0-27187 GCA_049323795.1 Pseudomonadota bacterium
GTTCCAGGTTCGTGTCGCCGTACTGAACGGCTTCACCGCCCTCGGCATCCCCGTCACAAAGGTCGTGGGATAAGTCTGTCCGGGAGAAGGGGCAGTCCGGCCCTCAGCCGATTTGTGCAACAGAGCCTCTTCTCGGCGGTCCGGCCTTCTCTTGTGATAACAATGGGCGACATCGCGACGACCAACGTCGGTCAGATGATCGGCATCACATCTCTTTCCGCAATTCCGGTCGGGTGGGGAACGGTGACCGCGCGCACCGGGCGGAACGGGACCCAAACTTTGGTCGGCTTGCCGCACCTCTCGCGCTTCACACTGTTTGGCCGACCCGAAGGCGCGCCGCCGCTTGCGATCCTTTTCGGCCCTGCCTGGAAGGGTCCCAGGTAGCCCCCCCGCCGTTGCATCGCGCGCGAAATCCGCTATGAGACGCCCGACGCCGAAAGGCCCGGTCCTTCGGCCGGGGGGGACAATCAACAGCTGGAAGGAACGCCAAGATGCGCGTTTACTACGACCGCGACTGCGACGTGAACCTCATCAAGGACAGGAAGGTCGCCATCCTGGGCTATGGCTCGCAGGGCCACGCCCACGCGCTGAACCTGCGCGACTCGGGCGCCAGGAACCTTGTCATCGCGCTGCGCCCCGGCTCTCCTTCCGCGAAAAAGGCGGAAGGCGAAGGCCTCAAGGTGATGGACATCGCGGCGGCCGCGAAATGGGCGGACCTCATCATGTTCACCATGCCCGACGAGCTTCAGGCCGATACCTACAGGAAATACGTCCACGACAACCTGCGCGAGGGCGCGGCGATCGCCTTCGCCCACGGCCTCAACATCCACTTCGGCCTGATCGAGCCGAAGAAGGGCGTCGATGTCATCATGATGGCGCCGAAGGGCCCCGGCCACACCGTGCGCGGCGAATACCTGAAAGGCGGCGGCGTGCCCTGCCTCGTCGCGGTCCACAACGACGCGAGCGGAAAGGCGATGGAGATCGGCCTCAGCTACTGCTCGGCCATCGGCGGCGGGCGGTCGGGGATCATCGAGACCAACTTCCGCCAGGAATGCGAGACCGACCTCTTCGGCGAACAGGCAGTGCTCTGCGGCGGCCTCGTCGAACTCATCCGCATGGGCTTCGAGACGCTGGTGGAAGCCGGCTACGAACCCGAGATGGCCTATTTCGAATGTCTGCACGAAGTGAAGCTGATCGTGGACCTGATCTACGAGGGCGGCATCGCGACGATGAACTACTCGATCTCGAACACCGCCGAATACGGCGAGTATGTCTCCGGCCCCCGCATCCTGCCGCGCGCCGAAACCAAGGCGCGGATGAAGGCGGTCCTCGACGACATCCAGTCGGGCAGGTTCGTCCGCGACTGGATGCAGGAATGCGCCGTCGGCCAGCCGATGTTCAAGGCGATCCGCCGCAACAACGACGCCCACCAGATCGAGGCCGTGGGCGAGAAGCTGCGCGCGATGATGCCGTGGATTTCCAAGGGCAAGATGGTGGACAGGGCAAGGAACTGACGGCGCGCCGGCGCTTGGCGCAGTTCTCCCGCGCGGCCAGTCTGCCGCGCGGGGACGACCGGCAGAAACCGGGACGGAGGCACGGATGTGGCGTTCTGTTAAGGCGTCGGTGCGGGGGGTCGTGCGCCGATACGGCCCGCCCCGGCGGGGGTTCTACACACGCTACAAATACATCGATTCAGCCCCGTGGGTGGTGGATCGCTATGACGAGATCGGGCATTTGTTCAAGGGTTTCGAGGCAGATCTTCACAGATTTCTTGATCTGATCCAAAGCTTTGAAGCCAGTTTTGCCGCGTCCGCCACCGGGCCTGACGCGCTGGAGTGGAGGAACCACTGGATCCCGCCGCTCGACGGGGCTGCGATCTATGCCGTCATCGCCGGGATGAAACCTGCCCGGGTCATCGAGGTCGGGTCGGGCATCTCGACCCATCTCATGGCCCGTGCGCTGCGCGACCATGGCACAGGAACGCGCATCACCTGCATCGATCCGCAGCCCCGCCGCGCGATCGAGGCGCTGCCTGTCACGATCGAACGCCGCATCCTGTCGGCGGCCGACGCGGCGCTGACCGACACCCTGGCCGCCGGCGACGTCCTGTTCATCGATTCAAGCCACTTCCTTCAGCCCGGCTTTGATGTCGATATCGTCCTGAACCGTCTGCTGCCGCGTCTGGCCGAAGGTGTGATCGTGCACTTTCACGATGTGTTTCTGCCCTACAGCTATCCCGCCAACTGGGAACGCCGCCGCTACAACGAACAGAACGCCCTCGCCAGCCTGATCTACGGCGGCGGCTTCGACCTGCTCTTCGCCAGCAACTACGCCGCCCGCGACATGGCCGGCCGGGTCCGCGCGCTCTGTCCCGGCTTCCCGATGCTGCGATCATCGGCCGGGGGCAGCCTCTGGCTGATCAAGCGGGGGCCGGCGTACCGGCCGGCTCCCGGGACGTAAGAACCGCTCCTCCGGCCCCCTCGCCGGGCCGTATCTGCCGTCCGTCGGGGAAGACCGCTCAGCGGGGCGATGCGGACGCGCCCGCCCTTACACGGCCGCCCTGACCGCCCCGACGATCCCCTCCACCACCTCGGCCAGCAGCGCCTCGTCCTCGCATTCCGCCATCACCCGGATCAGCGGCTCGGTTCCCGACTTGCGGATGAGCAGACGCCCGCATCCTTCGAGCCGCGTCTCGGCCCGGCGGATCACGTCGAGAACGGCCTGCGCCCTGAGCGGCTCCTGCCCCTGCCGGAAGCGCACGTTCTTCAGCATCTGCGGCACCGTCTCGAACTGCCGCGCCAGCGCCGAGGCGGGCCGGCCCGTCTCGACCATCGCGGCAAGGTACTGGATGCCCGCGATCAGGCCGTCGCCGGTCGTCGTGTAGTCGGTCATCACGATGTGCCCCGACTGCTCGCCGCCGAGGTTCCAGCCGCCGGCGCGCATCCGTTCCACCACGTAGCGGTCGCCGACCGGGGCGCGTTCCAGCCGCAGGCCGCGGCCGGACAGGAAGCGTTCGAGACCGAGGTTCGACATGACGGAAGCGACGAGCACGCCGTCGTTCAGGCGCCCCGCATCCGCCCAGCGCGCCGCGAAGAGCGCCATGATCTGGTCGCCGTCCGCGATCCGGCCCGTCTCGTCGATCAGCATCACCCGGTCGGCATCGCCGTCAAGCGTGATGCCCACGTCCGCGCCGTTGTCGAGTACCGCCTTCGCGCAGGCGCCGGGACTGGTCGAGCCGACACCGTCGTTGATGTTCAACCCGTTCGGCGTGACGCCGATCGCCACGACCTCGGCCCCGAGTTCCCAGAGCGCCTCGGGCGCCGTGCGATAGGCCGCACCGTTGGCGCAATCCACGACGACCTTCAGCCCGGCAAGGCTCAGCCCCTGCGGAAGCGTCGACTTCACCCGCTCGACATAGCGGAAGCGCCCGTCGTCGATCCGCTTCGCGCGCCCGATCTCGGAGGGCGCGACCAGCGGGCCGTCCGACAGCGCGAGGGTCTCGATCTCGGCCTCGGCCTCGTCCGAGAGCTTGAAGCCGTCGGGACCGAAGAACTTGATCCCGTTGTCCTCGGCCGGGTTGTGGCTGGCCGAGATCATGATGCCGAGGTCGGCGCGCATCGACCGGGTGAGGTATCCGACGCCCGGCGTGGGCACCGGCCCGAGCAGGAGCACGTTCATGCCGGTCGAGGTCAGGCCCGCGGTCAGCGCATTTTCCAGCATGTAGCCCGACAGGCGCGTGTCCTTGCCGATCACGACACGGTGGCCGTTGCGTCCGTCCCTGCGGAAGTAGCGCCCCGCCGCCGCGCCGAGGCGGAGCGCCATCTCGGCCGTCATCGGATGGGTATTGGCCCTGCCCCGCACGCCGTCGGTGCCGAAGAGCGTCCGCGTCATTCCTGCCCCTTTCCCGTCACCGCCTGCCACAAGGTCAGCGCCTGCCGCGCCCCGGCCGCATCGTGCACGCGGTGAATCTGCACGCCCTGGGCCACGGCGGCAAGCATCACCGCCAGCGTCCCCGGCCCGCGACGGTCTGCCTCGGGTTCGTTCGCCAGCGTCCCGATGAAGCGCTTGCGCGACGCACCAAGCAGGATGGGGCATCCGAGCCCGTGAAAGAGCGACAGGCCCTTGAGCAGCGCGAGGTTGTGCTCCAGCGTCTTGCCGAAGCCGATGCCCGGGTCGATGGCGATCCGGCTCCGCGGGATCCCCGCAGCCTCGGCCGCGGCGATGCGCCCGGCGAGCCAGTCATAGACATCGAGAAGGACATTGCCGTAGCGCGGGTCGGCCTGCATGGTTTCCGGCCTGCCCTGCGCATGCATGAGGACGAGCGGAACCCGGCGCGCTGCCGCAAGGGCGCCGAGCGGCGGGTCGAAGGTCAGCGCCGACACGTCGTTCACGATCCCGGCCCCGGCGTCGAGCGCCGCAGCCGCGACCGCCGCCTTGCGCGTGTCCACCGACAGGGGCGTCCTGCCGCACTGCGCCGCCAGCGCGGCAATCACCGGGACGACGCGCGCCACCTCCTCGGCCGGCGGAACCTCGACCGCGCCGGGGCGGGTGCTTTCCCCCCCGATGTCGAGGATATCAGCCCCGCCCGCCGCCAGAGCCCGGCCCTGCGCCACCGCCGCCTGCGCCCCGGCGAAGCGGCCGCCGTCCGAAAAGCTGTCGGGGGTGACGTTGACCACGCCCATGATCCGCGGACAGTCGAGGCCGAGGCCCGCGAAGGCCGCCCGCGGCGCGGACAGGCGGCTGCGGATATCCTCGGGGATATCGGCCACCCCGATCAGCCCGCGCGTTCCGTCGCGGTCGAGCACCTCGACCCGGTCGAACCAGCACCCCCCCCCCGCGAGCGGCAGGGCGCCGGGCGGGCGGGCGGGATCGGTCATCGGAACGGGGCGGAAGTAGATCGGCATCAGGACGTTTCTGGCGTGGCGCGGCGCAGGGCACAAGAGCCGGACGATGACGGAGTGTTTCAGGCCGGGCGCCTGCTTGCGGCCACGGGCCGCTACGGGCGGACGCCCCCCAGCGGAAGCATCGTGATCTCGCCCGCGACGCTCGCGGCCGAAAGCGACAGCGCGAAATCGAAGGCGGCGGCCAGATCCGACAGCGCGATCGCCCCCGCGCCGTGGTAGCGGCCGGCGGCGATGTCGGCCTGCACCTCCTCGGTCGCCACGTCGCCCGGATGAATCACGCTGACCCCGATCCCCTCTCCCGCCAGCCCCGCGTGCAGCGCCTGCCCCGCTGCCCCGAGCCCCGCCTTCGATGCGTTGTAGGCCACCTCCGGCGTACCGGTATTGGGCAGACCGCTGGTCGATCCGGTCAGGATCACGCGCCCCGGCCCGCCCCGCCGGAGCGCCGGAAGCAGCGCGCGGGTCAGAGTAATGGGGGCGGCGAGGTTCACGCCGAGGATGGCGAGCGTCTCGGCGTCCGGCCGGTCCGCGAAGGCGTAGCCGGGCCCGAACGCCGTTTCCTCCCAGATCCCGGCCACATGCACGAGCGCGGAGAGCGGCCGGTCGCCGATCTCGGCCGCCGCCCGCAGGCAGTCCTGCGGCCGCGAAAGATCGGCCCGGACCCATTGCCCCGCGGCGGGTGCGCTCCGTCCGATGGCGAGTATCTCGTCGCCAAGACCCGCCCACCGGCACGCCAGAAAGGCCCCGATCCCGCGCGATGCTCCGGTCAGTGCGATCCGTCGGGCCAAGGCCAGAACCACCGTGTTGAGGATGGCTTACCGGAATCCGGAAAGCCGTTTTTTTTCAACGCATCGCGAGCTGTCCCACGCGTGGGACAGAGACACTTGCCTACTCCGCCGCAACCTTCATCGGGTTGTTCGGATGGGTCGTCCAGTTCGCGTAGGGCCCGACCTTGCGCCCCGTCCGCGGATCGACCGCGCCGAGGGGCAGCTCTTCCATCGTGATGCAGTCCTCGACCGGACAGACATCGACGCAGAGGTTGCAGGCGACGCATTCCGCGTCGTTCACCTCGAACACCCGCCCCGGCTTCATCCAGATCGCCTGGTGGCTCGTGTCCTCGCAGGCCGCATAGCAGCGCCCGCACTTGATGCAGGCGTCCTGGTCGATCCGTGCCTTCGTCACGTAGTTCAGGTTCAGATCCTGCCATTCGACGAAGTTCGGCACCGCCCGCCCGACGAGGTCGGACAGCACCATCCCCTTCCCGTCGAGGTATTGCGACAGGCCCGAGACCATCTCCTGCACGATCTTGAACCCGTAGGTCATCGCCGCCGTGCAGACCTGCACGTTGCCCGATCCCATCGCCATGAACTCGGCCGCGTCGCGCCACGTGGTGACGCCGCCGATGCCGCTGATCGGCAGGCCGCGCGTCTCGGGGTGGCGGGCGATCTCGCCCACCATGTTCAGCGCGATGGGCTTCACCGCCGGACCGCAGTAGCCGCCGTGGCTGCCCTTGCCGTCGATCATCGGGAAGGGCGAGAAGTTGTCCAGATCCACGTTCGTGATCGACTTCACCGTGTTGATGAGGCTGACGGCATCCGCCCCGCCCCGTTTCGCCGCGATGGCCGGCGGCAGGATCGACGTCACGTTCGGCGTCAGCTTCACGATGCAGGGCATGCGGCTATACTGCTTGACCCAGCGGGTGACCATCTCGATGTAGTCCGGGACCTGCCCCACGGCCGATCCCATGCCGCGCTCGGCCATGCCGTGCGGGCAGCCGAAGTTGAGTTCGACGCCATCGGCGCCGGTGTCCTCGATCGCCGCCAGGATCGCCTTCCAGCTGTCCTCGTCGCAGGGCACCATGAGCGAGATGACCAGCGCCCGGTCCGGCCAGTCGCGCTTGACCTGCTTGATCTCGCGCAGGTTCACCTCGAGCGGGCGGTCGGTGATGAGCTCGATGTTGTTGAGGCCGAGAAGCCGGCGGTCGGCACCGTGGACGACGCCGTAGCGCGGCCCCGAGACGTTCACGATCGGCGGGCCTTCCGACCCGAGCGTCTTCCAGACGACCCCGCCCCACCCGGCCTCGAAGGCCCGGCGGACGTTGTATTCCTTGTCGGTCGGCGGGGCAGAGGCGAGCCAGAACGGGTTCGGGCTGCGGATGCCGAGGAAGTTCGAGGCGAGGCTGGCCATGATGACCTCCGTTCAGGATTGGGCAGAAGGCCGGGGGCGTGCGCCGCCCCCGGACCCCCTGCGGGATACTTGCAGACCGGAAATGCTGCGGGTCAGACCCCGAGGGCCTGCCAGATGGCGCCGGCGATCCGGCCGCCGATCTCGCCGGTCTTGGGAACGACATAGGCCCAGGCCATCGCGGCCGGCAGGTTCGCAAGCTGGAAGCGCAGGAGGCCGATCCCGGTCGCCCCGGCAAGCAGGAACACGACCGACCGGAGCGGTCCGAAGAAGTGCCCGATCAGGATGGCGAGCGGACCCCATCGCCGGAAGAGGGCGACGCCACGCCCGACATTTTCGGGCGCCCTGTTCAGGGGCCAGACCGAGAACATGGAGTCGCCGAACATGCGGCCGAGCCACCACGACAGCGTCGATCCGGCCACCGCCCCGCCCGCCGCGCCGAGCCAGAGCGGCGCGAAGTCGATCGCTCCGGTCGTCGCAAGCGCGCCGATGCCGATCAGGATCGCCGTCGATGGAATGAGGATCGAGACGAGCGCCAGCGTCTCGCCGAAGGCGAAGAGGAAGGCGATGGGGGCTGTCCAGGCGCGGTTCTCCGCGATGACCGCCAGGGTCGTGTCGATCCAGCCGCCCAAACCCGCTCCCCCGCCCGTCCCTGTGGGCAGATGGGGGCGCGAGGGCGGTGCGGCAAGGGGTCATCCGGCGGCCGTCAGCTTCGCGTGAATGTCCTCGGCCGCGTCGCGCCCCTCGGCCACCGCGGTCACGGTCAGGTCGTCGCCGCCTGCCGCACAGTCGCCCGCGGCCCAGACGCCGGGCAGGCTCGTCCGGCCCGGGCCGGTCACCGCGATCTTCCGCCCATCGAGCACGAGTCCCTCGGGCACCCCGGCAAGGGTCTGCCCGATGGCCTTCATCACCTGATCCGCCCTGAGCCGGAAGCCGCCCGAGCCGTCGGCATAGGCGAATTCGACCTCCTCGACCGTGCCGTTTCCGTGGATCGCGACCGGCGCGGCGCCGTGGACGATCTTCACGCCGACATGCGCCGCATGGTCCTGCTCGTAGGCCGAGGCGCCCATCGCCGCGCGGCCGCGGCGATAGACGATCGTGACGTTCTCGGCGCCCAGGAGCTTCGACTGCACGGCGGCGTCCACCGCCGTCATGCCGCCGCCGATCACCACCACATCACGGCCGATCGGAAGCGTCGCCCGGTCCTCGGTCTGCCGGAGCGTCGCGATGAAATCGACGGCGGTCTCGACATGCCCGCGGTCCTCGCCGGGTATGCGGAGTGCGTTCACGCCGCCAAGGCCGATCGCCAGCAGCACCGCGTCGAAGTCGGCCCTCAGCCTGTCGAGAGCGAGGTCGCGTCCGAGCGCGCGGCCGGTCTCGATCACGATTCCGCCGATCCCGAGAAGCCACTCGACCTCGGCCTGGGCGAAGCCGCCCGGCGTCTTGTAGGTGGCGATGCCGTATTCGTTGAGGCCGCCGGCCCGGGGCCGCGCGTCGAACACCACCACATCATGCCCGTGCATCGCCAGACGGTGCGCCGCCGACAGACCGGCAGGCCCGGCGCCCACCACCGCGACCCGCTTGCCGGTGGGGGCGGCGCGGCTGAAGGGATGCACGCCGGCCTCCATCAGCGTGTCGGTCGCGTAGCGCTGGAGCCGCCCGATCTCGACCGGCTTTCCCTCGGCCGCCTCGCGCACGCAGGCCTCCTCGCAGAGCTGCTCGGTCGGGCAGACGCGGGCGCACATGCCGCCGAGGATGTTGGCCTCGAAGATGGTCCGCGCCGCCGCCTCGGGCGTGCCCGTGGCGATCTGCCGGATGAAGAGCGGAATGTCGATCGCGGTTGGGCAGGCGTTGATGCAGGGCGCGTCGTGGCAGAAGTAGCAGCGGTCGGCGGCCACGCGCGCCTCGTGCGGGTCGAAGCGGGGCGCGATGTCGGCGAAATTCGCCTCGTAGGCGGCGGGGTCGAGACGGCCCGGAACGACGCCCGGAATGTGCTGGCCTGACGACAACGGCGCTCTCCCTCTGTTCCACGTCTTCCGACCGAACGCTGCCACAGGTTCGTTTTTTTATCAAATGGTAAAGTTTGGCAGCGCAAACACGATCGCCACGTCGCCGCTTTCCCTGTCCGAACCGACCGCGTATAAGCCTGCGGACAGGGTGATCCCCAAAGAACAAGACGGGCAGCCAGACAGGATCGACCGAGGGACTCGATGGACAAGAACCGGACGGACGGCGACGTGGCATTCATCCAGGCGCTGGCCGAGCTTCTGAACAAGAACGACCTTGCCGAACTGAGCGTGAAGCGCGAATACGGTGAAAACGACAGCCTGAACGTGCGCGTCTCCAAGTATGTGGCCCCCGCGCCTGCGGTCGCCATGCCCTATGCGCCGCCGACCCCGGCGCCGGCCGCCGCCCCTTCCGCTGCCGCAGGGGCCCCGGCCGCGCAGAGCGCCCCGGCCGCCGCGCCCTCGGATCCGGCCGCGCACCCGGGGGCCGTGACCTCGCCCATGGTCGGCACCGCCTATCTGTCGCCCGAACCCGGCGCCGATCCCTTCATCACCATCGGCGCCGACGTGAAAGAGGGCCAGACCGTCCTCATCATCGAGGCGATGAAGACGATGAACCACATCCCCGCCCCCCGCGCGGGCAAGGTGAAGCGCATCCTCGTCGAGGATGGCAGCCCCGTGGAATACGGCGCGCCGCTGCTCATCATCGAGTGAGCCGCAGGATGGCCGAGAAACTGTTCGACAAGATCCTGATCGCCAACCGCGGCGAGATCGCCCTGCGCGTCGTCCGGGCCTGCCGCGAGATGGGGATACGGTCCGTCGCCGTGCATTCCACCGCCGACGCCGACGCCATGCATGTGCGGATGGCCGACGAAAGCGTCTGCATCGGGCCGAACCCGTCGTCGCAGAGCTACCTTTCGGTGCCGGCGATCGTCTCGGCCTGCGAGATCACGGGGGCGCAGGCGATCCATCCGGGCTACGGATTCCTGAGCGAGAACGCGAACTTCGTGCAGGTGCTGGAAGATCACGGGATCACCTTCATCGGCCCGTCCGCGGAACATATCCGCGTCATGGGCGACAAGATCACGGCGAAGGAAACCGCGAAATCCCTGGGCATTCCCGTGGTTCCGGGCTCCGACGGCGGCGTGCCGGATCTCGAGACGGCGAAGAAGGTCGCCACGCAGATCAGGTATCCGGTCATCATCAAGGCGACCGCCGGGGGCGGCGGGCGCGGAATGAAGGTCGCCCGTTCCGAGGACGAGCTCGAGATCGCCTTCCGCACGGCGCGGGCCGAGGCCAAGGCCGCCTTCGGCAATGACGAAGTCTACATGGAGAAGTATCTCCAGAAGCCGCGGCACATCGAGATCCAGGTCTTCGGCGACGGCAAGGGCCGCGCGGTGCATCTGGGCGAGCGCGACTGCTCGCTGCAGCGCCGCCACCAGAAGGTCTTCGAGGAGGCGCCGGGGCCGGTGATCGACCCGGAGACGCGCGAGAGGATCGGCAGGATCTGCGCGGACGCGGTGGCCGCGATCAACTACATCGGCGCGGGCACGATCGAGTTCCTCTACGAGGACGGCGAGTTCTACTTCATCGAGATGAACACCCGCCTTCAGGTGGAACACCCGGTGACGGAAGGAATTTTCGGCGTCGACCTCGTCCGCGAGCAGATCCGTGTCGCGGCCGGCCTGCCGATGGAGTTCCGGCAGGAGGACCTGAAGATCCGTGGCCACGCGATCGAGGTCAGGATCAACGCCGAACGGCTTCCCAACTTCTCGCCGGCGCCGGGGCGCATCACGCAGTACCACGCGCCGGGAGGTCCGGGCGTGCGGATGGATTCCGCCCTCTATGACGGATATTCGATCCCGCCCTACTACGACTCGCTCATCGGCAAGCTCATCGTCCACGGCCGCGACCGGCCCGAGGCGCTGGCGCGGCTGAGGCGCGCGCTTGGCGAGATCATCGTGGACGGGCCCGGGGTCGAGACCACGATCCCGCTGTTCCACCAGCTTCTCGGGGAGCGCGCGGTCATCGAGGGGGACTACAACATCCACTGGCTGGAAAAGTGGCTCGCCGCGACCTACGGCTGACCCGCGACGACCGGTTTGTCTTTCCGAAATGGTCGGGGCATGGTTTCCTGCCCGCCCGGAACACGATTACCTTCGAGAGTCTCAGAGTGGCCGACCGGCTCTGCATCCGCGATGGCAGGCGCGGCGGAACCGCTTCGCAACGAAGGTGCCAATGCTGACACCGGCCCAGATGCTTGCCGGATATGGTCAGGGGATATTCCCCATGGCCGAAAGCCGCAGCGACTCGCAGCTGCACTGGGTGGACCCGCGGCGCCGCGGAATCATCCCCCTGGACAGGTTCCACATTTCAAGCTCCCTTCGGCGGAGGATCCTGCGCGGGACTTTCACAATCACAACAGATTCCGCGATGCAGGACGTGGTGATTGCCTGCGCTGACCGCGACGAGACCTGGATCAACGCGCCCCTGGCAAGCCTCTACGGGCAACTCTTCCGGGCCGGCCACGCCCACAGCCTCGAGGTCTGGGAAGGGCAGGATCTGGTCGGCGGCGTCTTCGGCGTGACGCTCGGCACGGCATTCTTCGGCGAAAGCATGTTCTCGAGGCGCAGGGATGCCTCCAAGGTCGCTCTCGCCTTTCTGGTCGAGCGGCTGCGCCGCAACGGGTTCACGCTGTTCGACACGCAGTTCCTGACCCCGCATCTGGAATCCCTCGGCGGAACCGAGATCAGCCGGGCCGAGTATCGCGAACGGCTTCGGCAGGCCCTGCGCGGCGCGGCCGACTTCGCGTCGGGCGCCTGCCCGACGCCTCAGGAACTGATGCAGCGTATGACCCAGATGTCGTAGCGCGGATGGTCGAGCGCAGACAGGGCAGGGCTGGTTGCGACCATCCAGCCGCTGAAGACCGGCGTCGCCTGGGACGGATCGTAGATCGTGACATGGGCATAGGCATTCGAGGTCGGATCGGCGACCGGATACCGGCAGTCCGAAACCGTGACCGACAGAGAGCCGAAGGACACAGTGTCGCCGTTGGCGACCGTCAGATCGGTGCTGGAGCCCGTGACCTTGTCCAGCCCGCGGAGGATCGCGCCGCGTCCGCCGGCCACTTCCTCGCCCGCCGCGGGCGCCACCCAGAGGGCGGCCGAGAGCGCAAGTGCGGCAGCGCGGGGCACGGCACGGGTCACGGCGCGGCTTTGGCAGCGCCTGCTTCGCCGCCGCCGACGAACTTCATGAGCAGGCTAATGATGCTGACCGCGCCCTGCGTGTCCTCGATCTCGCCGCCCGGCGCGATGTTGGTCAGGCTGCCGCCCGGCTGGATCTCGACGAAGGATCCGCCAAGCAGCCCTTCCGCCGAGATCAGGATCGAACTGTCGTCCGGCAGGAGAACGTCCCTCCGGATCGAGACGGCTGCGTCCGCATAGAAGGTCTGGGGATTGAGCGTGAGCGACGTGACGGTGCCGATCTTCACCCCGGCCAGCCGGACATCGGTGCCGACTGTCACGCCCTCGACGCTGCGGAAGCTCGCCCTGAGGGCATAGGTGTCGGCTTCGGGGGCGAAGCCCCTGCCCTGCGAGGCGAACAGGAAGAACCCTGCAGCGACCGCCACCACGGCGGCGCCCGCCAGCACCTCGGCGGCATTCTCGGCCATGGGTCTACTCCGGCGCCCAGGCTTCGTAGTCCCGGCGCTCGACCGGCACGCTGCGGCGGATCGATCCCGGTGGCGCGAAGGCATCGGGAGTGCCGGTCAGGTTCATGGCATAGGGCAGTTCCCATGCCTTGTGGCGCAGCGGCGCCTTCGTCGGCGGTTCGGCCCATGTGTGATGCAGCCACCCGTGCCAGTCCGGGCCAATCCGGCTCGCCTCGCTCTCGCCGTTGTAGATGACCCAGCGCCGCTTGCCGTCGCGCGTCTGGTAGAAGACGTTGCCCTGCTCGTCCGTCCCGACCCTGACACCCTTGCGCGCGGTGTAGAGCTGCGTGCCCAGTGTCTGTCCGTTCCACCAGGTCAGCAGGCGGAGGAGAAATTTCATCGTGACCCTCTCAGTCTCTTCGCCTCCGTTATAGCGGCGGCGCAGGCGAGGTCCAGCCTCAAGGAAGGCCCGGGGGCGCGGCGGGCATCCCGCCACCGGTCAGCCCCCTCCCTGCCGTGCGATCAGCTCGCCGTGGCGGTCGCGCTCTTCTTCGGCTCGGCATGGATGAGAAGAGGCTTCGCCTGAGGCGAGTCGACCGCTTCGTGGTTCACCACGACTTCGTGCACCGATGTCAGGCCCGGAAGCTCGAACATCGTGTCGAGGAGGATGTCCTCCATGATCGACCGGAGGCCGCGCGCACCGGTCTTGCGCTTGATCGCGCGCTTGGCGATCGACACCAGCGCCTCGTCGGTGAAGGTGAGCGTGACGCCTTCCAGGTCGAAAAGCCGCTGGTACTGCTTCACGAGCGCATTCTTCGGCTCGGTCAGGATCTTCACCAGCGCTTCCTCGTCGAGATCTGTCAGCGTGGCGATCACCGGCAGGCGCCCCACGAATTCGGGGATCAGGCCGAACTTGAGCAGATCCTCGGGCTCGAGCTCCTTGAAAAGCTCGCCCACGCTGCGTTCGTCGTTCTTCTTGACATCCGCGCCGAAGCCCATCGCGCTGCCCTTGTTGCGCTGCGCGATGATCCGTTCGAGCCCGGCGAAGGCGCCGCCGCAGATGAACAGGATGTTGGTCGTGTCGACCTGAAGGAATTCCTGCTGCGGATGCTTGCGTCCGCCCTGCGGAGGGACGGAGGCGACCGTTCCTTCCATGATCTTGAGAAGCGCCTGCTGCACGCCCTCGCCCGAGACGTCCCGGGTGATCGAGGGGTTGTCGGACTTCCGCGTGATCTTGTCGACCTCGTCGATGTAGACGATGCCGCGCTGCGCCCGCTCGACGTTGTATTCCGACGCCTGGAGAAGCTTGAGGATGATGTTCTCGACATCCTCGCCGACGTAGCCCGCTTCGGTCAGGGTGGTGGCGTCGGCCATCGTGAAGGGCACGTCGAGGATGCGGGCAAGCGTCTGGGCAAGCAGGGTCTTGCCGCAGCCCGTCGGGCCGATCAGCAGGATGTTCGACTTCGACAGTTCGATGTCGGATGCCTTCGCTGCATGGGCGAGGCGCTTGTAGTGGTTGTGGACGGCAACCGACAGCACGCGCTTCGCGTGCTCCTGCCCGATCACGTAGTCGTCCAGCACCTTGCAGATGTCCCGCGGGGTCGGGACGCCGTCGGCGGACTTCAGGCCCGAGGTCTTCGTTTCCTCGCGGATGATGTCCATGCAGAGTTCGACGCATTCGTCGCAGATGAAGACGGTCGGGCCCGCGATGAGCTTGCGGACTTCATGCTGGCTCTTCCCGCAGAACGAGCAGTAAAGCGTGTTCTTGCTGTCGCCGCCTGAATTCGTCGCCATGGTCACCCTCTGCGGCCTGCCCGGAGCCGGGTCGTTCGGTTCACTAGACCTGCTCTTTTGGACAAGATTAGGGCAGGCCCCCGGTCATCACAACGTCAAAATGCCCGGCCGGCGCGCCGCCGGAGCAGGTCTCCCGGTCAGGTGCCCGGAGCTTCCGCCTTGCCCCGGCTTTCCAGGATCTCGTCGATCAGGCCCCATTCCTTGGCATCCTCGGGCGACATGAAGTTGTCGCGCTCGAGCGCCACCTCGATCTTCTTGACCGGCTGGCCGGTATGCTTGCCGTAGATCTCGTTCAACCGCTGCTTCAGCTTCTGGGTTTCCTGCGCGTGGATCATGATGTCGGTCGCCTGGCCCTGATAGCCGCCCGAGGGCTGGTGGACCATGATCCGGCTGTTCGGAAGGCTGAAGCGCATCCCCTTCTCGCCCGCCGTCAGCAGCAGCGAGCCCATGGAGGCCGCCTGCCCGATCACCAGTGTCGAGACCTTGGGCCGGATGTACTGCATCGTGTCGTAGATCGACAGTCCCGATGTGACAACGCCGCCGGGGCTGTTGATGTACATCGAGATTTCCTTGTTCGGGTTCTCGGCCTCGAGGAACAGGAGCTGGGCGCAGATCAGGGTCGACAGCCCGTCATGGACCGGACCGGCAAGGAAGATGATCCGTTCCTTCAGGAGGCGCGAGTAGATGTCGTAGGCCCGCTCGCCCCGCGACGTCTGCTCGACCACGATCGGCACGAGCGTGTTCATGTAGGTGTCGATGGGGTCTTTCATGGCGTTCTCTCTCTGCCCGCGGCTGATCTCTAGCGTCCGTCCCTTACCTCTGTCTTAGTGCCGCGGCGGGGGGGCTGCAAGGTAGGGGGGCCGGCACGCGGGCGCAGAGCCTGCGTCAGCCGCGACCCTTGATGTCGCTTAGCGCCGTTCCTGCCCCGCACGCAGGCCCTAGTCTCGGGTCCGGCAACGGCACCGGAGAGGGTGAGAGCGGCGATGATCGCGGACTATGACATCATGGATGCGACGGCGCTTGCCGGCCTCGTCGCAAGGGGCGAGGTGACGCCTGCGGAACTGCTCGACGAGGCGCTTTCCCGGACCGAGGCGGTCAACCCGGCGATCAACGCCGTCGTCCTGATCCAGGAGGACGTGGCGAGGCGGTCCGTCGCGGCGGGTCTGCCGGACGGGCCGCTTCGCGGCGTGCCTTTCCTCATCAAGGATCTGGGCTGCGAGGCCGTGGATTTCCCGACCCACATGGGCTCGCGCCTTTTCGCCGATACGCGCTGGGACCGCGACAGCGCGATCTGGGAACGCATACGGGCCACGGGCGCAGTGACCTTCGGCCGGACGACCAGCCCGGAGGGCGGCGTCGGGGCGGCGACCGAGGCGGCGGTCTATGGCGGTCCCACGCGGAACCCGTGGAACCTTGACCGCACGCCCGGCGGATCCTCGGGCGGCGCGGGGGCCGCCGTGGCCGCGGGGATCGTGCCGGCGGCGCACGGGTCGGACGGAGGAGGCTCGGTGCGCATCCCGGCCTCGTGCTGCGGGCTCTTCGGACTGAAGCCCACGCGCGCCCGGCTGCCCGACGGGCCCTATGCCGGCGAAGGCTGGGCGGGCATGGCGATCGACGGTTTCCTGACGCGGTCGGTGCGCGACACGGCGGTGCTGCTTGACGCCTGCGAAGGGGCCGACCTCGGTGCGCCCTACCGGGCTCCGCCGCTGCGGCAAGGCTATCTCGCCGCGACGAGGCGCCCCCCGGAACGCCTCCGCATCGGGCTCTGCGACACGACCCTGACGGGCGGGCCGATCCATCCGGATGCGCGCGAGGCCGTCCACGACGCCGCGCGGCTGCTCGAAGACCTTGGCCACCATGTCGAGCCGGCGCGGCCCGAGGCGGATACGACGGGCATGATGCTCGCCTGGACGAAGATCGTTGCCTGCGGGACGGCGCTCGGGATGGGGGGGGCGCTCAGGGGCCGCGACCCGGACGGCCTGATCGAACCCCTGGCGCAGGGGGCGATCGCCTATGCAGGGACGCTGTCGGGCGCCGACTACCTCGCGTCCGTCGGCAAGATCCATTCCTACGGACGCGAAATGGCGGGGTTTCTCCAGAACCTGGACATCCTTCTGACTGCCACGCTGGCCGAGCCGCCGGCGAAGGTCGGGCGCTTCTCCCATGACGAGCCCGACTACCTCCACTATCGCATGGGCGCGGGCATGATCTTCGACTACTCGCCGTTCTGCGCCGCCTTCAATGCCAGCGGGCAGCCTGCCGCGTCGCTCCCCCTTTGGTGGAATTCCGAAGGCCTGCCGATCGGCATCCACCTTGCCGCCGGCTTCGGCGAGGACGAAACGCTGATCGCGCTCTGCGCAGAAGTCGAGCAGGCACGCCCCTGGATGCACCGCCGCCCGCCGATGGTGGCGACGCCGATGGTGGCGACGCCGATGGTGGCGACGCCGATGGTGGCGACGGGGCTTGCAAAGGGGGCGTGAAGTATCGAAGCATCGGGAAAACGGGGGGACGCCACTTGCCAGTCGCAGTCGAAGCCCGCAAGGCCAGCAAGGTCTTCGGTCAGGGCGAACACGCGGTGCGGGCGCTCGACGGGGTGTCGATCACCATCGACGCCGGCGAGTTCTTCACGCTTCTCGGCCCTTCGGGCTGCGGCAAGACCACGCTCCTGCGGCTGATCGCGGGTTTCGAAAGCCCGACCTCGGGACAGATCCTGCTCGACGGGCAGGACATCACGGACCTGCCGCCGAACCGGCGCCCGGTGAACACGGTGTTCCAGTCCTACGCGCTGTTTCCCCACCTCACGGTTTCGCAGAACGTCGCCTTCGGACTCCAGATGCTCCGCCGCCCCGCAACCGAGGTGAGGACGCGCACGGCCGAGATGCTGTCCCTCGTCAAGCTCGATGCGATGGCGAACCGCAGGACGAGCCAGCTTTCCGGCGGCCAGCAGCAGCGTGTCGCCCTCGCCCGCGCGCTCGCGCCGCAGCCGAAGGTCCTGCTTCTCGACGAGCCGCTCTCCGCGCTCGACCTCAAGCTCCGCAAGGAGATGCAGATCGAGCTGAAGCGGCTCCAGACCGAGACGGGGATCACCTTCATCTTCGTCACCCATGACCAGGAAGAGGCGCTGACGATGTCCGACCGCATCGCGGTCATGTCGGCGGGCCATATCCTTCAGGTCGGCACTGCGCGGGACATCTACACGAAGCCCGTGAACCGCTTCGTCGCGGATTTCATCGGCGAGACGAACTTCCTTTCGGGAACGGTCGAACGCGACAAGGTCAAGCTGTCGTCCGGAGCGCTGATCGAGGTGCCGGGCCTGCCGGCGCACGGGCAGAAGATCACGCTCGCCGTCCGCCCCGAGCAGGTGCGCCTGACCGAGCCGGGCGAAGCGGGCGCGCTGACGGCCACGGTGACGAACTGGGTCTACTTCGGGACCGACACGCACTATCAGCTCGCGCTGGCGGACGGCACGGGGATCGTGGCCCGGGTTCAGTCCCCGCCCACGGGCACGCCGGGACTCGAGACCGGCGCAAAGGTCGGGGTACGCTTCATCCCGGGCGCGGTGCAGGTGCTGGAGGACTGATGGCGGAACCGATCCATCAGACGGCGGAGGACCGCACCGACGCCCTGTCCGCCCGCGCCGGGTGGCTTCTCTCCCTGCCTGCGCTTATCGTGCTCGCACTCGCGGCGATCGGGCCTCTGTTCATCATGCTCGTGTATTCGTTCCTGACTCCGGGCGAATACGGCAACGTGGTCTGGAAGCTGTCCTGGGATGCCTGGATCGGCATTCTCTTCACCCGGGACGTCTTCGACGGAACGCTCGCCTGGGCCGACGCGAACCTGACGATCTTCTGGCGGTCGGTGAAGCTGTCGCTGGTGACCACCCTCTTCACCTTCCTCGTCGGCTTCCCGACCGCATGGTTCATCGCGATGCGCCCGCCGCGCCAGCGTGCGCTGTGGCTGTTTCTCATCACGATCCCGTTCTGGACGAACCTCCTGATCCGCACTTTCGCGATCAACCAGATCATCCGGAACGAAGGCATCCTGAACCAGGTCCTCCTCGGACTGGGCGTCATCGACGTGCCCATCAACATGCTCTACACGGATTTCGCCGTCTTTCTCGGGATGACCTATGTCTATCTGCCGCTGATGGTGCTTCCGCTCTTCGCCGCGATCGACCGCTTCGACCTGAGGCTTCTGGAGGCGGGCTACGACCTCTACGCGAACCGCTGGCAGGTGCTCCGCCGGATCGTCATCCCGGTCGTGAAGCCCGGCATCATCGCCGGGTCCATTCTCGTCTTCATCCCCGCGCTCGGGGCCTATGTGACGCCGCGCATCCTCGGCGGCGGCAAGCAGATGATGATCGGCAACTTCATCGAGCTGCAGTTCGGGCAGGGCCGCAACTGGCCGCTCGGTGCGTCGCTCTCGGTCGTGCTTCTGGTGATCGTGACGCTTGCGCTGCTCGTCTATGTGCGCGTCGCCACGCGGGGGCGGAGCGATGGCTGACCGCTTCTCCGCCTCGCGCCTTCCGGGCTTCACGACGACGGCGCTGCTGGTCTTCGCGGCCCTGTACCTGCCGATCGTGCTCCTGGTCGTCTATTCCTTCAATTCCGGCAGGACCGTCGCCTCGTTCGACGGCTTCACGCTGGAGTGGTACGCGAAGGCCTGGGCGAACGATCAGGTCAAGGACGCGACCATCCGGTCGCTCTGGCTCGCCTCCGTCGCCTCGGTCATCGCCACGGTCTGCGCGACCTCGGCCGCGCTCGGCACCACGCGGCGGAAGCGGTTCAGGGGGCAGACCTTCATCTACGTCGCGATCAACCAGCCGCTCATGGTGCCCGAGATCGTGACCGCCGTGGCGCTTCTCATCTTCTTCGCCGCAATCAAGGTGGCGACGGGCTACCAGGGAATGGCCTATCTCGTCGCGGCGCATTCGGCCTTCTGCATTCCCTTCGCCTACCTGCCGATCCGCGCCCGCCTCGAGAACATGGACCTGACGCTCGAGACTGCGGCCGCCGATCTCTATGCGACGCCGTGGCAGGCCTTCCGCTACGTGACGCTGCCGCTCCTCATGCCGGGGATCATCGCGGGGCTCATGCTCGCCTTCGTCACCTCGCTCGATGACGTGGTGATCACGCTCTTTGTCAAATCCGCCGGGCAGGATACGCTGCCGACCTACATGCTGAGCCAGATCCGGCGGCAGGTCTCGACCGAGGTGAACGCGATCTCGACGGTTCTTCTGGGACTGACCGTGGTCCTCCTCACCGCCTTCTTTTTCCTGACGCGCAAACAGGACTGACACCCGCATGACCAACAGGGAGACGACAATGAAGACAACGATTTCCGTCGTGGCGTTTCTTGCTGCCGGCACCTCGATCGCCTGGGCGGAGGGGCCATTGCAGCTCTTCAACTGGGGCGACTACACCAGCCCCGAACTGCTTGCGAAGTTCGAGAAGGAGACGGGCATCAAGGTCACCGTCACGGACTACGATTCGAACGACACGGCCCTGGCCAAGATCGAGGCCGGCGGCGCCGGCTTCGATCTCGTCGTGCCCTCCGCCAACTACGTTCCCATCTACATCGAGAAGGGCCTGGTGCAGGAGCTCGACCTGTCGAAGATTCCCAACCACAAGAACATCGCGCCCGAGTGGATGAACGTCGAGTACGACCCCGGCCGCAAATACTCGATCCCGTGGCAGTGGGGCACGACCGGCATGGCCGTGAACCAGAAGGCCTATTCCGGCGACATAAACACAAGCGCGATCTTCCTCGACCCGCCGACTGAACTCGTCGGCAAGGTCAACGTCACGCCGGAAATGAACGACGTGCTCGCACTGACCACCATGTACCTGGGCGGACAGCCCTGCTCGGACGATGCCGAACTGATGAAGAAGGTCCGCGACAAGCTGCTCGAAGCCAAGCCGAAGTGGCTGTCGATGGACTATGGCATGACCGAGAAGCTGTCGAACAACGATGTCGTCGCGTCGCTCTACTGGAACGGCGCGATCTTCCGGGCGAGGCTCGCGAACCCCGACGTGAAATACGGCTACCCGAGAGAGGGATTCCCCCTCTGGATGGATCAGGTGATGCTTCTGTCGGACGCCAAGAACGTGGATGAGGCCTACCAGTTCCTGAACTTCATCGCCGCGCCCGAGAACGCCGCCCTGATCTCGGCCTTCGCGCGCTATGCGAACGGAATTTCCGGCTCCGAAGCGTTCATGCCCGCCGACATGAGGGACGCGCCCGAGATCGTGATCCCGGCCGAGTTCAAGGACAAGGGCCGGTTCCTCAAGACCTGCACCGGCAAGGCGCAGGACTACATCACGGCGATCTGGACCGAGCTTCAGAAGTGATCGCGGCACGGGGCGCGGGCAGGGCCGCGCGCGCCCCGGACCCGATGCGGAGGGCTCCGGCAAGGGACGCGAGGGGGCTGTCTGCCCCCTCGCGCTCCCCCGAGGATACTTGAGGACCGGAAATGGGCAGGGGCGCGGATCTGACGCAGCTGCCGGCGGCCGGGCTGTCGGCGCGGCTTGAGCGTGGCGAGGCGACATCGGTTGCCCTCATGGAGGCCGTGCTCGACCGGATCGGGGCGGTGAACGGGGCGGTCAACGCGGTCGTCTCGCTCCGCCCCCGTGACGCCCTGATGGCCGAGGCGGCCGCGGCCGATGCGACCCCGCGCAAGGGCTGGCTGCACGGAATTCCCGTGGCGGTGAAGGATCTCGTGGCGGCGAAGGGCATCCGGACGACCTGGGGATCGCCGCTTTTCGGGGACTTCGTGCCGGTCGCCGACGACCTCGTGGCGCGACGACTCAGGGCATCGGGCGCGATCCTGATCGGCAAGACGAACACGCCCGAATGGGGGCTCGGCTCGCACAGTTTCAACCCGGTCTTCGGCGTGACGCGGAACCCCTATGACCTCGGCCGCAGCGCGGGCGGATCGTCCGGGGGCGCGGCGGCGGCGCTCGCCGCGCGGATGGTGCCGGTGGCGGACGGGTCGGACATGATGGGCTCGCTCCGCAACCCCGCCGCCTTCTGCAACGTCTACGGCTACCGCCCGACCTGGGGGCTTGTCCCGCAGGATGCCGATGGCGACACCTTCCTTGCCACGCTTTCGACCGAAGGCCCGATGGGCCGCTGTCCCGAGGATGTCGCGCGGCTTCTGGAGGTGCTGGCGGGCGAGACCCCCGAGGTGCCGTTCCCCCGGCCGAACCTGCCCTTCCACCAGTGGCTCGACGCGCCGGTCGCGGGGGCCCGGATCGGCTGGCTCGGCGACTGGGGCGGGGCCTATCCGATGGAGACGGGCATCCTCGACCTCTGCCGGAGGGCGATGGCGGTCTTCGAGGCGGCGGGCTGCAGTGTCGAGGACGTGCCGCCGCCCTGCCCCGCCGAACCGCTCTGGCGGTCGTGGACGACGCTGCGCGCGATGCTGAACGCCGGCGGCAAGGCCGCGCTTTATGCCGATCCGGCGAAGCGCGCGCAACTGAAACCCGAGGCGGTGTGGGAGATCGAGCAGGGCATCGGCCTGACGGCGCAGGCGGTCTACGAGGCGAGCGTGATCCGGTCGGACTGGTACCAGCGCCTCGCGCGTCTCTTCGAGACCTACGACGCACTGGTCCTGCCTTCGGCGCAGGTCTGGCCCTTCCCGGTCGGGTGGCGGCATCCGACTGAAATCAATGGCAAACCTCTGGATACCTACCACCGCTGGATGGAGGTGGCGATCCCCGTCTCGCTCGCCGGCGCCCCCGCCCTCGCCTGCCCGGCCGGGTTCGGGGCGGGGGGGCTGCCGATGGGCTTCCAGCTTTTCGGGAGGCCGGGGAACGACATCGGGGTGCTGCGGCTCGGCCAGGCCTATCACCACGCGACCGACTGGCCGGGGGCGCGGCCGCCGGTGATCGCGACGGGATGAATCCGATCGGAATCCGCGGTGCCTGTCCCGGTGGGGGAAGCGCCCGCGAACCGGTCCCGACCCCCTGCGGGCGCTGCATTCATCAGGGGCTTCGCCCCCCCCCCCCGCAGGGCGCCGGACCCACCCCAGCACCCCCCCCATACGATCGTATGGCTTTGGGTGAATCAACCATTAACCACGAATCGCCCCGGGGCGCGCGGCGGAGGCATGTGGCGGAGTGAGCGGCGGGTCCGGGAAGGGGGCAGCGCCGGGGCCGTAACCCTACCGCCCGTCGTAACGGAGGAGCGGGCCGCAGAGGTCCACGCGGCGGTCGCGGAACACCCCCCAGGACCGGCGGAGGTCGCGGATGGCGTCGAGGTCGAAGGCGGCGGTCAGGACCGCCTCGGCGTCGCGCGGGGCCTTCGCGGCAAGCTGGCCGGTCTGGTCGGCGATGAAGCTCGACCCGTAGAAGTCGATGAACCGCCCGCCCTGGTCCTCGCGCCCGGTCCGGTTCGAGGCGACGAGCGGCAGGATGTTCGCCGCCGCATGGCCGCGCATCGTGGCTTCCCAGTGCGGCTGGCTGTCGTAGCCGGGGGCGGCGGGCTCCGACCCGATGGCGGTGGGGTAAAGCAGCATCTCGGCGCCCTTCAGCGCCAGGATGCGGGCGAGTTCGGGGAACCACTGATCCCAGCAGATGCCGAGGCCCACGGTCCCGAAGGCCGTCTCCCAGACCGGCAGGCCGGTGTCGCCGGGGGAGAAGTAGAACTTCTCCTCATACCCCACGCCCTGCGGAATGTGGGCCTTGCGGTAGAGGCCGAGGATTCTCCCGTCGGCGTCGGCCAGCGCGGCGGAGTTGAAATGGACCTCTCCGGCGCGTTCGAAGAAGGGGATGGGCAGGACCACCCCGAGTTCGCGGGCCAGCGCGGCGAAGCGGGCGATCAGGGGGTTGCCCTCGAAGGGGGCGGCGTGGACGAAATGGGCGGGGTCCTCGGTCAGGCAGAAGTAGGGGGTGGCGAAGAGCTCCTGGACGAGGACCACGTTCGCGCCCTTCGCGGCGGCCTCGCGGACGAGGCGTTCGGCGGTGTCGAGGTTGGCCGCAATGTCCCAGGAACAGGCGAACTGGGTGGCGGCGAGGGTGACGGTGCGCATGGGGCCTCCGGGGTTGCGGGGCGGTTTAGCCCGGCCGGGAGGGGGGTGGCAAGGCGGGGGGCGCGTCTGCGGGGGCTGCGGCAACGGTTTCTGCAGTCACCGCTTCGCCCTGTCCGCCATGCGCAAGGCGGGCGTGGGGTTGATCCCCAGTTCCCGGCTCAGCTGCGCGACCGAAGCTTGCGATCGCTGTATTGCAGCTCTGACGGCGTGCCCTCGCCAGCGGGCTCGAACCAGTGGCGCCGCGCTGGCTCGATCGTGGCGCTGCCATGGCGAACCTGTCCCAAAGTGCTTCCTTCCATTCCTTCGAAAGGATCGCACCATCAAACCGTGGGATCAAACACCGTGGTCCGCGCCCATCATCGGGCAGCGGGCGCAAAAGGGGGCTGAGCCATTGGTGCGCCATTGGTTCAAGCCCAATGGCGAAGGCGACAGGGTTTCGGCCGCTCGCAACCGTCAGTCGGGAAAACGATCCCCCGGGGGCTGTTGAAGAAGCCTGATGTCTCTGATTCACTTGGCTGAACGGAGATATTGAGGCAGCGATGCTGGGACGGAAAGAACGCGGGCAACTGGAGCTTTTCATCACCGGGTCGTTGCGGGGTCTGATCCCTGATGACCATGTGCTGGTGAGGGTCGATCAGGTTCTTGATCTTGGGTGGCTCCGTGCCGAACTGGCCGACCTCTATTGTGCCGACAACGGCCGTCCCGGCATCGATCCCGAGGTTGCCGTTCGGCTGATGCTGGCGGGCTTCCTGCTGGGGATCGTTCAAGACCGGCGATTGATGCGTGAAGCGCAGGTCGGTCTCGTGATCCGCTGGTTCGTCGGTTACGCCCTGCACGAGGCTTTGCCGGATCACTCCTCGTTGACGCGCATCCGGCAGCGCTGGGGCGCAGACGTCTTCCGCCAGGTTTTCACGCGTGTCGTGCAGCAGTGCCAGAAGGCCGGGATGGTTTCGGCAGAGACCGTTCACATCGATGCCAGTCTGATCCGGGCGAATGTCAGCATGGACGCCCTGGTCTCGCGCCATCTGGATGCGGTCGGGGCGGCCCATGACGACGCCAATGGTGCCGCCCAGGACGCCACGCGGGACGCGCGCACGAGCGGCAAGTTCAAGAAGCTCTGCCGCACGGACCCGGACGCGACCATGGCCACGTCTTCGAAGGCTCCGCTGCGCCCGGCCTACAAGCAGCACACGGCCGTCGACGATCTTGCGGGCGTCGTCGTCGATGTGGAGATCGTGACCGGCGAGGAACATGACACGGGCCGGTTCGACGAGCGCCTGGACGCCATCGAAGCGACCCTCGGGGTTGCCCCGGGCCGGATCACGGCGGACAGGCTCTATGGCATTGGCCGGATTTACGCCGCCCTTGAAGACCGCCGGATCGAAGCCGTCATCCCGCCGCTTCGATCCCCGCGGAGCAAGGCGGCACAGGGCTTTCCCACCGAGCGGTTCAAGTTCGACCCCCAAAACGATGTGGTCCGCTGTCCGGCCAGGAAGCGGCTCACGCCCCGCGACAGCTCGGCAACCGGCAAGCGATACCGCGCCGACCGACGCGACTGCGCGCGCTGCCCCCTCAAGGCGCAATGCCTGCCCCGGGGTGCCCCGTCCCGCCGGGTGAACATCGTGACGAACCACGCGGCCATCCTGCGTGCCCGTCGCACGCGCCCGTCGCAAACGCGCGGCGTGGGGGGATGACGAGCGCGCCATCTACACCCGCCACCGATGGCAGGTCGAAGGCGCGCATGGCACCGCCAAGACACTCCACGGCCTTGCGCGCGCCGTCCGAAGGGGGCTTGAGAACATGAAGATCCAGGCCCTCCTGACCGCCATGGCAATGAACCTCAAGAAGCTGGCGGCGGCCATGCTGCTGATCTGGTCGTTCGTCGAAAATCGACCAGCCAGACCAGCCCCGGCATCAATCTGAAACGACTTCCTCAACAGCCCCCACTGGATCGTTTTCTGATCCTCCTTCCACTTCACGACCAAGATCCACCTCCGCGTCAATGGCGCGGGCCTGCCCATGCGATCCGAGATCACGCCGGGCCAGACATCGGACCGCCTGGGCTTCGATCCGGTCATGGCCGACAACCTGCCCGAGCCCTGCGTCCTCCTCGCTGACCGTGGCTATGACTCTGACAACGTTCGACAAACCATGGAGCGCGCGATGTGGCCCCGGTCATTCCGATGCGCAGGACCCGCAAGCTGCGCGTCGCCGTCGATCGCACCCTCTACCGGCTGCGCAACCTTGTCGAGCGGTGTTTCAACAGGCTGAAAAACGCCCGCCGCGTGGCAACCCGCCGCGGCAAGACCGCCGAGAGCTTCCTGGGCCTCATCGACATCACCTCGATCCGCCTCTGGCTCCGCCATTTGTTGACATGGCCTACGCCGCGAATTGCTCACCGCGATGCCTCGTTTGCGAGACCAGTGCAGATACCCGTCGACGGGTCGCGTTCCTGCCCGTTGTGTTTCCCCATGACCGCATTCGGATGGGGGACGGACTTCTGACGATCGCCTCCAGGGCGTTGATTTCAATATAAAAAGATCAGATTAATGGTGGAGCAGAGGGGGATCGAACCCCTGACCTCATCATTGCGAACGATGCGCTCTCCCAACTGAGCTACTGCCCCACGCCCGCGAGGCGGACATGTGGCCCAAGGGGTAGGGGATGTCAAGGGATGGGGAGCGGATTCCCTTTGCTGCGACAGGGGCACAACCGGGGGCACAACCGGGGGTACGGGAAGGACGGCACGGGCGGCCCCGCGCCGGGCAGTCACCGTACACCACGTTCCGCGTCGCGGCACTGTCGGAACCGACGCCGAACGGATCGAGTCCCGCGCAGACCAGTCCGCCACGATCCGGATCATGCGCGCGTCCAAGTGGCTCTGCCGGTCCGGCACGTCCCAGCGGCTCGGGTTGCGGCGGCGCGGCGTCGCAGGCCGAACAGCCGGTCGGTGAACTCCTTGCCGTTGTCGGTGAGCACCCGGGTGATCTTCATCGGCGCCGCCCGCTCCAGGTCGCGCAGAAAGCGGCGCGCATTGGCCGCTGTTTTCGCCGCGTAGATGCGCACGAAGACCCAACGGGTGGCACGGTCGATGGCCACGAAGAGATGGCGGCGGCGTTCCTCGTCGGCCATCTGCGGCAGGTATTTCACGTCAACATGCAGGTAGCCCGGCTCGTAAGCCTTGAAGGCCCCGTGCGCGGGTCGCGGTGCGGCAGGGGCTCTGTTGCACAAATCTGCTGACGGCCGGACTTCCCCTTTTCCCGGACAGACCTATCCCACGACCTTCGTGACGGGGATGCCGAGTGCGGTGAAACCGTTCAGAACAGCCACACGAACCTGGAACTCGGCGACCTGACGGTCGAGGGTGCGGTCGTATCACTGGAAACTCGATACCCGGCGGGTGTTGGCCAAACTCCCCCGCCGGTTGAGACGCTTGAAGAGGGCGATGACATACTTGACAAACCAATGGCGGATACTAGATAGGTTCCAAGACGTTAGGTCATGTTGACAAATGGCGGAGCCACATGCGGATCGACGTGATGTCAACGAAGCCCAGGAAGCTTTCGGCGGTCTTGTCGTAACGTGTGGCGACACGGCGAGCGTTCTTGAGCTTGCTGAAGCA
>JBMOOH010000020.1:0-170522 GCA_049323795.1 Pseudomonadota bacterium
ATCCTTCGTCTCGCCCGACCTTCGTCTTGCCCGACCTTCGTCTTGCCCGACGCCCGACGCAACTCCGCAGCCGTCGGATCCACCCGCGTGACCGCAATTCCCGCCATGCCGTCCTCCATGCCCTCAAACAGTATTGAGTCAGAACTCGATGGACTTGGAAATCCCCCTTCGTGAGTCATCCAGAAGGGCCGATGGTAGGCGACGTTGCCGAGCTCCCGCGCCAGGTCCAGCACGCTCAGGCGGCTCTGCGCCAGCTTCGTGTCGGCATCCCGCTTCTGCGGGGCCTTCGCAGTCGATGATCGTCCCATGGGCACTTCCTCCTTCCCAAAAATAGCCCGGAAAGAAGGTTAAGGAGACACATCATGGGTGCAGAGCACCCATCCTACGTGTCCAGGTTCTCCACGCTCAGCGCATTCTGCTGGATGAACTCCCGCCGCGGTTCCACCACGTCGCCCATGAGCTTGGTAAAGATGTCGTCGGCCTCGGCCACGTCGTCCACCTTGACCTGGTTGAGCGTCCGGGCGGCGGGGTCGAGCGTGGTTTCCCAGAGCTGTTCGGGGTTCATCTCTCCGAGGCCCTTGTAGCGCTGAAGCGTCAGGCCCTTTTCGCCTTCCTGCAGGATCGCTGCCAGAAGCTCGGTCGGCCCGTGGATGGGCTGTTCGCGGTCCTTCCGCACAAGGCGGGCGAGGCGCCCGTAGACCTCTTGCAGGGACGCGGTGTGGGCGGCGAGGCGGCGGGCCTCGCCCGACCGCAGGACCTGGCCGTCGAGGGTGCGGACCTCCTCCACCCCGCGCAAGCTGCGGGAGAAGCGCAGGCCGTGGTCCTGCGTGGGCCGGCCCTGCCAGCCGCGTTCGTATTCAACGGCGATGTCGTCGAGCCGCCGCGTCACCTCGTCCGCCACGCCCTGCGCATCGGCGTCGAGCCGGCCGGGGACGAGCGCGCCCGCGATGGCGGACTGTTCGAGGATGTGGCTGGGATAATGGGTCGGGAAGGCCTGCAGGATGCGGCGGACGGCGCGCGCCTCGTCCACCACGCGGGCGAGGTCGGCGCCGGTGATGTCCTCGCCCGTGCCGAGCCTCAGGACCGCGCCCTCGACCCCCGCCTGGATCAGGTAGTCGTCGAGCGCGGCCTGGTCCTTGAGATAGACCTCGGACTTGCCCCGCGCGACTTTGTAGAGGGGCGGTTCGGCGATGTAGAGGTGACCGTTATCGATGAGGTCGGGCATCTGCCGGAAGAAGAAGGTGAGGAGAAGCGTCCGGATATGCGCGCCGTCGACGTCGGCGTCGGTCATGATGATGATCTTGTGATAGCGGAGCTTCGAGAGGGCGAACTCGTCGCGGCCGATGCCGGTGCCGAGCGCGGTGATCAGCGTGCCGATCTGGTCGGACGAGAGCATCCGGTCGAAGCGGGCGCGTTCGACGTTCAGGATCTTGCCGCGGAGGGGGAGGACAGCCTGGTTCTTCCGCTCGCGCCCCTGCTTGGCGCTGCCCCCCGCGCTGTCGCCCTCGACGAGGAAAAGCTCGGAGAGGGCGGGGTCCTTCTCCTGGCAGTCGGCGAGCTTGCCGGGAAGGGAGGAGATGTCGAGCGCGGTCTTGCGGCGCGTCAGTTCACGGGCCTTGCGGGCGGCCTCGCGGGCGAGCGCGGCCTCGATGATCTTGCCGACGATGATCTTGGCGGGGCCGGGGTTTTCCTCGAACCACTCGCCGAGCTTCTCGTTGACGAGGGCCTCGACGGCGGGGCGGACCTCGGACGAGACGAGCTTGTCCTTGGTCTGGGACGAGAACTTGGGGTCGGGGACCTTGACGGAGAGGACGCAGGTGAGCCCCTCGCGAGCGTCGTCGCCGGTGAACTCCACCTTCTCGCGTTTGGCGATGCCGGAGTCGGTGGCGTATTTCTGGATGGTCCGGGTGAGGGCGGCACGGAAGCCCGCGAGGTGGGTGCCGCCGTCGCGCTGGGGGATGTTGTTGGTGAAGGGCAGCACCGTCTCGTGGTAGCTGTCGTTCCACCACATGGCGACTTCCACGCCGATGCCGCTCCGTTCGCCCGCGATGTAGATGGGTTCCGGGAAGGCGGGGGTCTTGTGGCGGTCGAGGTACTTCACGAACTCCCGCACGCCGCCTTCGTAGAGAAGCTCGGTGCGGAGGGGTTCGGCGGGGCGTTCGTCCTCGAGGATGATGCGGACGCCGGAGTTGAGGAAGGCGAGTTCGCGCAGGCGGGTTTCGAGCGTCTTGAAGACGTAGTCGAGGTTCGAGAAGGTGCCGTCCGGGCGGTTCGTCCGGGCAGAGGCGAGGAAACGCACCTCGGTCCCCTTCTCGCCCGGCCGGGCGTCGCCTTCCACCCGCAGGGGGATGGCGGTGTCGCCGTTCTCGAACCGGGCGTAGTGGACCTTGCCGTTCCGCCAGATGCGGAGGTCGAGCCAGTCGGAGAGGGCGTTCACGACCGAGACGCCGACGCCGTGGAGGCCGCCCGAGACTTTGTAGCTGTTCTGGTCGAATTTGCCCCCCGCGTGGAGCTGGGTCATGATGACCTCGGCCGCCGAGACGCCTTCGGTCGGGTGCATGTCGACCGGGATGCCGCGGCCGTTGTCGCGCACGGATACGCTGGAATCGGCGTGAATCCTGACCGTCACAGCGTCGGCGTGGCCCGCGAGCGCCTCGTCGATGCCGTTGTCCACGACCTCGTAGACCATGTGATGCAGTCCCGACCCGTCATCGGTATCGCCGATATACATGCCGGGCCGCTTCCTCACGGCCTCCAACCCCTTGAGAACCTTTATGGAATCAGCGCCGTATTCGTCCGGCTGGTTGGTGTCGGCTGCCATGACTGCCCGCGTTTCTTCTTTCCCGCAACTTATAGCGTTCCGGGGTGGGAATGTCACGGGTTCGACCCAAGATTTGGGGCTTTCGGGCCCCTTTCCTTCAGGCGGGCGGAAGGGTCAGCGATCCGTCCGGGGAAAGCGGCCAGAAGGGGTTCATGGCGAGTTCCCAGACATGCCCGTCGGGGTCGGCGTAATAGCCCGAATAGCCGCCCCAGAAGACCTTCCTCGGGCGCTTGAGTTCCGTGGCGCCGGCGGCCAGCGCGGCGTCGAAGGCGGCGTCGACCTCGGCCTCGGTCGCGAAGTTCTGGGCGAGCGTCATGGCGCCTGTCCCCAGCGCCGCGCCCGGGCGCCCCTGATCTTCGGCAAGGTCGCCGAGCCCGAAGAGCGCGAGCACCGCGCCATGCATCTGGTAGAAGACCACGCCCTCGGGTGGCTCGCCGTGGGGTGTCCAGCCCAGCGCTGCGTAGAAGGCCCGCGCGCGGGCGAGGTCGGCCACGCCGAGGGTGATGAGCGTCACGCGCTGCGGCGACGTGGAGGGCGTCATCGGGCGGTCCTTTCCGTCACCTGCGACAGGCCGCCGGTCTCGGCCGCTTCGAAGAACTGCGCGCGGGAACCGAGGGTTTCGAAAAGTTCCGGCCCCGTGCCCGTCATGATTGCCTGCGCGCCGAGCGCGGCGATCTCGTCGTAGAGGCTCGCGCGTCGCCCCGCGTCGAGATGGGCCGCGACCTCGTCGAGGAGGAGGACGGGCGGCTCGCCCGTTTCCCCGGCGAGCGCCCGTGCCGTCGCGAGGATCAGCGAGACGAGAAGTGCCTTCTGCTCGCCCGTGGAACAGAGCGCGGCGTCGATACCCTTCGCGGCATAGAGGGCGGTCAGGTCGGCCCTGTGCGGGCCAGCCAGAGTGCGGCCGGCGGCCATGTCGCGGGCGCGTCCTTCGGCCAGGGCTGCGCGGAGCGAGTCCTCGTCCGTCCAGCCGCTGTCGTCCTCGCCCGCGGTCAGGGTCAGGACAGCCGTGGGAAAGGCGGTGGCCACAGGGTCCTGCGCCCCCGCGATCCGGGCCAGCGCCTCGCGCCGGGCGGCGTCGATCGCGGCCCCCGTCCCGGCCATCTGTGCTTCCAGCGCATCGTACCAGCGGGCGTCGCGCACGGCGTCCTTCAGCAGCCGGTTCCGTTCGCGCATCACCTTTTCGTAGGCGAGCACGGCGTCGGCATGGGCGGGCGCGAAGCCCATCGTGATGCGGTCGATAAAGCGCCTGCGCGCCTCGGCCCCTTCGGTCCAGAGCCTGTCCATCGCGGGGACGAGCCAGACCACCCTGAAAAGCCGCCCGAGCGCCGCCTGCGGGGCGGGCTTGCCGTCGATCGTCACGCTGCGGGGCGCGTCCCCTTCCGCCCGTGTCTCGACCTCGTGGGCGCCTTCGCCCCCCTTCAGCACCGCCGCCACGCGCCAGCCGAGCGCCTCGGGCCGCCGCGCGATCTCGGCGGTTCCCGCGCGCCTCAGCCCCCGGCCCGGCGAGAGCATAGAGACGGCTTCGAGGATGTTCGTCTTGCCCGCCCCGTTCGGCCCCCAGATCGCCACGGGGCGTCCGTCGAGCGCAAGGCGGAGCGCGCGGTGCGAGCGGAAGTGCGACAGCGTCAGGTCCGCAATCACCGCGACTGTCCCATTTTCGGTCCTCAAGTATCCCGGGGTCCGGGGCAGAGCCCCGGTCCGGTCCCGGTCCGGTCCGGCCCTGGTCAGACGCGCATCGGCATCACGACATAAACCGCGCTCATGTCGTTGCCTTCGCGCATGAGCGTCGGATCGCCCGGCGAGTTGAACAGGAACACGGCGTTCTCGCGGTCGACCTGGCTTGCGATTTCGAGGAGGTACTTGGCGTTGAAGCCGATCTCGAGCCGCTCGTCGGCATAGGCCACGGCCAGCTCCTCTTCCGCCGCGCCGGCGTCCGGGGCGTTCACCGACAGGACCAGCCGGTCATCCTCGAGCTGCATCTTCACCGCCCGCGAGCGCTCCGAGGAAACGGTTGCGACCCGGTCCACCGCCCTGGCGAACTCGGCTGCGTCGACTTCCAGCCGGCGGGTGTTGTTGACAGGGATGACGCGCGAGTAGTCGGGGAAGGTGCCGTCGATGACCTTCGAGGTGAGCTGGATCGACGGCGTCGCGAAGCGGACCTTGGTTTCGCTGACCGAGACGGCGACTTCGAGGTCGTCGTCGTCGAGAAGCTTCCTGAGCTCGCCCACCGTCTTGCGCGGGATGATGACGCCGGGCATGCCGGCCGCGCCGTCGGGCAGGGGCGCGTCGATGCGGGCCAGGCGATGGCCGTCGGTCGCCACGCAGCGCAGGACCGGGCCGCTTTCGGACCGGGCGACGTGCATGTAGACGCCGTTCAGGTAGTAGCGCGTCTCTTCGGTCGAGATGGCGAACTTCGACTTGTCGAAGAGGCGGCGGAGGACGGGGGCGGGGGCCTTGAAGCCGACCTGGTATTCGGCCGTGGCCATGACGGGGAAGTCCTCGCGCGGGAGGGTGGCGAGCGTGAAGGTGGAGCGCCCGGCCTGCACGGTCAGCCGCCCGCTGGCGCCATCGTCGGTCAGCTGGACGAGCGCGCCGTCGGGAAGCTTTCGGACGATCTCGTGCAGCGTGATCGCCGCGACGGTCGTGGCGCCCGCGCGATCGACCTGGGCCTGGGCGCGGTCGAGCACCTCGATGTCGAGGTCGGTCGCGCGGAAGGTGACGGTCGTGCCCTCGGCCTCGATGAGGACGTTGGCGAGGATGGGAATGGTGTTCCGCCGCTCGACGACGGACTGCGCCTGCCCAACCGATTTGAGGAGCGCCGAACGCTCGATGCTGACTCTCATGTCCATCCCCACATGATGACGGGTGCGGAACCGTAGCGGAAAATGCCAGAGGCTCAAGGGCCTTTGCGGGGCGCGCGGCCCGCAAAGGCAGGGGCGAGGGCGTCAGGCTTCGAGGAGGCGCCGGAGGAGGTCGAGATCCTCGGCCAGCTGGCTGTCCTGGGCGCGCAGTTCCTCGACCTTGCGGATGCCGTGCATGATCGTGGTATGGTCGCGCCCGCCGAAGCGGCGGCCGATTTCCGGCAGCGAGCGGGTGGTCATCTGCTTGGCGAGGTACATGGCGACCTGCCGCGGCCGGGCAATCGTGCGGATGCGCTTCGGGCCGATCATGTCCGAGAAGCGGACGTTGTAGTGCTCGGCCACCTTGCGCTGGATTTCCTCGATCGTGACCTTGCGTTCCGAGGCGCGGAGGATGTCGGCGAGGCAGTCCTGGGTGAGGTCGAGCGTGATCTCGCGCCCGACGAGGCTCGCGAAGGCGAAGAGGCGGGTGAGCGCGCCTTCGAGGACGCGGACATTCGTGGTGATCCGGTGGGCGAGGAATTCGAGGACGCCGTCGGTCAGCACGAGGCCGGGATACTGCGAGCGGTAATAGTCGACCTTCTGCTGGAGGATGCCGAGGCGCAGCTCGTAGTCGGTCGGGTGGAGATCGACGACGAGGCCGCATTGCAGGCGGCTCTTGATCCGGTCCTCGAGGTCTTTGATCTCGCCCGGGGCGCGGTCGGCCGAGATGACGATCTGCTTGTTCTGGTCCACGAGCGCGTTGAACGTGTGGAAGAACTCTTCCTGTGTGCTGTCCTTGCCGGCGATGAACTGGACGTCATCGACCATGAGCACGTCGACCGACCGGAAGAGGCCCTTGAAGTCCATCACCTGCCGTTCCCGGAGAGCCTGGACGAAGCGGTACATGAATTGCTCGGCCGAGAGGTAGAGGACCTTCATGTCGGACCGCTTCGCCACAAGCTCGTGCGCGATGGCGTGCATGAGATGCGTCTTGCCGAGGCCGACCCCGCCGTAGAGGAAGAGCGGGTTGAACGTGACCTGACCGCCCTCGGCCACCCGGCGGGCGGCGGCGTGGGCGAGTTCGTTGGGCTTGCCCACCACGAACCGGTCGAAGGTGAAGCGGGCATCGAGCGAGGCCGCGGCGCCGTCTTCATCCGATGGGCGGCGCTGGCCGGCCCGCGGCTTCGGTGCCGCGACCGCGCGCCCCGCGCCGGCGGGACGCTCGACCAGGAACTCGACGCGGTCCACGCCGGCCCCGGCCTTGTTCAACTGGATGCGGATCTGCTCGGAGAAGTTGCGCGACACCCAGTCGCGCATGAAGCTGGTCGGGACTTCGAACCTCGCGATGCCCGATGACAGCTCGACAAGCTTCAGCGGGTCTATCCAGGCGACGAAGTTGTTCTTTCCAAGTGCCCTGAGAAGTTCATCGCGTGCCTGTCCCCAGCAGTCGTCGGTCATCTGTTTTCTTGCCCACATCAAAGGCCGGCGTCGTTGTGCTGCGCCGGCCCGATCAGTTCCGACGATCCGGCCATCCGACAGAGGACACCACCATCCCGAAGGCAGAGCCGTCCGGACGCTGGATTCTCCCTGTCCCGCGGGCAAAAGGACATTGCGCACGGCCGCCGCAAGCCCAAAGGCTCCGCCCGACCGAGCGCGAACTGGGCGGCGGCCAGATGGACGCAGCCCGTTACCGATCTCCGCGCGCCGTTGCAGACCGGCGCGTTTTCTCGGACCATTGGTGGGTCTTGGCAGCCCAGCGGTCCGCGGAAACCGAATGTCCCCCCATGACGACATGAATCGCTCCGCCACGCTAGCGCCCGCGGAGAAGCCCTCGCAACAGAACTTCGCGCTTGACTTGGGGTTTGCGGTTCCGAATCCGAAAGTGCCTTGCAAAAAAGGCACAGCCAGCCAAGCGGCGCGCAGAAACGGAAAGGGACGCCGCCCGGCGTCCCTGTGCCGCGGGTGCAGACCCGGCCTTCAGGTCAGACGTGGATCGCCTTCACGCGCGCCGACAGCCGCGACATCTTGCGCGCCAGCGTGTTCTTGTGGATCACGCCCTTGGTGACGCCGCGGGCCAGTTCGGGCTGGGCATCGCGCAGCGCGGCGACGGCGGCTTCGGCGTTGCCCGAGGCGATGGCTTCCTCGACCTTGCGGAGGAAGGTGCGGATCCGCGACCGGCGCGCCTTGTTCACCGCATAGCGGGCCTCGGTCTGGCGGGCGCGCTTCTTGGACTGGGGCGTATTGGCCATGGGCAACTGTTCCGCTTTTCGCTGGTCGTCGGTCTGAGGCCGCGCTTCTAGGCGCGACTCGGGCGGCTGTCAACAGCGGCCGGGGCAGAATTTCCGCCTATCTGTCGCGGAACTGAGGCTGCCGTTTTTCCAGGAATGCGCGCATCCCCTCTTTCTGGTCCTCGGTGGCGAAGAGGGCGTCGAAGGCCCTGCGTTCGTAGGCCAGTCCGTCGGAAAGGGAGAGGTCTTCGGCACTGTTGACGGCGTCCTTGGCGGCTTCCACCGAGGGGCGGGACTTGGCCGCGATCCTGCGGGCGGCATCGAGCGCCTCGGCCACCAGCCGGTCGGTCGGGACGGTCCGGCTGACGAGGCCGGTCCGTTCGGCCTCGACCGCATCCATGAAGCGGCCCGTCAGGTGCATGTCCATGGACTTGGCCTTGCCCACGGCGCGCGTCAGCCGCTGGGTGCCGCCGAGCCCCGCGATGACGCCGAGGTTGATCTCGGGTTGGCCGAAGCGGGCGTTCTCGGCCGCGATGATGAAGTCGCAGGCCATGGCGAGTTCGCAGCCGCCCCCGAGCGCGTATCCGGCGACGGCGGCGATGACGGGCTTGCGGCAGCGCGCGATCGCGTCGAAGCCATCCCGGAAGAGCGCGTCGGTGGCAGCGTCGGCCGGAGTGCGGTCGGCCATCTCGCGGATGTCGGCGCCGGCGGCGAAGGCCTTTTCCGATCCGGTGATGACGATGCAGCGGACGGCGTCATCGTTCGCGGCGGCTCTCACGGCCTGTCCGATTTCGGTGACGAGGCGGCTGTTCAGCGCATTCAGCGCCTCGGGGCGGTTCAGGCGGATGAGGAGGACGCCGCCTTCGGTTCCGGTCGTGATGCAGGTGTAGATCATGGGGTGTCTCCTACCGGGCAACGCGCCGCGATGGAACCGGATTCGGGCTGAGCGGGACAAGGCAGCCTTCCGGCGGAAGGATGCCCCTGCTCATGCGGGCGGCCGCCTTGTGACGGCGTCGGCCTGCGACCCCGTGAGGGCAGCGCCCGCCGTGGGCGGGGCGGGCGCTGCCCGATCGCCAGGGCGATCGGGCGGGACAGCCCAATCGTGGAGCTGCTGGCAGGGTCGCTTGCCCCGCCAGCCGGAACCGGCTGCGCCCCGACAACCGAGGGGACCTACCTCTGGCACCGCGAACAGTAGAACGACGACCGCCCGGATTGCACGATCCGCCGCACCGTTCCGTCGCAGCCCGGCCGCGTGCAGGGCTGGCCCTCGCGCCCATAGACACGGAAGGCGTGCTGGAAGTAGCCGAGTTCCCCATCCGCCTGCCGGTAGTCGCGGAGCGTCGAGCCGCCGGCCTCGATCGCCTCGGCCAGCACCTCGCGGATCAGCGGCACGAGGGCGCCCGCGCGCGCGGGCGAGATGCGTCCCGCGGCCCGGGCCGGATGGATGCCGGCGCGGTGCAGGATTTCGCAGACATAGATGTTGCCGAGGCCCGCCACGAGCCGCTGGTCGAGGAGCGCCGCCTTGACCGGGGCGGCGCGGCCCGACAGCGCGCGCGTCAGGTAGGTCTCGCCGAAGGCATTGCCGAACGGTTCGGGGCCGATGCCGTCGAGAAGCCGGTGGGACTCGACCGCCTCCGTCGGGGCGAGGTCGATCATCCCGAAGCGGCGGGCGTCGTTGAAGGTGATGCGCGCGCCACCTTCGAGATCGAGGACGACATGGTCGTGCTTGCCGGCGGCGGACCGGGCGTGGACGAAGTCGCCCAAGACATCGCCCGAGATGAGGATGCGCCCCGACATGCCGAGGTGGAGGATCATCGTCTGGCCCCGGTCGAGGTCCGCGAGGATGTATTTCGACCGCCGGCGGAGGCGGTCGACGCGCGCCCCGGTCAGCGTTTCGGCGAGAGCGGGCGGCAGCGGCCAGCGGAGGTCGGGGCGGCGCACCTCGGACCGGAGGATGCGGCGGCCCTCCATCACGGGCGCCAGACCCCGTCGGACCGTTTCGACCTCGGGCAGTTCGGGCATGGGTGTTTCCGTCTCTCGGGTCGCATTGTCAGGGGCGCCGGGGTTCCTATAAGGAGGGTCTGCATCTGGAAAGGGCAAGGCCCATGGCGGCGGACGACCAGCGCACCACGCATTTCGGCTTCCGGACGGTGGCCGAGGAGGAAAAGCAGGGGCTTGTCCACGGCGTCTTTTCCCGGGTGGCCCGCCGCTACGACCTGATGAACGACCTGATGTCGGGGGGGGTCCACCGGCTCTGGAAGGACGCGATGATGGACTGGCTGGCGCCCCGGCCGGGCCAGCGGCTGCTCGACGTGGCGGGGGGGACAGGGGACATCGCGTTCCGGTTCCTGAAGCGTGCGCCGGGTGCGGTGGCGACCGTCTGCGACATGACCGAGGCGATGCTCGTCGAGGGGCGCAAGCGCGCCGAGGCGGCAAACCTCGGCGAGCGGCTCGACTGGGTGGCGGGCGACGCGATGGCGCTGCCGTTCCCGGATGCGCGCTTCGATGTCTGCACGATCAGCTTCGGCATAAGGAACGTGACGCGGATCGGGGATGCGCTGTCCGAGGCCTGCCGCGTGCTGAAGCGGGGCGGGCGGCTGATGGTCCTCGAGTTCAGCCGCATCCCGAACGAGGGGCTCCAGTGGCTCTACGACCGCTATTCGTTCAACGTGATTCCGGTGATGGGGCAGGTCGTGACGAATGACCGGGAGAGCTACCGGTACCTCGTCGAGTCGATCCGGCGTTTCCCCGATCAGGAGACCTTTGCGGGGATGATCCGGGCGGCGGGGTTCGGGCAGGTCAGGTACCGCAACCTGTCGATGGGGATCGCGGCCCTCCATTCGGGCTGGAAGATCTGAGGTGAAGGGACCTCACAACATCTGGCGGCTGATCCGCACCGGTGCGACCTTCGAGCGCGCGGGCGCCATGCGGGTCGCGCTGAGGGCGATGGAGGCGCCGCCGCGGGTACGGCTTGCGGCGCGGGTGCTGGGCTGGCCGTTCACCTGGCTCGGGTATCGGGGCGACCCGTCGCTGCCGCCGGTGACGCGGGCGATCACGGCGCTGGGGCCCGCCTACATCAAGTTCGGGCAGACCCTGTCGACCCGGCCGGACGTGGTGGGTCAGGATCTGGCCGACCAGCTCAGGGTGCTGCAGGACAGGCTGCCGCCGTTTCCGACCGCGACCGCGAAGGCGGTGGTCGCGGCCGAGCTCGGCGCGCCGGTCGGGCAGCTCTTCTCGGAGTTCTCGGATGCGGTGGCGGCGGCGTCGATCGCCCAGGTGCACAAGGCGCGCACGCTCGATACCGGCGAGGAAGTCGCGGTGAAGGTGCTGCGGCCGGGGATCGAGCGGGCGTTCCGGCGCGACATCGACGCCTTCTACTTCGCGGCGGGGCTTCTGGAGTTCCTGCTGCCGGCGACGCGGAGGCTCAGGCCGAGCGACGTGATCCGCCACTTCGAGGGCGTGGTGCTGAGCGAGCTCGACCTCAGGCTCGAAAGCGCGGCCGCGTCGGAGTTCGCGGCGAACACCGGGAAGGACGAGGGGTTCGCCGTACCGAAGCCCTTCTGGAACCTCTCGGCGCGGCGGGTGATGACGCTCGGCTGGGCCGAGGGCATTCCGCTCGGCGATGTCGAGGCGATCCGGGCGGCGGGGCACGATGCGAACGCGCTGGGCGAACGGGTGCTGCAACTCTTCCTGAGACATGCGCTGCGCGACGGGTTCTTCCACGCCGACATGCACCAGGGGAATCTGAAGGTGGCGCCGAACGGCGATATCGTCGCCTTCGACTTCGGGATCATGGGGCACATCGACGAATACACGCGCCGCGTCTATGCCGAGATCCTGATCGGGTTCATCCGCAAGGACTACCGGCGGGTGGCGGAAGTGCATTTCGAGGCCGGCTACGTGCCGCGCGACCGCGACGTGGACGAGTTCGCCCGGGCGCTCAGGGCGGTGGGCGAGCCGATCTTCGGCATGGAGGCGAGCCGCATCTCGATGGCGCGACTGCTCGCCTATCTCTTCGAGGTGACCGAGCGCTTCGGGATGGAGACGCGGACCGAGCTGATCCTGCTCCAGCGGACGATGGTCGTCGTCGAGGGCGTGGCGCGGTCGCTCAACCCGCACATCAACATCTGGCAGGTCGCGCGTCCGGTGGTCGAGTCCTATATCCGGCGGAATGTCGGACCGCAGGCGCTGGCCCGCGATCTGGTACGTACGATCAGAGTCCTGAGCCGCTTCGGGCCACGCCTGCCGCAGATCGCCGAAGCGATTCTGACGCGAAACGACCAGCCCGCTCCGCCCCGGCGGCGCATGTCCGGCAGGACCGCTGCAACCCTGGCGCTTGCAGCTGCGGCCCTGGTGGCGCTGGGCGCCGCGATCCTGGAACTGATCTGGGTGTTTGATCCCAGGGTTTGATGGTGCGATCCATTCGGTGGAGCGGAAGGCGGCCCTATCGGACCGATAGGTCGTGCTCCAAAGCCTGTCGGGCAAGAGGGGACTCCGGTTTGGTCGAGAAACAGGCGACTGCCAGGAAGCCGGGGCCTGTCCGACGCTTACGTCCGCATCGGACAGGCTCTAGCCGGTCGGCGCCGCCGGATTGCGGAGACCCGCCACAGTGGCCGCAAGGGCCGAGGATCCGTCCGGGAACACGATCTCGGCACCGGAGGTTCCAGTCCGCACCTCGGTGACGCGCCGCCAGGACGGGACGTCCGAGCCTTCCCCGACCTTCGTTCCCGCCCTGAAGCTTTCGAGCCTGAAGCTGTATGTCCCGGGTGCAAGTTTCCCCCCCTTGCCGTCGCCGCCCGCCCAGGAGAGGTCGCCCCCGGCAACCGGGACAGGTTGGCGAAGGATCTCGTTTCCTGTCATGTCGAGCGTCACCAGAACGGCCTGGTCCGCCCTCGGCTCGGGTGCGATCGAGAGGGCCAGAGGGGTGCTCCCGTCGAACGATGCGGCGCCGGGCACCTTGACGTCTCGCCCTACCCAATCCGCAAGATTTGCGATGCCCGACAAGCCAAGCTGTGCCGCCAGACGGGTCAGAAGGTCGTTCGTCTTGACCTGCTGTTCCACACCCGAGAAGGTCGCCAGCTGCACCGCGTAGTCCGACGACTGGATCGGGTTGAGCGGATCCTGGTTTCGGATCTGCGCCGTCAGCATCCTGAGGAACGTCTGGTAGTCCGATGCCGTTCCTGCCAGTGCATCGGATGGTCGGGGGTCCGAAGCGGCGGTGGTGGATCGAGGGGACGAAGCGGTAGCCGGTATGACGGTCATTCTGTCCTCGGGTCAAAGGCGGAGATAGAGGCGCCCGTCGGGCGCAGCGGCGGGGCCTGGCCGGGCGGTCGCTGGACCGGCAGGGTGCGTCACAGGTCTGTCGTCCGCCCCTGCCTCCGACCATGTGGATCGCTGGGCCTCGTTCCTCTGGCGCCGGTCGGGTTGCCCGTCGGTGAAACTGAACGACAGGTTCTGGAAGCCCATTTCACGGAACTGTCGTTCGAGGGCATCCACGTTCCTCCGCATCAGGTCGAGAGTTTCGGGCCGTTCGGCGGTGACGATCAGGACCGCGGAGGAGTCGGTGGCCGAAAGGGACATCCTGACCACCCCCAGTTCCTCGGGCGAGAGGGTGAGCTCTACCGCACGGTCATGGTGGGGTCGGAGCGCCGTCGCGATCTGGGCGGCGACCCATCCCGGGGCCACGGCGTCGCGCGGGGTCGGGTTGCCCGGCAGGCCATCCGTCGGACCCCGTGTGATGCCCGTCCCGGCGGTCGGAAGGTTGGCTGACGGCCATATGGCGTTGTCGTACACCGGGCGGAGCGTGGCAGGGTCCGCGGAACCGTCCGCACCGGTCGCGGTCGCCGCGCCGGATCCATCAGCGACCGCTGCACCACTGTCCGGAGCCGCTGCACGCGGGCGGACGACGGAGTCCGGCTCACCTTCCGCCCCATCGCTGTCCCCGCCGCTGCCTCGGCGGGCCGCCCCGGTCGCATCGGCCGCGTCTTCGGCAAGGGCCGGAGCGGGGGGGCCGCGCAGGACAGTCTGCGCTTCGCCAGAAGCAGCGGCCGATGCGCGTGCCGGCGCCGGGGCGGCACCGTTCGGGCGCGCCTGCACCGTTTCCGGCGCGGGCGTCTGACCGGATGGTCCGATCGCCGCGTCCCGCGCCACGACATCACTGCGGGACGGCCCCGGGCGCGGCGGCGCGCCGACGGAGCTTGGTGACGGCCCGGCTGTCCCGGGGCGGCTGATCGCCACAATCGGGATGGGCTGTGCCGCGGCGCCGGGACCCGGCACGGCTTCGGGTGCTGCCGGCGATCCTTCGGCCCCCGACCGATGGAAGCGGCCGGCGGCCGCCGTGGACGGGGCAGGGGGCAAGGCCGCGCCGAGGTCCGGGCCGGCGGCAGGCGCAGCCCCCGGAGGTGAGGGAGGGGCTGCATCGCGCCGCTGGCCCGGATCGGGGCCATCCTCGCTTGCGCGGATTTCCAAGGAGGGGCCGGCATCCTCGGCCGGACCTTTCTGCGTTGCCGCCACCGACGCCTGGTCGCCGGTATCCGCAGAACCGGCTGTCCCGGAACCTGGTCCGCCAGCTCTGCCCGGCCCTGCCGCCGTTGCCGCATCGGCCGGCAGGAAGAGGGCAGCCGCCCCCGCATCTTCCGGGGCGGGGGCCGAAGCGCGGTCGGGAGTTGCCGGGATGAGGGTAAGCCCCCCGTCTGGCAGGCCGGCCGCCGGCGCCAGGGTGCCATTGCCGGGGTCGGAACCCACGCCTTGTGCCCGATTCGCGACTGTCGGGAACGCGGGCCGGTCCGCGAAAAGGACCGGCGGCAGGTCATCATCGCGGTCCGGATCGACAGGATCATCCTGACGGGAAACGGCGGGCCGGCGCGGCGAGGTCCGAGCGTCCTCCATTGCGTCCTGCGGCAGCACGTCGTCCGCCATGAGCCGGAGCACCACCGGCATGATTCCGCTGCCGCGCATCGGCGCCACGACGGGTTCTGCGCGGGTGAGCCGGCCGGCTGGTCCGCCGCGCGGACCCCAATCCCCGATCCATCTGCCCGTCCCGGGCACCGTGCCCGCTTCCGGCGGCGGCCCAAGGGCTGCAGCGATGCCGGTAACCGGGGCCAGCGCACCCTCGTCCCCGGCCGACTGCCGGGACGCCGCGGCACCCGGAAACCTGGTGGCATCGAGGTCCGGGCCCCGATCCCCCGCCGCCGCCTCAGCGAACGCTATCGCGAACTCCGGCGCAGGCCCGGGTGCCGCAAGGATGGAGTCAGTCCCCGCTGCGCCCGCCTGCGTCGATACCGAGACGACCAGATCTCTCACAGCTTCCACGACTCCTGCCGATCCCGGGCAACTCTGGCAAACGACAATTACCGTTCCTTTACCGCGCTTCCGTTATCGGAAGGCAGGCCCTGCAGGAGAACCGCATGGACACCGTTCCGATCGTCCCGATGCCGCGCAGCCCGGGCGCCGCCGGCGGCACATCTCTAACGCCGAGGCCGGACGAGCCGCTGCGCCTTGTGGCGCAGGCACTGGAGGCGAGGTTCCTCTCCGAGATGCTCAAGTCGTCTGGCCTCGGGCGTACCCCCGGCGCCTTCGGCGGCGGCGTGGGCGAGGATCAGTTCGCCTCGTTCCTGAGGGACGAGCAGGCGAAGCTTCTCGCCGCGCGCGGGGGGATCGGACTTGCCGAAACGATCTTCAGATCCCTGGCGGCCGGAGGGCGGAATGGTTCGTAGCGCAGACACCGTGGCGGATCGGCTGGCGGAGATCATCGGTGCGGAGATCGAAGCGCTGCGCCGCGGGGGCCTGCACGAGGTGGCGCTTCTGGCGGACGAGAAGGCGAAACTCGTGGCCGAACTCTCGGCGCTGCCGATTGCTCCGGACACGGCTCGTCGGCTTCGCCGGATCGCACGGGAAAACCTTGTCCATCTGGACGCGGCGCGCCGGGGCATCAGGGCGGCCCGCCTCCGGGTCGAGGGCGTCCTGCGCACGGCCAGGGGACTTGACACATACGACCGGGAGGGGCGCCCGCAGGTGGTGGGATCGCGGCCCGGGGCCGTCGAGCGGCGGGTCTGACGCTCGGGGTTGCTAAAATTGGGTCAAAAACGCGGGCCTGTGTTTAGCGTTCGTTCAACCCTGGGGGCGAACCTCGCCCCTGCATCCAGTGGATGGCGCGGGCTGCGACCGCCGGCCCGCAGGCGTCAGAACGGCATCAGTCTCCGCTCGGCAGACGGGCGGTTCCATCGGAACCGGCGCAAAAGCGCCGCTCAGGAAAGGCATCTGGAATGTCCAGCATTCTGACAAACACGAGCGCAATGGTCGCGCTTCAGACCCTCAGGGGGATCAACTCGAACCTGTCGAAGACGCAGAACGAAATCTCGACCGGCAGGTCTGTGGGTTCGGCGCGCGACAACGCCGCGGTCTGGGCCATCTCGAAGGTCATGGAAGCCGACGTGAAAGGCTTCAAGGGGATATCCGACAGCCTTTCGCTGGGAGAGGCGACGGTCGCCGTGGCCCGTCAGGCGTCGGAAACGGTCACCGACCTGCTGACCCAAATCAAGGGCAAGATCGTTGCCGCCCAGGAAGACAACGTCGACCGCAACAAGGTCCAGACCGACATTGTCGCCCTCCGCGACCAGATCAACACCGTGGTCGGCGCCGCCCAGTTCAACGGTCTGAACCTGATCAACGGGACGCAGACGACGGTCGATGTGCTCGCCTCGCTCGACCGGCAGTCAAACGGGACGGTCGTAACCTCGTCGATCACGATCGACGCGCAGGACCTGTCGACCGGTGCCTATGCCGCGAAGGGCATCCTCGCCGGGTCGGACGGGGCCTCGGCCAACAACGACACAGCCGGCTTCCAGCTCGACAACGCGACGGGCACCGGCACGATCGTCATCGACGATTCGACCGATGCTTTCGCGGCGGGCGACAAAGTGACGATCGCCATCGGCGGCAAGATGGCGAGCTACACAGTCAGTGCGGCAGATGTGGCTGCGACGACGACGTCGGACATCGTCGCGGTGGGGCTCAAGAACGCCATCGACGCGCTCGGCATTACCGGCCTGACGGTGGACTACGACAGCGGCACCCAGGGCACGCTGGCCTTCACCAACGCGGGCGCCAACGATCTGACCGTCAGCGCGCAATTCAAGAACGCGGGCTCCGGCGGGCTGGCGGCGCTGTCGGCGATCGACGTCTCGACCGCTCCGGGCGCGACGGCGGCACTCGGCAACATCGAGACCCTGATCCAGGCAGGGATCGACGCGGCGGCGGAATTCGGCTCGGCCCAGAGCCGGATCGACATCCAGAACACGTTCGTCGGCAAGCTGACCGATGCCCTGAAGGCGGGTATCAGTTCGCTCGTCGACACCGACATGGAAGAGGCGTCCGCCCGTCTCCAGGCGCTCCAGGTCCAGCAGCAGCTCGGGATCCAGTCGCTGTCCATCGCCAACCAGGCCCCGCAGAACATCCTGGCGCTGTTCCGCTAACGACGAAAGACGGCGGGCGCGCTCCGGCGCGCCCCCGACCACCTTCGACACCCGCACATATCCGGCGCGGAAGGATAACCTGTGAACTCAACCACACTGGCCACAAAGGCCTATGCCGGCGGCACGGCCGCCGCCCGCACCCCGAGGGCGATCGAATACGAGGTGTTCGGGCGGGTCACCCGGAGGATCAAGTCAGCTTCGGAAGGCACCCAAAGCGGGCTTGCGCCGCTGGCCGAGGCCCTGCATGAAAACCTCAAGCTCTGGACCGTGATCGCCGGAGACATCGCCGAACCCGGCAACGGCCTTCCCGATGCGCTGAAGGCGCGGCTGTTCTACCTCTGGGAGTTTACACGCACGCACACGCGAAAGGTGCTGGCAGGCACGGCGGATGCCGCGGTCCTGATCGACATCAACATGTCCGTCATGCGCGGTCTCAGGGGCGAGGCGCAACCGGCATGAGCGGCCTTGTCCTGAAGCTTGCCCCGAAGGAAAGGGTGCTGATCAACGGCGCAGTGATCGAGAACGGCGACCGGAGGTCCCGGCTCGCGATCATGACGCCCAACGCCCATGTCCTGCGGCTGCGCGATGCGATCCATCCGGAGGAGGTGAACTCGCCGGTCCGGCGCGTCTGTTACATCGCGCAGCTCGTGCTTTCGGGCGATGCCGACGCCGGCGAGGCCAGACTGCAGCTTCTCCGAGGGATCGAGCAGCTCAGTCAGGCGCTGACGGATGCCGACAGCCGCGCCCAGCTTGCGGCAGCCACAGGGGCGGTCCGGGATGGCCAGCACTACCAGGCACTCAAGGCCCTGAGGGCGCTTCTGCCACGCGAGGAGCGGCTTCTCGCCGCGTCGCGTGCATGAGCTTCAAGCCCGTCCTTCCGATGACCGGATACGCGGGCTGGACCTTCCTCAACTGGACAATGGCCGCCCAGAAGGACGCCTTTGCCGCATCGCCGTCCAACACGCGTGAGGAGGATTACTTCCGGGAAAAGATCGGCGGCGTGAAGACCGCGGATGCACTGGTTTCGGACCGGCGCCTGCTCCGGGTTGCACTCGTGGCCTTCGGGCTCGAGTCGGACATCGACAGCAAGGCTTTCATTCGCAAGGTCCTCGAGGAGGGAACGCTGGAGACGGGTGCGCTTGCCAACCGGCTGGCGGACAAGCGGTACGCCGAGTTTTCGCGCACCTTCGGCTTCGGCGACTTCGCCACGCCGGCCACGCAGATTTCCGATTTCGCGGACAGGATACTGGAACGGTTCAGGGCCAAGTCTTTCGAGCAGGCTGTCGGCCAGCAGAATGGCTCGTACAGGCTGGCCATGAACGCCCAGAGCGAGCTGGGCATTCTTGCCAGCCGCAATCTGTCCTCCGACTCCAAGTGGTATGGCGTTCTTGCGTCGAAGCCACTGCGTGAGGTGTTCCAGACGGCCCTCGGGCTGCCCCAGACTTTCGCCCTGATCGACGTCGATCGGCAACTCGAGGTCTTGAAGAACAAGGCACGCTCGGCGCTGGGCGTGGGGGATCCGTCAGCCTTTGCGATGAAGGAGGTGACCGACAAGCTTATCCGCATGTACCTGGTTCGTGCGGAAGCGGGCCCTGGGGGCGGCAGCCTCTCCATCGGGACAGGTGCCATCCAGATGCTTGCCGCAGGGCAACAATCGCTTTCGGCCCTCCTCGGCCGGCGGTGAGGCCCGTGCTCCGGCAGCCGGCACCTTGCGGGTTCCTGCCAGCCTGGCAGGACGGCCGGGTGCAGGTGTCAGGGGCCGCGGACCGGGCATGTCCGTTCGATTGGCATCCCGCACCAGGACGGCCCTGTCCGTGCTTCGCCGTCGCAAGCGCGCGGGTCATCCGGCGCTCTCCGGGGGCAGACAACCCGGGCCGCATCGGTCGCCGGATTCCAGATTCAGCTCTCGGCCACCCCCGCCCGGCTGCTTCACCTTGCCCATTCCCCGCGACGGGCCAAATGCCTCTCCGCGCCACGTTGCGGCGGCGGCCGGTGCAACGCGGGGTTGCTCTCGCCCGGACATCGCGGCCCGACCGGGACACGGGCGCTGCATGGTCTTCGCGGGTGTCAGCCCGAAAGGAGAGTGGACAGCCGCCCGAACGCACCGGATGGTCCTTCCGGGGCGTCTTCCGACATGAATGCATCGATTGCCGGAAACAGGCGCACGGCACGATCGACCAGCGCATCCGACCCCGCCGCGTAGAGGCCGGACTGCACCATCAGTTCAGCCCGGTCATATGCGCCCAGAAGCCGTCGGGTTTCGGCGATGACGGGCAGTTCCTCGGGGGTTGCCGCCTCCGGCAGCGACCGCGAAACCGACCGGAGCAGGTCGATCGCCGGAAACCGTCCGCGTTCGGCAATCCTTCGGTCCAGCACGATATGGCCGTCAAGCGTGCCGCGCAGAATGTCGGCCACGGGTTCGTCCATGTCGGAACCCGGCACGAGGACAGAGAACACCGCCGTGATGTCGCCGCTGGTGTCGCTCTCCAGACCCGGCCCGGCACGCTCGGCAAGGGCCATGATCTCGTGCGAGGTCGATGGCGGAAAGCCGCGGAGGGATCCCGGCTCTCCGCAGGCGAGCGCGACCTCGCGATGTGCTTCGGCAAAGCGGGTAACCGAGTCGGACAGGAGCAGGACATGCTTTCCGCGGTCGCGGAAATGTTCGGCCACGGCCATCGCCGCCAAAGCGCAGCGACGGCGCACCGATGCGGGCTGGTCGGATGTCGCGGCGACCACGACCGACCGGGCGAGCCCTTCGGGCCCGAGGGCGCTTTCGACGAACTCCCGCACCTCGCGGCCGCGCTCACCTACCAGGGCGATCACCGCCACGTCGCAGGCGATGCCTGTCGCAAGCCGGGCGAGGAGCATGGACTTGCCGACGCCCGACCCGGCGAAAAGCCCGATGCGCTGGCCGCGCACGATCGGCAGAAGGGTGTCGAGCACCGCCAGTCCGGTTGCCAGCCTCGGGCCCAGGCGGCGCCTCGCCGAGGCGCCGGGGGCGGGGGCACGCAAGGCCCTGTTGTGGGTTCCGCGCCTGATCGGTCGCCCGTCCAGAGGATGCCCGAACGGATCGACGACGCGACCGATCCAGTCGTCTGACGGCGCGAAACTGTCCGATCCCACATGCTCGACCGGGTCGTCGATCCGCACTCGGTCCAGCGCCGAGTCGGGCAGGATCTGCGTCAGTTCGGCCGAGAGCGAGACGACTTCTCCGTTCACGGGGGCGCCGGGACATAGAATGCGCACGCGATCGCCGAGGCGGGTGCCCCGCGGCATTCCGCGCACGACGACACGGCCCCGGTCAAGGCTGACTATTCGTCCTACCGCACGGATCGCCACGGCCGTTCCGATCCCGGCCCGGAGTGTTTCGAGGGTTCCTGCCGGCATGCTGCCTCCCCGCCCGCCTGTGTCTTACCAAATATAAAGGAATCGGGGTTAAGGCTTGCTTGCAGCACCTCGGAGGAGAATCCCCGATGTTCGGAAAACCAGAAATCATGGACATGGCGGCAGCCATGACAGTGTACGCGGGTATCCGTCAGTCGGCGATCGCGCAGAATGTGGCGAATGCCGACACACCCGGCTACCGGGCGCGCGACCTGCGCCCTTTCAACGAAGTCTATCGCTCGCCTGACAGTTCGATGAGGGCTACGAGGCCCGGGCACCTGGCCTCGGGCACCCGCCGCGACGACTATGTCGTGGCCGATCGCTCGGGACCGGGAAACCTCTCGCCGAACGGCAATGACGTTTCGATCGAGGCCGAGATGGTGCGCGCGGCAGAGACCAGCGGCCAGAGCAACCGTGCACTGGCAATATACAGATCCTCGCTGGATCTCCTCCGGACGAGCCTGGGGCGGCGATGATGGGTATCGTGGCGGACGGTCTCCGCAGCAGTCTTCTGATCTCGGCAAGTGGCATGGAAGCGCAGGCGATGCGACTCCGGCACGTTTCCGAAAACATCGCCAATGTCGATACGCCCGGCTATCGCCGGAAGACGATCAGCTTCGAGCCTGCCGAACAGGGCGCGCCCGAAGGGGCCGTGGCCGCAGGTCCGGTGAGGCTGGATCAGCGCGAGCCCTCGCGGATCTACGATCCGGGCAATCCCCTTGCGGATTCCGAGGGGTACTACGCCGGATCGAACGTCGATCTCATGACGGAAATCGCCGATGCGCGGGAGGCCCAGCGCAGCTACGAGGCGAACCTGAGGATGTTCGATCAGACCCGGCAGATGTCGCAAAACCTGCTCGACCTTCTGCGCCGATAGGGAGCACGTCCATGGATGTCCGAAGCACCCTTGCCGGAATGGGCTACGGTCAGGCGCGGGCGGCACTTCGCCCCGACGCGCAGCGCCTGGATGCTCAGCGCCCGGATGCTCGGCCGCGCGAAGGGCTGGTGTCGGCGGCGGTCCAAAGCTTTGCCGATACGATCCGGACCGGCGAAACGACCGCCATTTCTTCGATGCAGGGGGGGGCGGATACCCATGCGCTCGTCCTTGCTCTGGCCGAAAGCCAGCTCGCCGTGGAAACGGCCGTAACGCTGCGCGATAAGGTGGTCGAGGCCTATCAGGAAATCCTGAGGATGCCGGTATGATCGCAGACCCGGCAGTCCTTTACGACCTTACGCGGCAGGCCATCTGGATTTCGGTCGCGGTTTCGGCGCCGCTTCTCGTCGTCGCTCTTGTCGCCGGCATCACCATCGGCCTCGTGCAGGCGCTCACGTCGGTTCAGGAGATGACCCTGACCTTCGTGCCCAAGGTCGGCGCCATGCTGCTCGCGTACTGGCTGTCGATGTCGTTCATGACCGAATCCCTCGTCGGCTTCTTTCGCGACCAGATCATTCCGGCCATCGCAGGAGGCTGACGGATGGAGAACGCAACCTATGTGGCGATCACCCGGCAGACCGGCCTTCTTGCCGAGATGCAGGCGATCGCGAACAACATCGCCAACTCTTCGACCACCGGGTTCCGCAAGGAGGGCGTGATCTTCTCCGAGTATGTGAAGGATCTGGAGCGGGACGAGCCCTCGCTGTCCATGGCACGCGCCTCTGGACGGATGATCGACCTGTCACAGGGCGCGCTCGCCAGCACCGGCGGCACATTCGACTTCGCCATCGAGGGACCCGGCTTCTTCATGCTGGCCACTCCTACCGGCAACCAGTTGACGCGGGCCGGGGCATTTGCCCTCGGACCGGACGGGTCGCTGCTCAGCGCTGACGGGTTCCAGCTTCTCGATGTAGGCGGGGCACCCATCCAGATCGATCCGGCCCAGGGACCCATAGGTGTTGCACAGGACGGGACGGTGGATTCAGGCGGTGTTCCCGTCGCGCAGATCGGCCTTTTCCTGCCCGCCCAGCCGGGTGAACTTGCCCGTGCAGCCGGAACGCGGTTCCGGATCGCTGGGGATCCTCTGCCCGCAGATGGGGCGAAAATTCTTCAGGGATTTCTGGAAAACTCGAATGTAAATCCGGTCTCCGAAATCACCCGGATGATCGAGGTGCAACGTGCCTACGAACTGGGGCAGGCCTTCCTGGATCGCGAAGATGCGCGCATCCGGGGCGTCATCCAGGCAATGGCGCGGTAACAGGAGGGGAGAACGCCGATGCGGGCGCTTCAGATCGCGGCCACGGGCATGAGCGCCCAGCAGATGCGTGTCGAGGTCATCTCGAACAACCTCGCGAACATGTCCACGACGGGCTACAATGCACGCAGGGCAGAGTTCGCCGATCTGCTCTATCAGCAGGTCACGAGACCTGGCACGATCAGCGCGAGCGATGGGACGCTTGTGCCGACCGGCGTTCAGCTGGGGCTGGGCGTGCGCCCCGCCGCGGTCACGATCAATCTCGCGCAGGGATCGCTGTCCAATACCGGAGGAGATCTCGATCTCGCGATCGAAGGACCCGGGTACATCGAGGTGCAGCTTCCTTCCGGCGCGTCGGGCTATACGCGCGACGGAAGTCTGAAGCGGTCACCGGACGGACTGATCGTCACGTCCGACGGATACGAGGTGGCGCCCGGCATAACGGTCCCGGCCGAGACGCGGTCGCTGGCGATAAACGCGGCCGGCGAGGTCTATGCCTACTTTGCCGGCCAGATCCAGCCGCAGCTTCTCGGCCAGATCACACTGGCAAGCTTCGTGAACGAGAAGGGGCTGGAAGCGACGGGATCGAATCTCTTCCTCGAGACGACAGCCTCGGGGCCGCCGACCGTCTCAACTCCCGGCCAGAACGGGCTCGGCACGCTGCGGCAGGGGTTTCTCGAGGAAAGTTCGGTCGACCCGGTGCGCGAAATCACGGACCTGATCGAGGCGCAGAGGGGTTACGAGCTCAATGCCAAGGTCATCACCGCCGCCGACCAGATGCTTGGCGCGACGACGCAGATCCGCTGATGCGCGCCCTTCCTGCCATGATCCACCAGGCCCGGTGCCCGGCTCGGTCAATCGGGATGCGCACAGTCCGGATCGCGGCGGGCGTCCTGGCCGCGGCGGTTTCGCTCGGCACCTCCCCTCTGGCCGCCGAAGGACTTGTCGCCGCGCGAACGATCCGCCCCCAGACCGTCCTCACTGCCGAGGACGTGCGTCTTGCCCCCGGTCCGATCGACGGCGCTGTCACCGACCCGGCCGCGGCCATCGGGCTCGAGGCGCGCGTAACCATCTTCGAAGGCCGCCCGGTCCGTCTTGCCGATCTGTCCGCACCGGCACTCGTCGAGCGGAACGCAGTGGTCACCATACTGTATCGACGCGGTGCACTGGAGATCCGCGGTTCGGGACGGGCGCTTGGCCGCGCCGCCGCCGGAGACAGCCTCCGGGTGCTCAACACGCAGTCACGCACCGTCATCGTCGGAACCGTGCGTCCCGACGGCACTGTCGAAGTCATCCGATCCGAGGAGTGAAGAGCTTGCCAAGCCCAACCACCCGCGCCGCCCTCGTTTCAGTGTGCCTCGTCTCTGCCTGCGGACGGCTCGAAAATGTCGGCAAGGCACCCGGATTCACTCCGGTCGAGTCGGGAAACGAGTATTTCGCAATGACGGGCGCCCCCTTCGACGCGACCGGCCTGGAAGGGTCGGACGCCGCATCGCTCTGGTCCGGCCAGCCGGGCTCGCTTCTCGGGGATCGCCGGGCCGGACAGCGCGGAGACATCCTGACAGTCGTCATCGAAATCAATGACAGCGCCCAGATATCCAACAGTTCTGCGCGCAGCAGGAGCGGCAGTGAAAGCATGTCGGTTCCCAGCCTGCTCGGCATTCCGCAACGTCTCGGAGCGCTTCTCCCCGCAGGCCAGACGTTCGATCCGGCCATCTCGACATCGTCGTCGTCCGAATTCCAGGGGGATGGATCGGTGCAGCGGAAGGAGCGGCTTACGCTGCGCGTGGCGGCGACCGTCATCGAGACGCTCTCGAATGGTGTCCTCAGGATCGAAGGTTCGCAGGAGGTGCGCGTCAACGGAGAGGTGAGGGAACTGGTGGTGACGGGCTTCGTCCGTCCCGAGGACATCTCGCGTCAGAACGAGGTGACCTATGACAAGATCGCAGGTGCGCGGATCGCATATGGCGGGCGCGGGCTGATTTCGGACGTCCAGCAGCCGCGCTTGGGACAGCAGGTCGTCGACGCAGTCCTTCCCTTCTGAACGACCATGAGAAAGCTCATCCTTCTTGTCGTGCTTGGTCTCGTCGGCCTCGGTGGAGGTGTCGGCACGGGTGTCCTGCTCCGGCCGGCCGAAGACGTGGCCAATCCCTGCGGAAACGCCGATACGGCAAGCGGGACGACGGCAGGGACTGAGACGGGCGGGGCAGACAAGGGCGGGCAAACCGGCGCGGAACCCGAAGGCGAGCCACGCGAATACGCCAAGATGAACAACCAGTTCGTCATTCCGGTCGTCGAGGACGGACAGGTCGCGGCGCTGGTCATCCTGTCGCTCAGTCTCGAGGTCACGGCGGGGTCGACCGAGTCCGTCTATGCGCTGGAGCCGAAGCTGCGCGACGGGTTTCTGGAGGTGCTCTTCGCCCATGCGAATGCCGGGGGGTTCGCGGGGACCTTCACGGAAACCGCGAACATGGATGCCTTGCGGGCCGCGCTGCTGGAGGTGGCGAAAAAGTCGCTCTCCGAGCGCGTTTCGGACGTTCTCATAACCGATATCGTGCGTCAGGACACCTGACGCACCTGCGGTCGCCCTGCGTCACGACGGGTGCTGCCGTGCGCGGGGCGGATTTTTCGCTCCGGGTCGGGCGAGGGGGCGGGGTTCGGCCCGACCGGCGTCCGCACGCGCCTGGGACGCCTCGGCCGCTGCGCGACCCCGCCCGGGACGGCTTGGCGGCCTCGCGCCGCCATGCGGGCCCACCCCCGCCGTACGGACTTTCGAGGTCGCGCCGCCGTACGCGGTCGGCCGTTCCGGGATGGCGGGGCGGGCAGGAAGCATGGCCGGCGACGGTGCGGGAAAGGGACGTGATCACACTCCCGTCCGGTGTCCGCTCTCGCCGAAGCCCCGGGGTGGGGCACCCGGACCGACGGTGCGACAGGATCTTTGCGAAGCTGTGCCGCGGACGGGATTTGGCGCAAGGGACCGCGCACCGCTCCTCATCCTGCGCGGCGTGACCGCTTGGCCGCGAATTCCAGTCTCGCTGCGACGGTCTCGATCGCGGCAAGTCTCCCTACGGCTCTCGCAGCCTCATCCCGGGCCTCCGACCATGCAGCCGATGCCAACGCCGAGCGTTGCGCCGTATTGGTGTGCAAGCCGGCAAGCAGTGCTTCATGGCGCTCGGCGGCCGAACGAAGCACCGGATCCAGGGCGTCCGCGGCGATGACCGCGTTGGCGCGGCGCCGGGAATCGAGTTCCGCCGCACGCGTCAGGGCCTCGGCGCGCTGCCGTGCGGCGTCCCGAACCCTGGCGAGTGCGGCATCGCGGAGAACTTCGGCCACCCGGTGCAGGGGGCCAAGGTCACGACGGCCTACCATCCGCGCGCCCGGGCGCGCCGGCGCATCTCTTCGGCAAAACGGATGGCCGCCGCGACGGCCCGGTAGTGCTCGGGTCTTATTTCCTCGCCCACGTCCACGCTCGCATAGAGTGCGCGTGCAGTCGGCGGGTCCGACCGCACCGGCACGCCGGCCACCGCCGCGACCTCGCGGATGCGTGCCGCCATTGCGTCGGCACCCTTCGAGACGCAGACCGGTGCGCGACGCGAGGCCCTGTTCCACCTGAGCGCGACGGCGAAGTGCGTCGGGTTCACGATGACGACGTCGGCTTTCGGAACATCGGCCAGTGTGCGCGCCAGCGCGATCTCTCCTGCCCGCCGTCGCCGCTGCATGCGGATGTGCGGGTCGCCTTCCGATTCCCGGAGTTCCTCCATGAGCTCCTGCCGCGACATCCTGTTGCGGCGCAGGCGGAGCTGCCGCTGGAGCAGGTACTCGGCCGTACCCGCAACGGCACTGATCACGCAGAGGATCACGAGAAGCTCGGCGGTGATGCGCGCCATCGCGACCGTTGCCGGACCCGGATCGAGGCGTTGCAGGGCGATAAGCTCCTCGATCCTTGCCAGAAGGAAGGCCGACGTGATGATCGCTACTGCCACCAGCTTCAGGCTGCTCTTGGCGAAGTCGGCCAGCCCCTCGACCCCGAACCGGTGCCGTGCGGCGGCGAAAGGATCGATCTTCGAGAGGCGCGGCGCTATGCGTTCCGGAGCGACCACGATCGCCTTCTGCGCCGCGAGCACGAGAATGGCTGCAGCCGCGGGAACGATTACGACGGGAAGAAAAGGCCAGATCGCGGCGGCAACGAGGCCTGAAAGGACCGGGCGGTCCGCGAAGAAGATCTGTGCTGCCAGGCGGTCGGCGTTGCCGAGCATCCCCGCGGCGACCGATCCGGCCGCGGCGAGGATCGAACTGCCGAACCCTGCCGCGATTGCAAGAAAGGCGCCATAGGTCCCGGCGGCTGTCAGTTCGGCCGCCTGCACCACATCGCCGCGACGGCGGGCATCGTCGAGCTTCTTCTGGGACGGCTCGTGTTCGCGGGAGGCGTCGCTCGCGTCGCTCACGGGCGTTCTCCGAGAGGATCCTCGAGAACCGGCTGGACTGCCACGATCCAGTGGGCCAGCCCGGCCGGAACTGCGACCGACATGAGCGCGAGCGCAGCGAGCGACAGAGCGGGCGCGCCGACGAGCGACACCATGAGTTGCGGCATCGCGCGGTTGATTGCGCCCAGCGCGAGGTTGTAGGCAAGCGAGGCGGCGAGGAATGGTGCGGCAAGGGAGAAGGCCACGGACATCGTCCCGCCTGCCTGGCCCAGAACCCAGTCGAGGAGACGTGACGCCTCCGGCAGGGAACCCGGCGCGATCACGTCGTAGGACCGGATGAAGGCCACGGACACCTGGACATGCAGGCCGGAGAGCGTCGCGAGAGCAAGTCCCGACACGACCATCAGTTGAGACGCTGCCGGAAGCGCCTCCGACCCTCCTGAAGGGAAAACCTGGGAAAGCGAGGTGGCCTGGGCGATCATCACGCCGGCCATCGAAAGTGCCGTCACGGTCAGACGGAAAGCCAGACCGATGGCAAGGCCTGTGCCCGTTTCCGACAGGATCAGCAGGAGAAGCCCCTGGAGCGAATCCGGCAGTGCGAGAGCGGGTGATGCCGCCGGCATGACGACAAGGGTGAACGCCACGGCGAGGCCGAGCCTCACCCGGCCTGGCACGGTAGCTTCGCCGAAAGCAGGCAGCAGCGTCATCGCGGCCCCGATGCGGAGGAAGACGGCGAAGCCGGCGAAGAGCAGTGCATTTGCCTGCATCGCCAGATCGGCCGGGGAAGCGCTCATGCCGTTACAAGGCCCACGATGGCAGGCCGGGCATCGAGTCCGATCTCGTCGAACGACAGTACCGGGGCGGCGATGCCCTTCGCGGCGAGGACCGTCCGAAGAAAGCGCCGGCGGCGGGTTGCAGTGATCACTGCGGGGAAGATTCCCTTTTCGGATGCCCGGGCCACCTTTTCGCCGATTCCGCCCGCAAGGCGGTTGAACAGCTCGGGCGGCAGCGCGACATCGATCTGGCCCTTGTCGCCCTCTACCTGATGCGCGCCGAAGGTCTCTTCCCATTCCGGTGCAAGCTGCACGAGCGGCAGAGTGCCGTCCTCGCGCCTTATCTCGGCGACGAGCTGGAACCCGAGCCGCCGCCGGACATGCTCGCAGATCGCCTCCGCCCCCCCCATGCCCCGACCCTCCGCGATCGCCTCGAGTATGAGAGGCAGATTGCGGATCGACACGCGCTCTTCGAGGAGAAGGCGAAGCACGGACAAGAGCACATCGACGGGCACCCGCTCGGGGATGAGTTCGTCGAGGAGCCGACGGTTCGCCTCGGCGCGGACCGGGTCCGACACGGTCCCCAGTTCGGCGAGGAGGCGCCGCAGGCCGCGCAGGGAGAGAAGGCGCGACAGGTTCCGGCGGACGACCTCCAGAAGATGCGTGGCCAGAACCTCGGCGGGCCCGACGACGGTCGCGCCCGCCAGCGAGGCGCCATCCTGGTCGGAGGGGGCGATCCAGCGCGCCGGTGCGCCATAGACGGGCTCCCGGACTTCCTGGCCCGGCGGGATGCCTGTCTGGCCAGCGGTCAGCAGGGCGAGCACGCGGTCAGGCTGTACCCGGTCCCGCGCCTGTTCCGCGCCGAGGATGCGGATGCGGTAGCTTCCCGGCGGCAGCAGGGCATCGTCCGTGAGCCGGATTTCGGGCAGGATCAGGCCGAACGTCTCGGCGATGTGCGACCGCATGTTGCCGATCCGCGCATCGAGCCCGGTGGCCGGGTCGAGAACCATGCCGATCAGGTCGGGCGCGAACTCGACGTGGATGTCGTCGAGATCGATCAGATCCCCGATCGGCTTGCGGGACGGCTTGGCCGCCGTGGCGTCCGAAGGTGGCCCGGCGGCCGCTTCAGACTGCTCCTTCGCCCGCTGCGCCAGGTAGGCTGCGGCCCCGAGCAGGGCCGCCCCAAGGACGAAGGGCAGGAACGGAAGGCCAGGCACGAACGAAAACAGCGCCATCAGGACTGCGACCGTCGCCAGTGCGGCGGGATAGCGCCCGAACTGGCGGAAGATCTCGATGTCGGCCGCGCCGCGCGCGCTGCCGCGCGACAGAAGCAGCGCAGCCGCTATCGAGATGATCACGGCAGGGATCTGGCTGACCAGGCCGTCGCCCACGGTCAGGATCGCATAGGTCTCCAGCGCCCGGGCGAAATCCATCCCGTGCACGATCGTTCCCATGGCGAGGCCGACGAAGAGGTTGAGCGCGGTGATCAGGAGGCCGGCCACGGCGTCGCCCTTGACGAACTTCGATGCCCCGTCGAGAGAGCCGAAGAACGTTGTCTCGGCCTGTTCCCGTTCCCGCCGGCGCCGCGCCTCGGCGTGATCGATCGCGCCCGCGTTCATGTCGGCGTCGATCGCGAGCTGCTTGCCGGGCATTCCGTCAAGCGCGAAGCGGGCGCTCACCTCGGCCATGCGGCCGGCGCCCTTGGTGATGACGACGAAGTTGACGATCATGATGACCACGAAGATCACCAGCCCGATGACGACGGACCCCGACATGATGAACATCGCGAAGCCCTCGATGACCGAGCCCGCCGCCGCCGTGCCGGTCTGGCCCTCGGAAATGATGAGCTTTGTCGACGAGATGTTGAGCGCGAGCCGCAGCATCAGGGATGCAAGAAGAACCGTCGGGAAGGCCGAGAAGTCGAGAGGCCGTTCGACGAAGAGCGTGATCGTGAAGATCAGGATGGCAATCGCGAACGATGCGGCGAGACCGATATCGAGGACCCATGACGGCACCGGAAGGATCATCATGGCGATGACGGCCATGAGGGCCAGCGCCAGCAGTACCGTCGGCTGGAATACCGCGCGGAGGGTGAGGTTCTGCATCAGGGATCGATCTCGAGGATGACCTGCGCGGTCGGACCGGACAGAGGAACCAGCGATCCCATGCCGGAAACGGAAGGCACACCGGCCTGCAGCAGCGGATAGCGGTTTGCCCTCGGCGCGGCCGCCCATCGCCCAGAGCCGCTGTTTGCGCCGTCCACGGTGCCGTTCATGGCGAGGACGATGTCGGGTATCTCGGGTATTCCGCTCGGGTCGCCGGTTTCGGTTGCGAAGCCGGCGGTCCGGCCCGTCGCGGTGGGGAAGGTGCCGGGGGCAGCGCCCGAAATGCCGGCATAGATCCGGTCGAACCGGTCGCGGTATCGGTTGGCGAACTGCGGGGTCCGGGAATGATAGGCCCCTGCGGCAGCGCTCCAGGATCCGAGTTCGGCACGGAGGCTGCGGAGGAGCCGTGCGGCGTAGCGCGCGTTCGCGGTTGGCTCGAACATCTGCGAGATGGACGCGAAGTTGGCCCCATGCCACTTGTAGTTGATCTGAAAGCAGCCCACGTCGAAGCTGCGCGCGCCGCGCCGGAACTCGCCGTTGACATAGCCGAGCGCTTCGCCCGGGGTGTCGAACCACGCCCCCCTGCCCTCCATGTTGACGGTCCAGGGCCAGGGACGGAACGCACCTCCCCGCTTGCGGCCGGTTTCGGTCAGCGAGACTGCGCTGAGCACAGCGAGCGGGACACCGGTTTCCGACGAAGCGAGCGCGGCCGCATCCTCGCAGAGCGAGGAAGCGTCCGATGCGGCCGGAAGACCGGTGGGCACCGCCGCCGCGAGGATGGCGATGACGGCGGCGGCGCGGCCCCGGCAGGGCCCCAAGCCGAACCTTCTCGTCACGCGGACGATCTTCGCCATTCCGGCCCTCCTGGCGGTTCTCCAGCCGGGGGCGAGGCTAGGCCGGGGTGCGTTTAGATTCGGTAATCGCCTGACATGGCCGGCCTGCCCCGGGTGGCGGGGCGGGATGCCGCATCCTTCGGCCGGTCATGGCGGGGCGGGCCCGATGAGCTTTGCGACCTCGCCGCGAAGCGCCTTGCTTTCATCGAGGAGCGCGCGGCCCTTCGCCAACGGCCCCTCCTCGGGCGGCCGCGTCTGGGGTGCGGCGTCGGAAACGGGCGGTTCCGCGGCGGCGGCCGGAGCCCCGGAAAACCGGACCATGGCTGCTGCGCGGTCGGCCAGATCGGCAGCCTGAGGACCATCCAGCCCGGCGACGGAAGCCAGCGCGGTCTCGGGCCTGAGGTCGCGCAACGCTGCCTCCGCAAGGGCGAGCCGGCCTGCCCTGGACGTCCTGCCATCCGGGCCGAGCAGCCGGGCCACCTCGTCCGAGAAGCCGAGGCCGGCAAGACGTTCCGCCAGTTTCAGACGCAGGTCGAGCGGCGGGGGGGATTGCATCAGTTCCGCACGGCGATCGAAGAGCACGGACAGAAAGGCTCTGTCGTCGGCGGATTCGGCGAGCATTGCGAGAAGCTCGTTGAGCGAATTGGCCGTTTCGCCGTCCGGCGAGTCCGCGCGATGGAGGTCGAGTGCCGCGAAGGCTCCCGCAAAGTCGCCCCTCGCGGCGATTGCGGCCGCGTGGGCCGCGGCAAGGCGGAGGCCCTGCTGACTGCCCCGCAACTCGAACGCCAGCGCGCCCGCGGTGTCCACGAGGGCCGGATCCACCGGCAGGCCCGACTCGAGGCGCGTCCGGATCGCGAGGACGACGGCTTCGGGGGCACTCGGTTCGTTCGCCGCAATCGCCTTGCCGAGTTCCTCCAGAGCCGGTGCGACCTTGCGGGCCTCGAGCGACAGACGGGCCGAAAGCAGATCGACGTCGGCTCCCAGCGGGTCCGGCAGGCGCCGCATCGCCTCAAGCACCGAGCGCGCAGCATCGAGTTGCCCCCGCCGGATGAACCTGTCGGCGAGGCGCGGGCCGACGAGACGCCGGAGTTCGGGACGCAGGGCAGAGAATGTGCGCAGCGCCGCCTCGTCGTTTCCCTTGGCCGTATCCACGGGCTGGGCGAGCATCGACCACATGGCCACCTTGCCGCCGCACCCTGCAAGGGTGGAGAGCGAAGGGTCCGCCGGAATCCGGTCCTCGATGACCGTCGCAAGCGCCCGGACGAAGCGCGACTCGTCATCGGGAATGGCGAAGGCGTCGAGAGCGGCAATCGCCTCTTCGCCGAACCCGAATGCCACGTAGAGCCTTGCCAGTGCCACCACTGCCTCACGGTTCGGCCGGTCGAACTCGCCCACGAGGCCGGCACGGGCCTTGCCGATCTGGTCGGCCGGGGGATCGGCACTGACCCACTGTTCGACATCGAAGTCCGCGTCCGGCGGACAGATCCGCCCATCGGGGGTGGTCGGTTCCCGGCTTCGGACGGACAGCGTATCCCTGTCGATGCTGGTATCGGCCCGCAGCCCGATGCGATCGACGCCGGATGGTCCGCCCGGCGCTTCCGCCCCCTGGCCCGGTCCGATCCCGGCGCCCTTCTGGTCCGAGGGAGCCGCCGCGGTCCGGTCCGGCGGCACGTGAGGCCCGCGGGCAGCTTGCGGCCGGGGCGGGATGTCAGGCCGGGCGGCGCCTTCAGAGGCAGATCCGATCCCTTCACCCTCTCGGCGCCTGCCGCCCGGACCGGCCGCCTCTGCGGGCCTGAGCGCGGGGGCCGGATCGACGAGACCCTGCGAGGCGGCCCGCGCCAGTTCACGCAGCAGGTCGGCTTCGGCAACCCCGATGGGTTCGCCGCCTGCATCCGACGGACGGGGCGAGGCGGTAGCGGGCCGCGGGTCGGCTGCAAGAGACGGTCGCGCTTCGGTGCCGCCGGTGTCGTCCGCGGTCGCGTTCCGCTCTGTCGAGAGCGCCCAGTAGGTGTCTGTCCAGGGGTCCGGCTGCACCTCGGGGGGGCCGCCGAAGACTGGCAGCGGCTGGGCCTCGGCCGCTGCGGTCTGCGAATCGAGGGGCAGTTCGAAGGGCGAGCCGGCCGGTGCCAGCCCGTCCGCAACGTCGATCACCAGCGCTCCTCTCGTCTCGAAGGCGGTCGCATAGCACTCACAGGCGAGGCGGATGGACAGCGAGGAGGGAACCTTGCCCGGTTCCAGTCCGGCGATTCTCCGCCGGGGTATCAGATCGAACACGCGCCGGGTGTCGAATGCCAGCCCCTCCCGGTCCAGGCGGAGTTCGTAGCCATCCGGTGTCCGACCGACCCGCCAGCCGGTGCCCGCCGGCGGTTCGAGCACGAGTCGCGAAAAGGTCGGATGCTCGCCCGATCGCACGGCGAGCGTCTGGGCCTCGGCGGTCCCAGCCCCTGCCGCAAGGAGGAGAAGAGCGGTTGCGAGCCGGATCATGCCGCTTCCGACTTCACGGATTTCAAGGCCTCTTCGACCTCCGAAAAGCTCGGTCGGAAATGGTGCGGCGTGCTCTGTCGCCCGACCTCGATGCAGATGTTGGTGGCATGATTGTGGAGGTTTGCCACCAGCACCTCGCGGATGAGCCGGTAGAAGTGGCTGTCCTCGTCGATCGCCGTCTTCAGGCGGGCTGCGAAGGGACCGATCAGCCCATAGGCGAGAAACACCCCGAGAAACGTTCCGACGAGTGCACCGCCGATCATTTTGCCGAGGATTTCCGGCGGCTGATCGATGGAGCCCATCGTCTTGATGACCCCGAGGACGGCCGCGACGATACCGAGCGCCGGCAGACCGTCGGCGATCGCCTGAAGTGCATGGCTCGAATGCTGGGCGTGCTCGAGATTCGCGTCGATCTGCTTGTCGAGCACCTCCTCGACCTGGTGCGGATCATCGAAGTTCATCGACGCCGAGCGAAGCGTGTCGCAGATGAGTTCGATCGCCGTGTGGTCGGCAAGGATCCTCGGGTACTTGCCGAAGACCGAAGACGCCTCCGGTGCCTCGATGTGTTCTTCGATCGCAACCGGGTTCTGCCGCGCAATGCGGATCAGTTCGAAGAGAAGGCAGAGAAGGTCCCGGTAGTCCCCGGGGCTCCATCGCGGGCCCTTGAAGACGAGCTTCATGTCCTTGAGGGTCTGCTTCAGTACGTGCTTGTCGCTCGAGATGATGAAGGCACCGGCGGCGGCGCCCGCGATGATGATCATCTCGAAGGGAAGTGACTTGAGGATGATCCCCATCTTGCCTCCCGCGGCAAGATAGCCGCCGAAGACCATGGCGAAGAGCACACCGATGCCGATGAATACGATCACGCCCTGATCTCCTGGACCCCTCTCGTCCGCCCGGGACATGTCCCGGACCCCGCCGGCGCCCTTCTTCCGGACTTCCCCATCGGGGCGAGGCTGTCAGAAGCCCGTTAACAAAGCCTCAGCCCCTGCTTCAGCGCGACGGTGCGGCGGCATTCCGGCCCGCGAGCGTGAGACTGATCGCATACGCGGCTTCGGGCTTGAGCCCGGCCATGATCGCAGCCGCCGCATCGGGACGCATCCGCCCCAGGAACCCGGCCGCGAACTCGGGCGCCATCGCGGCAAAAAGGGCCGTTGCATCCTTTGGCTTCATGTTCTCGTAGACGGTGACGAGCCGAGCGACGTCCTCCTCCGCGGCGCCGTCGGCCTGTGCGATGGTCTTGGACAGGGCGTCCTCGGCGGCCGTCAGCTCGGCGAGCCGCTTCTCGATGTCGGCCTGGACCTTCGCCAAGGCCCCTTCGCGCCGCGTGATCTCGGCCTCGCGCGCGGCCAGGCGTTCCTCCCGGCCGCGTACGGCCTCGAAGAGCGCGAGCGCCTCCCCGCTGCCGGCAGGGACCGGGCCGGCGGGTGCCGCCGGCGCCGGATCTGCCGCGGACTCCTGCGCCAGGGCAAGATTTGCGCCTGCGACGATGCGGATCCCGGCCGAGGCGACGAGGAGGAAGGCGACGACGTGCAGGACGCCCAGCCGCCCGCCCAGACGCCCGCCCGGACCGCGAGGCCGGAACGGAAAAGCGAATCCGCGGCGAGGCCCCGGCTTTTCCGCGTCTGTCATCCGGCCGCCTCCACCGCCGGATGCCGGCGCCGGCGGAGGACGCGGAGTCGGGACTGCGTGACCGCTTCGGGATCCGGCAGGTCGTGCAGCGCCGCAAGGATCAGGTCCAGACGCTGGGCCGCGGCTTCGCCGCGGAGGGTCAGCGCGTCGAGCTTCGCTGCCGATTCCCCGGCGGCACCCCGGGCGCGGTCGAGCGCACCCGTCAGATCGTCCACCTGGCGCGACAGGACGGCGATGGCACCGCCCATCCCGTTCTCGAGCGTCGCAAACCGCTTCAGGCGCCGCGACAGGACAAGGCAGTAGACCGCAGCGCCAAGGGCGCCGGCCCCGAGAAGGATGTCGGCTATGAAGTCCATGCCCTGCCTCAGTTGATGACGAATTCGGTGACGAGCACATCCCGGACGCGGTCGCCGCCGGCGACGAGCTGCACGCGGCGGGTGATCTGCGCACGCAGGCGGATGAGCGCGGAAGGTTCCTCGAATTCGCGCAGGTCCACCGCGCGGAGGTAGCTGTTCATCACGTCGAGCACGCGCGGAAGCAACTGGCGAACCTCTTCCTCGTATCCCTTCGCCACTTCAATCTGCGCCGAGAACCGGAGGTAGCGCCCACCGGCCCGTGGTCCGAGAGACAGGATCATCGGCTCGACGGCTACGAAGGCCACTTCGGGAAGGGGATCGAGCGCCTTCTCCCCGGGCTTGCCTCCGCCCGCCGCAAGGATCAGGCCGCTCCGGACGGCGTAGAAGCCGCCGGCGCCCAGGGCCAGCATCAGCAGGATGCCGACGAGCAGCGGCAGCTTGCCGCCCTTCTTCGTCGGCCGGGATTCCTCGGCTGGTGCTGCTTCCGCCATTCTGCGAGTCCCTGTTCCTCCTGTGCCGCTATAGCCGGAAGGGGGCTAACCCTTTCTTAAACGCGATGCGGGAAAACCCTGATGCCGGGCAGGACGCCCGCGGGTAAGGGTTGTCCTTCCGATGCAACAGGTTGCCGCGATCTGGCAGGGTCTCGATGCACGTCGGCGCATCATCGCGCTGGTCGCGGCCATCGGCACGTTCGCGGCCATTCTCGCACTCGCTTCGCTCACGTCCCGCCAGTCCATGGCGCTTCTCTATGCGGGTCTCGACGGCGCCAGCGCCGGTGAGGTGCTTTCCGCCCTCGACCAGCGCAGCGTCCTCTACGAGGTCCGCAACGATGCGATCTACGTCGAAGCGGGCCGCCGCGACGAGTTGCGCATGGCACTGGCCGGCGAGGGACTGCCAGCCACGGGGGGGGCGGGCTACGAAATTCTCGACGGTCTTTCCGGCTTTGGCACCACCGCGCAGATGTTCGATGCCGCCTACTGGCGTGCCAAGGAAGGGGAACTGGCCCGGACGATCGCAGCGAATCCCGTCATCCGGTCGGCTCGCGTCCATATCGCTCAGGGCGCAGCGCGCGGGTTGCGCCCCGGCTCTCCCCCGAAGGCATCGGTCACGGTCACGACGGCGGGCGGCGCGATTCCACGGACGCAGGCGAGCGCGCTGCGCTACCTCGTCGCCTCGGCGGTGGCCGGCATGTCGCCCGAGGACGTGGCGGTGATCGACGCCCGATACGGGCTCGTCCCTTCCGACAGCATGCCGGGGGTCGGAGGTTCGCCCGATGCCAGGGCGGAGGAGCTGCGCCAGAATGTCGAACGGCTGCTCGCGGCACGGGTCGGACCGGGTCGTGCGGTCGTCGAGGTCTCGGTCGAGCCGGTGACGGACCGCGAATCGATCACCGAAAGGACCTTCGACCCGAACGGCCGGGTGCCAATCTCCTCGGAGACCGAGGAGAAGAGCGGAACCGCCTCTGATCGGGGCCAGGGTGCCGTGACCGTCGCCTCCAATCTTCCCGAGGGCAACGCGCAGGGAAGCGGATCGACCTCGCAGAGCCAGAACAGCGAGACGCGCGAGCGCATCAACTACGAGGTGTCGGAGAGAACCCGTGAGCTTCTCAAGTCGCCCGGCGCGATCCGGCGGCTTTCGGTGGCGGTTCTCGTCGACGGTGTCCGGCGGACCGACAGCAACGGAGCCGAGGTGCTCGAGCCCCGCCCGGACGCGGAACTGGCCGTGCTGCGGGATCTCGTGGCGTCGGCCGTCGGCTTCGACGAGTCGCGGGGCGACGTGGTCACGGTGAAGTCGATGCCGTTCGAGCCTCTTCCGACCGAGGGGACGGCGGCCGTGCCGGGCCTGCTGGCCGGTATCCGGATCGACGTGATGCAGATCGTTCAACTGGCCGTGCTTGCCTTGGTTGCGCTTGTCCTGGGACTCTTCGTCCTCCGTCCGATCCTGACCCGGTCGCCGGCGGCCGCGCTGCCGTCCCAGGCAGGGGCGCTTGCCCCGCCGCTGACGGGCGAGATCGACGACGGCAGTTTTGCCACCGGTCCGATAGACGTGGTGTCCGACTTCCCCGCCCTGCCTCCCTTCGCCACGCCTCTTGCGGAGGCTGGCGGGGCGAAGGCCACCGACGAGGCGGTGATGCGGATGCGACGGCTGATCGAGGAGCGGCAGGACGAGGCCGTCTCGGTCCTGAGGACCTGGATGGGCGAGAGCGAGGGGGAGCGCGCGTGATGGCGTCCCGGCTGAGGCTCGAAACGTTCGAGGAGTCCGTGACGCGCCCCGCCGAGCCCGGCGATCCGTTGCACGAGGACGAAATGCGCAGTTCGGCCTACGAGCAGGGCTACACGGCCGGATGGGACGACGCGATCGCGGCGCAGGAAAGCGACGGGCGGCGACTGCGCGAGGATCTCGCCCGGGCACTTTCCGACCTTTCCTTCACCTATCACGAAGCCCACGCCCATGTCCTCGGCGCGATCCGACCCCTTCTCCTCGACATGGTGCGCAAGGTGCTTCCCGTGATTGCCCACGAAAGTCTGGCCCCGATGCTCGTGGAGCAGATCCTTCCCGCAGCGCGGACGCTGGCCGGCGCGCCTGTCGAGATCGCCGTCGCGCCGGCCAGCCGGGCACGGGTCGAGGAGGCGCTGGGAAAGGCGCTTCCCATGCCGGTGGTCCTCACCGAGGACGACACCCTGAGCGAAGGCCAGGCCTTCTTCCGCTTCCCGGGAAACGAGTCGCGGATCGATCTCGACGGCGTGGTCGAAGCGATATCGGGGGTCGTGGCCGCCTTCTTCGATGCCGACCCAAAGGAGGAGCGCGCACGTGCCTGAAAGCCTCAGGGACTTCGAGTCCAACCCCTTCGCGCAGGTGCCGATCGAGATCGTGGTCGTTGTCGGCCGGGCGAGGCCGGTCGTGCGCGACCTGCTTCGTCTTGCGCCCGAAACGGTGCTTCCGCTCGACCGGCGGGTCGAGGACCCTGTCGAACTCTACGTGGGCGACCGGCTCATTGCGAGGGGCGAACTGGTCGAGACCGAGGCGGAGGGGGCCGGACAGCTTGCCGTCCGCCTGACCGAGGTTGCCGATCTCGCCAACGGGCTGTCGGCATGAAGCGGCATCGTTCCGCAGCCGAACCGAACCCGGACACCGGCCGCGCCCGCGCCCCCGTTCCCGTTGACGCCCCGGTCCGCTACCGCGGCCGGACCGGGCCGCTGGCGCCGCTGGCCGGTGTTTCGCCTCACGGCCGGGACGGCAGGACCCCCGGGTGCCATGCAGCGGCCCTGTTCCTCCGGGAGACGGGCGCCCCGGATGCGCCCCGGACGGTGCCGGCGTCATGCCCGATTCCCAGCCTGCGCCCGCCCGCGACACCTGCGCCTGCGAGGTCACGGCCGCCGGAACCTGCAGCACCGCACCCTGCGGCGCCGGAACCGTGCCGTCCGGCTTCGCCCCCGGCCTTGCGACCGTCGATGAAACGCCCGCCCGACGTCCGGGCGGAACCGCGGCGCCCTCCTGCCGGGTGTCCTGGTCTGCGGGACATCCTCTCGTGCCCGCCTCAACGGCGAGGTGCTCGGGCCATCCTCCGGCCGGTCCTCGCGGTGGCAGCGGCGGCGATGTTCGCCCTCGCTGCGTCGGCACCGCCCGGGCTGGCCCAGTCTGTTGCCGATATCGCTCCGGCCCTGCAGGGGTTCGGGACATCGGCGTTGCCCGCCAGCCTGACGGGCCAGTCGATCCTTCTGATCGCTGCCGTCACCGTGCTCAGCCTCGCGCCCGGGATAGCGGTGATGGTCACCTGCTTTCCGTTCCTCGTCACCGTGCTTTCGATCCTGCGTCAGGCGCTGGGGTTGCCGCAGGCGCCCCCGAACACGCTCATCGTCTCGCTCGCCCTGTTCCTGACCTGGTATATCATGGAGCCTGTCTTTGCCGAGGCCTGGGCGCGGGGTGTTGTCCCGCTCATGGATGGAAGCCTCGACCTGCCCGCCGCAGCCGAGCGGGCCGTGGCCCCTTTCCGGGTCTTCATGGCAGGTCGGGCGGACCCCGGCACCGTGGAGCGGCTCGCCGCGCTGCGGCCCGCAGGGGCCGGCGCCACCCCTCCCTCCACGCCGGACGCCATTCCGCTCTCGGTGCTGGTTCCGGCCTTCATGCTGTCCGAGATGACCCGCGCCTTCCAGATCGGGTTCCTGATCTTTCTGCCGTTTCTGGTGATCGACCTCGTCGTGTCGGCAGTCCTGATGTCGATGGGCATGCTGATGGTGCCGCCGGCGGTGGTCGCGCTGCCCTTCAAGCTCGCCTTCTTCGTCCTGGCCGACGGCTGGACGCTGCTGTCCGAGGCGCTGGTGCGGAGCTACGTCTGAAGGTCCGGCCGGATCTCGCGATCCGGCCGCATGCGTCATTCCGCCTTCGGCGCCATCCGCGCGAGCAGGGCTTGCGCCGCGGACTGCTCGGCCAGCCGCTTCGACCGGGCGCAGGCGCGCTCGGCCTCGCCGGTCGCGAGCCGGACCTCGACGGTGAAGAGCGGCTCGTGGTCCGGACCATGGCGATCCACCTGCCGGTAGGCCGGCGGCTGTTGGCCCCGGGCCTGCGCCCATTCCTGCAGGGCGGTCTTTGCGTCGCGGGAATCGGCTTCCACCTTGCCGATCCTGTCGCCCCAGAGCCTCCGCACCAGCGACCGGGCGCGTTCGTAGCCCGCGTCGATGTAGACCGCGGCGATCACCGCTTCCATCGCGTCGGCGAGCAGTGCCTCCTTGCGGCGGCCGCCCGACATCATCTCGGACCGCCCAAGCTTCATCACGTCGCCGAGAGCCACCGAGCGCGCCACCTCGGCACAGACCTCGCGCCGGACGAGTGCATTGTAGCGCGGGGCGAGGTCGCCCTCGCGCGCGTCCGGATCGTCCTCCATCAGGACCTCGGCGATGACCAGCCCGAGGACGCGGTCCCCAAGGAACTCCAGCCGCTCGTTGTCGGGTCGGGTGGCGGACCCGAGCGAGCCGTGCGTGACGGCGGTGACAAGAAGCTCCGGCCGGGCGAACTCGTGGCCGATGCGGGCCGCGAAGGCCCGGAGTTCGGCGCCCTGCTTCAATCGATCGCCTTCAGGAAGCGGTCCGGGCGCCAGGTCCAGAAGAAGAAGAGCGACCGCCCCGCCGAGGAAAAGATCACCCTGTCGGCCCGCCCGATCAGGAACTCGGCGGGCACGAACCCTACCCCCCCGGCAGCGAGCGGCACACGGCTGTCCTGGCTGTTGTCGCGATTGTCGCCCATGAAGAAGTACTGCCCTTCGGGCACCGTATAGACAGGCGTGGTATCCATGTAGTTGCGCGCGGGCGGGGTGAACATCCCGATGTCCAGCACGTCGTGCGACACGCCTCCGGGCAGTGTCTCGATGTAGCGGTCGGACTGGCAGATGCCGCCGAATCCCACCGGAGCGTTCTTGCACGAAGGCGGCTGACGGTTCGGGCCCTGCGGTTCGTACACCTCTTCGAACACGCCCGCCGGCCGGAGCGGAACAAGCTCTCCGTTCAGGTAGAGGCGCCCCTCCTTCATCTGCACCGTGTCGCCCGGCAGCCCGATAAGGCGCTTGATGAAGTCCTGACCGTTGGACGGGTGACGGAACACGACCACGTCGCCGCGCTGCGGCTCTCCGCCCAGGATGCGGCCCTTGATCGGGCAGAGCGACCACGGGCAGGAATACCTGGAATAGCCATAGGCCATCTTGTTGACGAACAGGAAATCGCCGATCAGGAGGGTGTCCTTCATCGATCCCGACGGAATGTAGAAGGGCTGGAAGAACAGGGTCCTGAAAACCCCCGCGATCAGCAGCGCATAAAGCACGGTCTTGATCGTCTCGGACGCGCCACCCGCTGCCGTCTTCGCCATGACCCGTCCTTCTCACGATCCCTGCGTCCGCGCTTCATGATGGCGCGCTCGCACCCTGTCAAGCGACGCACGCCGCACCGGGCCGGTCGCAATTAGCCGTCGGTTTACTCCGGCGCGGTAATCAGGCTCCGGGTGAACGGAAATGGCGGGTGGGATGGGCGCGCAGAAGAACGCGGCGCCAGTCATCATCAAGCGGAAGAAGATCGTCGCCGGCGGCGGCCACCACGGGGGCGCGTGGAAGGTGGCCTACGCCGACTTCGTGACGGCCATGATGGCCTTCTTCCTGCTGATGTGGCTGCTGAACGCGACGACCGAGAAGCAGAGGAAGGGCATCGCGGACTACTTCAGTCCGACGATTCCGCTGTCCCGGGTGTCGGGCGGCGGCGACGGCTTGTTCGGGGGCGAGAGCGTCTTTTCCGAGGATCAGATCGCCCAGAACGGAACCGGCGCCTCGAATCTGAAGCCGGCCGAGGAGCGTCAGGCCCGGGGCCAGACCGGCGTCGATCCGTCGCAGGACCCCGCCGCCGAGCGTTTCGATGCCGCGGCAGAGCGGATTGCCGGGGAACTCGCCGGCATGGGCGGCGAAAGCATGGCCATGCGCAACGCCCTCCGGCACGTGACGACCCGCGTCACCGATGAGGGCCTGATCGTGGAACTGTTCGATCTCGAGGGCGAGCCGCTCTTCGTGGCTGACGGTGCCGAACCGAGTCCCGTGACGAAACAGGCGGTGGAGATGGTCGCGCGCGTCTTCGCCCTGGCGGCGAATCCGGTCGCGGTGAACGGCCATGTCCGGGCCCGGCCCGACATCTTTCGTGTCAACCCGAACTGGACCCTGTCCGCGGACCGTGCCCAGCGCATCCGGGCGATGCTCGAGGAAGCGGGGCTCGACCCGGGCCGGAGCGCACGGGTGACCGGCTTCGGCGACCGCCGTCCGGCCCTGCCCAACCCCGCCGCAGCCGGAAACAACCGGATCGAGATCATCCTGCTCAGGTCGCTCGACCGGCTCGGGCGCCCCGTCCTGCGTTAGGCCGATCTTAAACCCGGCACGTCATCTTCCGCCCCTGACAAGGAACCGGGCAGCAGAAAGGCGGCCAGAATGTCCATCTCGTCCTCGCTCAACGCGGGCGTCGCGGGGCTCAGCGCCAACGCGACCAGGCTCGCCACCATCTCCGACAACATCGCCAACTCCGGCACCTATGGCTACAAGCGCGCATCGGCCGATTTCGAGAATTTCGTCATCGACAACGGCCGCAACGCGGGAACCTATTCCGCCGGCGGGGTCCGTGCCGTCACCAGCCGGTTGATCGACGAACAGGGCGCGCCGGTCTCGACCTCGAATCCTCTCGATCTTGCGGTGTCGGGACGCGGCATGCTGCCGGTGACGCCGGCTGTATCGCTGGGGGCGAGCTCCGGCTCCCGGCCGCTGATGATGACAACGACCGGTGCCTTCCGGACGGACGAGCAGGGGGTGCTCACGACCCAGTCGGGGCTGGTCCTGCTCGGCTGGCCCGCCAACGCGAACGGAACCATTCCTGTCCTGCCGCGCGACACCACGGCCGGCCTGGTCCCGGTCACGATCAACGCCAACCAGACCGCCGGCGACCCGACCACGGCCGTGAACCTGGGGGTCAACCTGCCCGCAACCGACACCCAGTCGGGATCGCCCGGCACGACGCTGCCGCTGTCGGTGGAGTATTTCGGCAACCTCGGCACCTCCGAGTCGCTCGGCATCGACTTCACGCCCACGGTGCCGGCCAGCGGGGCGTCGAACACCTGGACGATGGTGGTCCGGGACTCGGCGCAGGCGGGCGCGGTGGTCGGCGAATACACGCTCGTCTTCGACAACTCGCGCACGAACGGCGGCACCCTCGCCTCGGTCACGACCGTCTCCGGCGGGGCCTACGACCCCGCGACCGGCACGCTGGGGCTGACCGTGGCAGGCGGGCCGCTGACCGTCACCATCGGCAAGCTCGGCGATTCGAACGGTCTCACGCAGCTTTCCGACAGCTTTGCGCCGACCTCGATCACCAAGGACGGATCGCCCGTGGGGAATCTGACGCGCGTCGAAGTGGACGCGAAGGGGTTCATCACCGCCACCTACGACACCGGCTTCACCCGGCGTCTCTACCAGATTCCGCTGGTCGATGTGCCGAACCCCAACGGTCTCGTCTCGCTCAACAGCCAGACCTATCAGGTGTCGCCGGATTCGGGCTCGTTCTTCCTCTGGGATGCCGGCGACGGGCCGACCGGGGCGGTGCTCGGGTATGCACGCGAGGGCTCCACCACCGATGTGGCGGCCGAACTGACCGCCCTCATCCAGACCCAGCGCGCCTACTCCTCGAATGCCAAGGTCATCCAGACGGTGGACGAGATGCTGCAGGAAACCACCAACATCAAGCGCTGAGGCGGGGGCTGACCGATGTCGATCTCGGCCGCGCTCGGCAATGCACTGAGCGGTCTCACGGCATCCTCCCGGTCGGGCGAGGTGATCTCCGCCAACGTCGCCAACGCGATGAACGAAAGCTACGCGCGACGCGAGATCGAGCTTGCCTCGGCGAGCCTCGGCGGGCGCGGCACGGGCGTGGCGGTCGTCGGCGTCCAGCGCGTCGTCAACATGGCGGCGGTCGCGGACCGGCGCCTTGCCGAGGCGGAGAATGGCGACGCCAGCCTGCGCGCGGCATTCCACGCGCGTGCCGAGCAGGCCGTCGGCGATCCCTCCGATCCCGGCTCGATCCCGGGCCGCATCACCGCGCTCGAGGCGAGTCTCGTCGAGGCGGCCGCACGGCCCGACAGCGGCACCCGGCTCGCGTCGGTCGTCGGCGCGGCCCGCAGTCTCGCCGCCGAACTCAACGCGGCCAGCGCCGCTGTCCAGGCCGCAAGGACGGAGGCGGATTCGGGCATCGCCCGCGATGTGCGGACGCTAAACGAGACGCTGGCCTCGATCGACCGCCTGAACACCGACATCACCACCTATCGCGCGGCCGGACGGGACGCGAACGGGCTGTTCGACCGGCGCCAGAAGCTTGTCGACTCGATCGCCGCGATCGTCCCGATCCGGGAGTATCCGCGCGCCAACGGCCAGATCGCGCTGTTCACCAGCGGGGGGGCGGTGCTGGTGGACGGGCGGGCCTCGGCGTTCGGGTTCTCGCCCACGGACCCGATCGTGGCGGAGATGTCGCTTGCCGGGGGGGCCCTGTCCGGACTGACCCTGAACGGACGGCCGGTCGATGCGCGGGCTGACGGCCTCCTCGGCGGCGGCCGGCTGTCCGCCGCCTTTGCCGTCCGCGACGAGATCGCCCCGGCCGCGCAGGCCGAACTCGACGCGCTTGCGCGGGACCTGTACGACCGTTTCGCGTCGTCCGCAGTCGATCCGACGCTGGCGCCCGGAGCGCCGGGCCTTCTTACCGACGCGGGCGCCGCCCTCGATCCTCTGGCGGAGACCGGACTTTCCGGCCGCATCGCCGTGAATCCCGCAGTGGACCCGGCCCGGGGCGGCCAGACCTGGCGCGTCCGCGACGGTATCGGCGCCGCAACCCAGGGCCCGGTCGGCGATGCGGCGCTCCTGACCGCGCTGTCCGGGGCGCTGTCCGCCCGCAGGCCGCCGGCGAGCGGCAGCCTGACGGCATCGTCGCTGACGGCCGGCGGTCTGGCGGCAGCAGTCCTGTCGGTGTCCTCACGCGCCCGCCTCGACGCCGAGCAGGAGGCGACCTCTGCCGCCTTCCGGGCAACGGCGCTGTCGGAACTGATCCTCGCCGACGGTGTCGATTCGGACGCCGAGATGCAGAAGCTGCTGCTTGTCGAACAGACTTACAGCGCCAATGCCCAGGTGATGCGGACCATGGACGCACTCCTGACCGAACTGATGGGGATCCTGCGATGAGCTTCGTGTCGATCGGCGATCTGGCGCAGTCGCTGCAGCTCCGCCGCGCCTCGGGGGAGCTGCAGAAGCGCCAGGACATCCTGACGCGGGAGCTTTCGACCGGCAGGGTGTCGGACCGCGCGGCTGCGGTGCAGGGCGACCAGCGCGCGGTCTCGGCGATCGAGCGGTCGATCACGATCCTGCGTTCGCAGGCGACCGCCGCGGCCGAGGCATCGCTCTTCGCGGCGACGATGCAGACCGCGCTCGGCACGGCCCAGGACGCGGCCGACACCCTTGCACCGGATCTTCTTTCGGCGTCCTCGATGAAAGCTCCGCCGCAGGTCGATGCCCTGGCGGCAGCGGGCCGCGGCAGGTTCGATGCGGTCGTGGCGGCGCTGAACGCGCAGGCGGCGGGGCGCTATGTGTTGTCCGGCACCGCGACCGACAGCGTGCCGCTCGCCCCTGCCGCGGACATCCTCGCGTCGATCGAGGCCGCGACGGCAGGCCTGGTCACGGTGGCGGACATCCGGTCTGCGGTGGCCGGCTGGTTCGACGCCCCGGCGGGCGGCGGCGGTTTCCTGGACCTTGCCTACGGGGGCAATGCCGCCCCGCCCGGGCCGTTCCCCCTCGGCGAGGGCGAGGCGCTGGCGCTTCCGGCCACGGCGTCGGACCCTGCGGTGCGGGACCTCCTGCGGGGACTGGCCACCGCCGCACTGGTGGCCCGGGGCGCTCTTGCCGGAGACCCTGCCGCCCGCGCGCAACTGCTGACCGGGGCAGGCCGGACCATTGCCGACGCGGGCGGCCGGATCGTTGCCCTGCGGGCCGAGATCGGCGTCGCGGAAGAGCGCATTGCCGCTGCGACGACCCGGATCGCGTCAGAGGACTCCGCGCTTCGCATCGCGCGGAGCGGCCTTGTCGAGGTCGATCCCTACGAGACCGCATCCGCGCTCACGCAGGTGGAAACGCAGATCGAGACCCTCTACGCCCTTACCGTCCGGATGTCGCGGCTCTCGCTGACGGACTGGCTGCGGTGACGGGGCTTCCGCGCCTGTCTGCGGCAGCCTGGCTTGCCGTCGCGCTCTGCCTCCTTCCCGCGCCCGCGGCCTCACAGTCGATCCGGATAAAGGACCTGGTCGAGGTCGACGGCGTCCGCGGCAACGACCTCCTCGGGTATGGCCTCGTGGTGGGACTGAACGGCACCGGCGACGGGCTGCGCAACTCGCCCTTCACCGAAGAGATCATGTCCAACATGCTCGAACGGCTCGGGGTGAACGTGACCGGCGAGCAGGTGCGTCCGCGCAACGTCGCAGCCGTCCTCGTGACCGCAACGCTGCCCCCGTTCGCCCGCGCCGGAAGCCGGTTCGACGTAACCGTCTCCGCGATCGGCGATGCCAAGAGTCTGCTTGGCGGCACCCTCGTCATGACGCCTCTCAAGGCGGCGGACGGGCAGATCTACGGGGTGGCGCAAGGCACCATCCTTGCCGGCGGTGCATCGGCCGAGGGAGCGGGCGCGCGCGTCGTGCAGGGGGTGCCGACCGCCGGCTCGATCGCCTTCGGGGGCCGGGTGGAGCGCGAGGTCGGTTTCGACTTCGCCTCGCTCACCGTCATCCGGCTGGCACTCCGCTCGCCCGACTTCACCACCGCGAGACGGATCGAGGAAGCGGTGAACCGGGAATTCGGCCGCCCGGTGGCCCGGATGACCGACCCCGGCACGGTCGCCCTCGACATCGGATCGGTTCGCGCGGCCTCGCCTGCCCATGTGATCGAGCGGATCGAGAACCTGACGGTGGAGCCGGCCACGCGGGCCCGCGTCGTCATCGACCAGCGGTCGGGTACCATCGTCATGGGTGCGGATGTCCGGATCAGTCCGGTGGCGGTCAGCCAGGGCAACCTCACGCTGCGCGTCGAGGAGGTGCCCCAGGCCGTCCAGCCCAATCCGTTCTCCCGCGGCGAGACGGTGGTCGTGCCGAGAACCCGGGCCGACATCACCAACGAACCCGGCATCGGCTTTGCGCAGGTCGGGGGCGAGACCAGCCTGTCCGAGGTCGTGTCCGGCCTGAATGCGCTGGGAGTCGCCCCGCGCGACATGATCGACATTCTCATGAGCATCCATGCCGCCGGCGCGCTCTATGCCGATATCGTGATGCAGTAGACCGGGCGCGGACCAGGCCCGGCGTCTTGGCGGCCGGGGACCGGCGGGGGAAGGGCCGATGCGCCGGACGCCTCCGGCGCCCGGTCCTCCTGCCCGTGCGTTCTTCGGCATGGCTTTCCCGGGCCCTTGCGCCGCGACGCCCGGTTGGCGGCGTCGCGGGTTTCAATCCGCATCCTTTGCCGTTAAACAGCGATGCCTGCCTGAACGGAGAGCCCAGACTTGACCCGTGCCGGATTCGTCGCCCTGATCGGAGAGCCGAACGCCGGCAAGTCCACCCTTCTGAACCGCATGGTCGGGGCCAAGGTCTCGATCGTCACGCACAAGGTCCAGACGACCCGCACCCGCATCCGGGGGATCGCGATGCGGGGCGGGACGCAGATCGTCTTCGTTGATACCCCGGGCCTCTTCCGGCCACGGCGCAAGCTCGATCGCGCGATGGTCGCGGCGGCCTGGGGCGGGGCGGCGGATGCCGACATCGTCGTCCTTCTGGTCGAGGCGCATCGCGGCCTGACCGGGGGTATGCGGGCGATCCTCGCGGAACTCGCCGACAAGGCCAGGGGCGCGCGTGTCGCGCTCGCCATCAACAAGATCGACAAGGTGAAGGCGGAAACCCTTCTGGCCCTCGCCGGGGAGATGAACGCCGCCCACCCGTTCGAGAAGACCTTCATGATCTCGGCCGAAAAGGGCTATGGTGTCGAGGATCTGAAGGACTGGCTCGCCGCCGAGCTTCCCGAAGGCCCGTGGTTCTATCCCGAGGATCAGATCGCCGACCTTCCGATGCGGATGATCGCGGCCGAGATCACCCGCGAGAAGCTGACGCTCCGCCTGCACGAGGAACTGCCCTACCAGCTCACCGTCGAGACCGAGAAATGGGAGGAAAGGCCCGACGGATCGGCCCGTGTCGACCAGATCGTCTATGTCGCCCGGGACGGACACAAGGGCATCGTCCTCGGCAAGGGCGGCGAGACGATCAAGGCCATAGGGCAGGCCGCGCGCACCGAGCTGGCCGAGTTCATGGGCCGGCCCGTCCACCTCTTCCTGACCGTGAAGGTCCGCGAGAACTGGATGGACGAGGCCGAGCGCTATTCCGAGATGGGCCTCGACATCAGGGACGCGAAGCAGCCCTAGGCCGGGCCCTCGTCCTCGAACCCGTCATCCAGGAGCTCGCGTTCGAGAAAGCGCTCGAAGGCATCGAGGTCGACCCTCTCCACCTGTCCGAACCCCTCGATCCAGACGATCGCATCCTGCATGGCATCGGGGTTCAGCTTGCACCACTTCACCCGCCCGCGCTTTTCCTGCTGGATCAGTCCCGCCCCGGCGAGCACGGCGAGGTGCTTCGAGATCGCCGCAAGCGATATCTCGAACGGCGTGGCGACGTCGGTGACGGCCATGTCGTCCTCGAGGAGCATGGTGAGGATGCGCCGCCGCGTGCTGTCCGAAAGCGCCGCGAAGATCGCGTCGAGTGTGGCCTCTGCGCCGTGTTCGGGGGATGGTTGCATGACAGTGTGATGCCCGCATCCGCCCGAACGGTCAACCGCCGGGTTGAACATCGGTTCGCCGCCGGCATGCCGCCCCGCGGCCGGGGCTGTGTGGCCGCTTTCCCCATAATCCAGACTTTTCAAAGGATTGAGAGCGGCCCCGGGCCGCAGCAGGGACCTTGACTCCTTGTGCGTCAGTCCGTAGCTACACCGCAACTTCCGAAGGGGGCTTCCGATGCCTGAGGAACCCGATCCCGACCGCCTCAGACGGCTCGAGGAACGGATCGCCGAAGCGAGGCGGGCCACCGCGCCCCGGCCCCCGCAGGAAGAGCACTACGGCCAGGCCAGTCAGGGCTGGCGGATGGTGATCGAACTGGTCTCCGGTCTGGGGATCGGGTTCGTCATCGGATACGGGTTGGACTGGCTCTTCGGCACCCTGCCCGTGTTTCTGGTGGCGATGACGTTGCTGGGTTTCGCGGCGGGCGTGAAGACGATGCTCCGCACCGCCGAGGAGATCCGGAAGGGACAGCATCCGGCGTCGCCGGGTCGGGACGAGGGGGACTGAATTGGCGGAAGATGCAAGCGAAGGCCTGGTTTTCAAGCCGATGGAGCAGTTCACGGTCAAGCCGCTGTTCGGCGGGACCGAGATCGAGTGGTACACGATCACCAACGTGACCCTCTGGATGGCCGTGACTGTCGCCGCAATCGCCATCCTCTTCGTCATCGGCACCAGCCGCCGGGCGATCATTCCCTCGCGCCTGCAGTCGGTCGCGGAACTTGCCTACGGCTTCGTCTACAAGATGGTCGAGGACGTGACCGGCCATGACGGGGTGAGGTACTTCCCCTACATCTTCACGCTGTTCCTGTTCATCGTGTTCTCCAACTTCATCGGGCTCATTCCGGGCTCCTTCACGACCACGGCCCAGATCGCCGTCACCGGGGTCCTTGCGATCCTGGTGTTCCTCACGGTCACGGTCCTCGGCTTCGTGAAGAACGGGGCGGCCTTCCTCGGGCTCTTCTGGGTGTCCTCGGCGCCCCTGCCGCTCCGGCCCGTGCTCGCCGTGATCGAGATCATCAGCTATTTCGTCCGGCCGGTAAGCCACTCCATCCGACTTGCCGGCAACATCATGGCCGGCCACGCGGTCGTCAAGGTCTTCGCGGCCTTTGCACCCCTTGTCCTGATGTCCGGGATCGGCGTTCTGGTGACCCCGCTTTCGATCCTCGCCATCACCGCGATGTTCGGGCTCGATGTCCTCGTGGCCTTCATCCAGGCCTACGTCTTCACGATCCTGACCTGTGTCTACATGCGCGACGCGCTGCATCCGCATCACTGATCGCCGGTCCCGAAACCTCCCGGGCCATCGCCCGGACAACCGCAACGCAAACCAACACCTCGAAGGAGTGACAGAGAATGCAAGGCAATATCGTTCTGATGGGCGCCTACATCGGTGCCGGCCTCGCCTGCATGGGCATGGGCGGGGCCGCTATGGGGGTGGGCAACGTCGCGGGGAACTTCCTCGCCGGGGCGCTGCGCAACCCCTCGGCCGCCGCGGGGCAGACCGCGACGCTCTTCATCGGCATCGCCTTCGCCGAAGCGCTCGGGATCTTCTCGTTCCTCGTCGCGCTTCTGCTCATGTTCGCCGTCTGATCCTGAACCGCCAGGTGCCGGACGGGCATGCCGCCCGTCCCCCGATTCCGGAGCAGGAGTAGATCATGGCGACCGATACGGAAGCGGCCGGTGCAGTGGCCGAAGCCGCTGGCAAGGCGGCCGAGAAAGCCGGCATGCCGCAACTCGACTTCTCGACCTTCCCGAACCAGATCTTCTGGCTCGCGGTGGCGCTCGTCGCGATCTGGGCGGTGCTTCATACCACCGGGCTGCCCCGTGTGGCCTCCGTTCTGGCCGCGCGCGACGGCAGGATCAAGGGCGACATAGCAGCGGCGGAAGAGCTCAAGCGCAAGGCTGTCGAGGCCGAGAAGGCCTACACCCAGGCACTCGCCGATGCCCGCAGCGAGGCGGGCCGGATCGTCGCGGCGGCGAGGGCCGAGATCCAGAAGGATGTCGACGCGGCAACGGCCCGGGCCGATTCCGAGATCGCGGCGCGCGCCGCGGAGTCCGAAAGGCGGATCGCCGAGATCCGGGCCAGCGCCACGGAAGCGGTGGCGGAAGTCGCGCGGGATACCGCCCTGGCGGTTGTCTCGGCGCTGGGCGGCACTGCCGACGACGCGGCCGTGCGGGCGGCGGTCGCGGCGCGGATGAAGGGATGACCGGCATGAAACGGCTCTCCGCTCTGGCGCCTTTCGCGGCCACGCCGGCCTTCGCCGCCGAGGGCGAACCCTTCTTCTCGCTCCGGTCGAGCGAGTTCGTCGTTGTCATCGCCCTGCTGGTCTTCATCGGCATCCTTATCTACTTCAAGGTGCCGTCGATCCTCGGCGGGTTGCTCGACAGGCGTGCGGCCGGGATCAAGGCCGACCTGGACGCCGCAAGGGCGCTCCACGACGAGGCCAAGGCCGTGCTTGCCTCCTACGAGGCCAAGTACCGCGAGATGAAGGCGCAGGCGGACCAGATCGTCGAACAGGCCAGGCGCGAGGCGATGGCGGCGGCCGAGCAGGCCAAGGCCGACCTCGAGGCGGCGATGGTCCGGCGCCTCGCCTCGGCCGAAGACCAGATCGCCTCGGCCGAAAAGGCCGCGATCCGGGACGTGCGCGACCGTGCCGTCGCCGTGGCCGTGGCCGCGGCCGGCGACGTGATCTCCGCCCGCATGACCGCCGCCGACCGGAACAAGCTGATCGAAGATGCGATCGGTTCGATGGCCACGCGGCTGAACTGACCGCTTCGGGACAGTGAAGAAAAAAGGCCCGGTCGCCCGACCGGGCCTTTCTCCTTGCCGCCGACGTGGCGCGCCGCGCAGGGCGCGCCACGGGAGGGACGATCTCACTGACGCGGAATGATGACGATCTCGACGCGGCGGTTCTGCTGCCGCCCCTCGGGAGTGAGGTTCGATGCCACCGGCACGTCCTCGCCCCGCCCGTAGGCCACGATCCGCGCGCCCGACACGCCGCCGTTCTGCAGGATCGCGGCGACGGCCGATGCGCGGCGGTTCGACAGATCCTGGTTGAAGGCGGCGGCACCCACGTTGTCGGTGTGGCCGACGACCTCGATGCGGCTGTTCGGAAAGCGGTTCAGGCTGTCGGCAACCGCATAGAGGTCGTTCTGGACCGATCCCTGCACTGCCGCGCTGCCCGTGGCGAAAAGGATCCCCTCGGGCATGATCACGCGCAGCTGGTCGCCCTCGTTGACGATCCGGATGCCCCGGTTCAGAAGCCCGGCCTGCTGCTGCTGTTCCAGATCGCGCGCCTGTGCGTCGAGCTGCGACCCGATCAGACCGCCGACCGCGCCGCCCACCACGGCGCCCACCGCCGCGTTGGCCAGCTTGTCGTCGCCCTTGCGGGTGGCGCCGAAGAGCCCGCCCAGCACCGCGCCGGTGACCGCGCCGGACTGTATGTTCGTACCTGCCGGACCGGGTGTGCAGGCCGACAGGCCGAGGACCCCCGCAAGGGCAAGGATAAACGGCTTCCGAAGGATCATGTCTGCTTGCCTCTTTCTGACCCGCATCCGCGGTTGATGACCGCATATACCGCTCCAACGCAGCGGAGAGGGAGAAGGTTGCGATCTGCCTCGGCGGTTATTCGCTCAGTCGCCCGAGGCATCGCGTCGCGCGCTTTCCCAGGCGAGCATGGCACGCTTGCGCTCCAGCCCCCAGTGGTAGCCGCCGAGCGCGCCCGACTTCCTGAGCGCCCGGTGGCAGGGGATGAGGAAACTGATCGGATTGCGCCCGACCGCCGTTCCGACCGCCCGCACCGCCTGCGGCGCCCCGATGCTGCGGGCGATGTCCGAATAGGTCGTGACATGGCCCGACGGCACCGCGAGCAGCGCCTCCCACACCTTGATCTGGAACGGTGCCCCGATGAGGACGAGCGGCGTCGCCGCACCGGGCGTCCGCCCCGCCCCGAAGGCGGCATCGGCCCAGGGCCGCAGCATGTCCGGGTCTTCGATGTAGGTGGCGCCCGGCCAGCGGCCCGTCAGGTCGCCCATCGCCGCCGCATCGCCCGCCGCCTCGGCAAAGCCGATCCCGCAGATGCCGCGCTCCGTCCCCATGACCAGCGCCGGTCCGAAGGGGCTGTCGAACCAGCCCCAGCGGATGGCCAGGCCGGCGCCCTGCGCCGCGTATTCGCCGGGTGTCATCGCCTCCCACCGCAGGAAGAGGTCGTGCAGACGCCCCCCGCCCGAGAGGCCGAGGCCGAACGCGGCGTCGAGGGTGCTGCGCCGCTCGGCCAGCATCCGCTTCGCGGCGCCAAGCGTCAGGTACTGCTGATAGCGCTTCGGGGACACGCCGGCCCAGGCCGAAAAGACCCGCTGGAAATGCGCGGGGCTCATGCCCAGCCTGCCGGCCAGATCGTCGAGCGGCAGGGGTTCTCCGCCCGCCGCGTCGATCATCCCGATGGCGCGGCGGATGACGCCGTAATGATAGCGGGTATCGAGGGTCTGGATGGTCATCGGCCTGTCTCCGTTGCCGGCACTCTAGCCCCGCCGGCCCCGCCCCGCGACCCGGATCGTGACGAAACCGGGCGGCGGCCCTTGCCCCGTCCGGTGCGGCGCGCCATGAAGGCGGCATGTCACGCCAGCTTCCCTACGCGACGATCCGCGAGATCTTTGCCCGCTTCCACGCCGCCGAGCCCGAGCCGAAGGGCGAACTCGAACACGTCAACGCCTACACGCTCCTCGTCGCGGTGGCGCTGTCGGCACAGGCGACCGACGCGGGCGTGAACAGGGCGACGCGCGCGCTCTTCGCCAGGGTGGACACGCCCGGGAAGATGCTCGCGCTCGGGGAGGAGGGTCTGGCCCAATACATCAAGACCATCGGCCTCTTCCGCCAGAAGGCCAGGAACGTGATGAAGCTTTCCCGCATCCTCGTCGAGGACTACGGCGGGCAGGTTCCGTCGAGCCGCGCCGCGCTCACCGCGCTGCCAGGCGTGGGCCGCAAGACCGCGAACGTCGTCCTCAACATGTGGTTCCGCCACCCCGGCCAGGCCGTGGACACCCATGTCTTCCGCGTCGCGAACCGCACCGGCATCGCGCCGGGCAAGGATGTGGAAGCCGTCGAGCGCGCCATCGAGGACAATGTCCCGGCCGAGTTCCAGCTTCACGCCCATCACTGGCTGATCCTGCACGGCCGCTACATCTGCCTCGCCCGCCGGCCGCGCTGCCCCGACTGCCTGATTCGCGACCTGTGCCTCTATGAGGAGAAGACGATTTGAGAGACCAGCCAAAGAACGGGCGCTACCAGGTCGTCGGCATCGGCAACGCCATCGTCGATGTGCTGAGCCAGACCGACGACACCTTCCTCGAACTGATGGGCATCACCAAGGGCATCATGCAGCTCGTGGAACGCGAGCGGGCCGAGGTGCTCTACGCCGCGATGCGGGAGAGGACCGAGGCGCCGGGCGGATCGGTCGGGAACACCATCGCGGGCCTGGGCAACCTCGGCCTCGCCACCGCCTTCATCGGCCGCGTCCGCGACGACGCGCTGGGCCGCTTCTATGCGCGGTCCCTGACGGCGGAAGGAACCGACTTCCCGAACCCGCCCGTGCCGGGGGCGGACCTGCCGACCTCGCGCTCGATGATCTTCGTCTCGCCCGACGGCGAGCGGTCGATGAACACCTATCTCGGCATCTCGGCCGACCTCGGCCCCGGCGACGTGGCCGAGGAGGTGGCGGGGCGGACGGACTACCTGTTCCTCGAGGGCTACCTCTTCGACAAGGACAAGGGGAAGAAGGCGTTCCTGAAGGCCGCGCGGGCCTGCCACAAGGGGGGCGGCAGGGCGGGGGTCGCGCTCTCGGACCCGTTCTGCGTGGACCGCCACCGCGCCGATTTCCGGCGGCTCGTCCGCGAGGAAATGGACTACGTGATCGGCAACATCCACGAATGGGAGAGCCTTTACCAGAGCGGTCTCGACGGCGCCCTCGCCCAGGCGCGGCAGGACTGCGGGGTGGTGGTCTGCACCCGGTCGGGCGAGGACGTGATCCTGATCCGCGGCGCGGAGCGGGTCGAGGTTCCGGTCCACCGGGTCGTCCCCGTGGACGCGACCGGGGCAGGCGACCAGTTCGCCGCGGGGTTCCTCTACGGCCTTGCGACGGGTCAGCCGCTGAAGGTCGCGGGCCGGATGGGCTGCGTCGCGGCGGCCGAGGTGATCTCGCACTTCGGGGCGCGGCCCGAGTCGGACGTGAAGGCGCTGTTCCGGGCGGAAGGGCTGGTCTGAAGTAACCCCGGAGGGCCTGCGCCCCGCTTCCCGTTGGGAAAGCGGGGCAACCGCCCGAAACCCGGGATGCGCCCCGACCCCGTCAGAACGCCGTCGCGATCCCGCGCGCGCGCCAGGCGTTCAGGTCGGCTTGGCGGGCGGCGAGGATCGTGTCCCACATACCGAAGGCGTCGGCGCCCATCATCAGGCGCAAGGGTGGGGTGGGGCTGTCCACCGCCTCGATCATCAGCGCCGCGGCCTTGTCGGGGTCGCCGGGCTGTGTGCCGGCGCTGCCGTAGAGGTAGTCCTCGACCGGCTGGATGACGGGGCGGTAGGCGTCGATCCGCGTCGCGGGGCGCATGTTCACGTCGCCGGCGAACTCCGTGCGGAAGGCGCCGGGTTCGATGAGGGTGACGCGTATGCCGAAGGGGGCGACTTCGCCCGCCAGCGCCTCGCTCCAGGCTTCGAGCGCGAACTTCGCGGCGCAGTAGGGGCCGAAGCCCGCGACCGAGACGAGGCCGCCGATGGAGGTCAGGTTCAGGATATGGCCCGAGCCTTGCGCGCGCATCGCGGGAAGGACGGCTCGGGTCAGCCCGGCGGCGGCGAAGAAGTTGATCTCCATCTGTTCGCGAAGCTGGAGAGGCGCGAATTCCTCGACCGCGCCGAGCGACCCGCGACCGGCAATGTTGGCCAGCACATCGATCCGGCCAAAGCGGGCGAGCGCCTGCTTGACCGCGCCTTCGCGCGCCGCAGCGTCGGTGACGTCGAGCGCGATGGGCAGTGCGCGATCAGCGAAAGGCGCGGCGAGCACCTGAAGCCGGTCGGCGCGGCGGCCGGCGACTACGGCCCGCTCGCCGCGGGCGAGCACGGCTGTGGCGAGCGACAGGCCGAAGCCCGACGTGGCGCCGGTGATGAACCAGACCCGATCCTGCATGTCCGTTTCTCCTTTCGAGTGCGGGGGATGAGGGGAAGATCGGCCTCAATCGCGATTCACACAATCGGGCTGGAGTTCAACGGATCATGCGATAGGGTTCAGGAATGGATCGCCTGCTCCTGTCCCATCTTCCGGTCGTCCTGGCCGTCGCCCGAACGCGCAGTTTCGGGCGAGCGGGCGCGGAGCTTGGGCTCGGCGCTTCCGCGGTCAGCCACGCGGTCCGGGCGGCGGAGCGACGGCTTGGCGCGCCGATCTTCGCACGGACGACGCGAAGCGTGGCGCTGACCGAGGCGGGCGCGGCGTTTGTCGAGGCGGCGCAGCGGGCCTTCGACGACATCGATGCGGCGGCGGAACGGGTGGCGGCAGGGCAGGCGGAGGTGACGGGGGTCCTCCGGCTCAACGTACCGCGGATCGCCTTTGGCCTGGGGCTTTCCGAGTGCCTGGCCGAAATGGCGCGGCGGCATCCCCGGCTGACTGTCGAGGTCATCAGCGACGATGCGCTCGTGGATATCGTGGCGGGCGGGTTCGATGCCGGGATCAGGCTGGGCGAGATGGTGGCGCAGGACATGGTAGCGGTGCGGATGACCCCGCCCTTCCGCGCGATCCTGGTCGCGGCGCCGGGCTATTTGGCAAGCCGGGATGTGCCTACCGCGCTCGCGAACCTTGCCCTGCACAACTGCATCGGCTTCCGTCTCCTCCGCTCGGGGGCCGTCTACGACTGGGAACTGACCGAGGCGGGGCGGCGGGTCGAGGTGCCGGTCGCCGGCACCGCGCGGGTCTCCGACCCCGGGCAGGCGCGGGACCTCGCGCTGGCTGGGGTGGGGATCGCCTATATCTTCACGCCGCTTGTGGCCGAGGACCTTGCAGAGGGGCGGCTTGTCGAGATCATGCCCGAGGCGGCCTTCGACGAGCCGGGGCTATTCCTCTACTTCCCCCGCCGGGCGGCCGAGGCGCGCAAGCTGCGCGCCTTTGTCGAGGTGGTCAGGACGCTGTGGAAGGGGGCGAAATCCTGAAAGGATTCCATGCCGATTTCATTTCAGGAAAGCGGCTGTGCGGAAGTCTGTGTCACCGCGGGCGGTGGCGTCCCCTCACCCCTCACCTCTCCCCGCGGGGAGAGGTGAGGGGTGATCCGGCAAGGTGGTGCATCCCCCTCACATGCACGCGTCGTAGAGCGCCCGGGTGTTCGCCCTCGTCATCTCGACCGGGTTTCCCCCGCAGGACGGATCTTCGAGCGCCATTTCGGTCAGCTCGTCCAGCCGGGCATATTCCACCCCCATCGCCGACAGGCTGGCCGGAATGCCAAGTTCGGCCCGAAGCTGCATCACCCGCTCGCGGAAGCCCGCGAAGCCGCCGGGAATGCGCAGATAGGCGGCAGCCTGCGCGATGCGGTCATCGATGGCGGCGCGGTTGAAGTCGAGCACCATCGGCATGACGACCGCATTCGTGGTGCCGTGGTGCGTGTTGTACACGGCCCCGACCGGGTGGCTCAGCGAATGGATCGCGCCGAGCCCCTTCTGGAAGGCGACCGCCCCCATTGCCGCCGCGCTCATCATGTGGGCGCGGGCCTCGAGGTTGCCGGGTTCGCGGTAGGCGGTCACGAGGTTCTCGAAGACCAGCCGCATCCCTTCCAGCGCGATGCCCTGGCTCATCGGATGGTAGAAGGGCGAGGAATAGGCTTCGAGGCAATGGGCGAGTGCGTCCATCCCCGTTCCGGCGGTGATGAACTTCGGCATTCCCACGGTCAGCTCCGGGTCGCAGATCGTGACCTTCGGCATCAGCGCGGGGTGGAAGATGATCTTCTTCTTGTGGGTTGCGCTGTTCGTCAGCACCCCCGCGCGCCCGACTTCCGATCCGGTTCCGGCCGTGGTCGGCACCGCGATGACCGGCGCGATCTTCGAGGCATCCGCCCGGGTGTACCAGTCGCCGATGTCCTCGAGATCCCAGACCGACAGGTCCGGCCGCTGGTCGGCCATCAGCGCGATCATCTTGCCGAGGTCGAGCGCCGAGCCTCCGCCGAAGCAGATGACGCCATCATGCCGCCCGGCGTGATAGACGCGGATGCCCGCGGCCATGCTGCCTTCGTTCGGGTTCGGATCGACCTCGGAGAAGACCGCGCGATGAAGTCCCGCGGCCTCGAGGATGTCGAGCGCCCTCGCCGTGATCGGCAGCGCCGCCAGCGCCTTGTCGGTGACGAGGAGCGGGCGCTTCATGCCGACGGCCTTGGCATGGTCGGCGAGTTCCGAGATGCGGCCCACCCCGAACTTGATGGCGGTCGGGTAGGACCAGTTGCGGCTGGGAACGGTCATGACGGTTTCACCTTGCGGAAATGGTAGGAACGGGGGCGCGTGACGGAGTGGTAGCCGAGCTTCGACAGGCCGACGCCGCGGCCGGTGTCCTTGCAGCCGGTCCAGCAGATCGCCGGGTCGAGGTAGTCGGCGCGGTTCAGGAACACGGTGCCGGTCTCGATCTTCCGCGCGATGCTCCACGCGCGGTCGGGGTCCTGCGTCCAGAGGGACGCGGTCAGGCCGTAGGGCGAGTCGTTCATCAGGCGCAGGGCTTCGGCGTCGTCCTTCACGGGCATGATGCCGACGACGGGGCCGAAGCTTTCCTCGGTCATCACGCGCATGGAGTGATCGACGTTGATCAGGACCTGCGGCATGAGGTAGGCCCCGCCGTTATCCGCCGGGAAGTTCTGCTTTTCGATCAGCGGCTTCGCACCGGCCGCGATCGCCTCGGCCGTCTGCGACCGGACCGTCATGGCGAAGCGCTTGCTGGCCATCGGCCCGAGGGTGGTCTCGGGGTCGAACGGATTGCCGAGCTTGAGGCCGTTCACCCACTTCACCGATTTCTCGACGAACTCGTCGAAGAGCCTGTGGTTGACGTAGATGCGCTCGATCCCGCAGCAGCATTGCCCGGCGTTGTACATCGCGCCGTCCATGAGCACATCGACCGCCCAGTCGAGGTCGGCATCCTCCATCACGTAGCCCGGGTCCTTGCCGCCAAGCTCCAGCCCCAGCGCGGTGAAGGTCCCCGCCGCCGCGCGCTCGATGGCCTGCCCGCCGGCGACCGAGCCGGTGAAATTGACGAAGCCGAAGGACCGGTCGGCGATCAGCCTTTCCGTGCCGGCGTGGTCGAGGACGATGTTCTGGAACACGTCGCGCGGCACGCCCGCCTTCGCCATCGCGTCCGCGATGCGTTCGCCGACCAGAAGCGTCTGCGAGGCATGCTTCAGGAGGACCGCGTTCCCGGCGATCAGCGCCGGGACGATGGTGTTCATCGCGGTCATGTAGGGGTAGTTCCACGGCGCGATGACGAAGACCAGCCCGTGCGGCGCGAACTCGACGCGGCGGGCGAAACGGTCGTCCTCCTCGACGATCATCGGGGCGAGCGATTCCGCCGCGATCTTCGACATGTAGGCGGTGCGTTCGTTCAGGCCCCCGAATTCGCCGCCGAAGCGGGTCGGGCGGCCCATCTGCCAGGCGAGTTCCTGGACGATGCGGTCCTTGTCGTCGTTGAGGTTCCTCACCGCCGCATTGACAAGCGCGATGCGCTCGTCGAGGGGTCGCGCCGCCCAGGCGGGCTGCGCGGCGCGGGCGCGGGCCACGCAGGCTGCGGCGGCCTCGGGCGACAGCGCGGGGCGCTGGGCGTAGACGCTTGCGTCCACGGGCGAGATGCACTGGATCATCTTGGTCATTCGTTCTTCCTCTTTCGCGCCGTCAGGCCCGCTCGAACCCGCGGTGCACCTCGTGGTCGGTCACCACGCGGTCCATCTCGCTCACCTCCCAGCGGGCGGCGTGGACGTAGTGGTCGATCACGTCGTCGCCCATCGCGGCCCGCAGCATCTTCGACTTGTCGAGCAGCGTGGCCGCATCGCGGAGCGCCTTCGGGATCTCGCGCACGCGGCGGGCCTGGTACATGTCGCCCTTCATCTCGGGTTCCAGTTCCAGCTTCTGCTCGATCCCGGCGAGGCCCGCCGCCAGCAGCCCGGCGCAGGCCATGTAGGGGTTGAGGTCCGCGCCGCCGATCCGGCATTCGACGCGCACGGCCTTCGTCCCCTCGCCGCAGACGCGGAAGCCGGCGGTGCGGTTGTCGACGCTCCAGACCGCCTTCGTCGGGGCGAACATGCCCACCACGAAGCGCTTGTAGCTGTTCACGTAGGGCGCGAGGAAGGCGGTGATCTCGCCCGCGTAGGTGAGCTGGCCCGCCAGGTAGTGGCGCATCAGGTCGGACATGCCGTGCTTGCCCGGCGGGTAGGCAAAAGCGTTCCTGCCGCCCGACCACAGCGACTGGTGGATGTGGCTGCTGCTCCCTGCATGCCTGTGGCTCCACTTCGCCATGAAGGTGGCCGCAAGCCCGTGCTGGTGGGCGATCTCCTTCACGCCGTTCTTGACGATCGCGTGCATGTCGCAGGTGTCGAGCGCGTCGGAATACCGGACGTTGATCTCTTCCTGCCCGGCCTCTGCCTCGCCCTTCGAGTTCTCTACGGGAATCCCCGCGCCGAAGAGCCCGTTGCGAATCGCGCGCATCACGCCCTCTTCCTTGGACGTGCCGAGGATCGAGTAGTCGATGTTGTAGCGCGAAAGCGGTGTCAGGCCCTGGTAGCACGCGTCGAAGAGGCCGTTGTAGGTGTTCTCGAACAGGAAGAACTCGAGCTCGGACGCCATCATCGGCGTGAAACCGAGCTTTTCGGCCCGCGCGATCTGGCGCTTCAGGACCGAACGGGGCGCGTGGGGCACAAGCTCGTGCGTGTGGTGGTCGAGCAGGTCGCAGGTGACCATCGCGGTGCCCGGCAGCCAGGGGATGCGGCGGATGGTCTTCAGGTCGGGCTTGTGGACGTAGTCGCCGTAACCCTGCGCCCAGTTCGAGGACTTGTAGCCCTGGACCGTCGTCATCTCCATGTCGACGGCCAGCAGGTAGTTGCAGCCGTGGGTCTCCTCGTAGCCTGAGTCGACGAAATGCTGGGCGTGGAAGCGCTTGCCCATCAGCCGGCCCTGCATGTCGATGATGCAGGTGAGCACGGTGTCGATCTCGCCCGCCTTCACGGCCTTCTTGAGTTCGTCGAATGTAAGGTTTGCCGGCATCTTCTATGGTCCCCCTGTCGGTTGCCGCCCTGGTCTTCTGCCAGGGTGATTTGGTCGAGTCTTAGCAGGCGCCCTTCCGCTCCGGTAGGGGAGGCGGTTCAGGCGCCGGATCGGGCAGGAAGTCCCGCGCCGACGGTGTTGATGACGATCGCGGCGAGCAGGATCGCCCCGCCGATGAAGGTTGCAGGGGTCGCCGTCTCGCCGAGGACGGCCCAGGCCCAGACCGGGGCGAGCATGGTCTCGACCAGTCCGACGAGCCCGAGTTCCGAGGCCGGGACGACGCGGCTCGCGAGCGTGTAGAGGATGAGGCCGAGGCCGACGATCCCCGCGCCCATGCCGAGCGCGATGAGGATGCCCCGGAGGGGAAGCGCGAAACCGCCACCCTCGGCGGCGATCGCGGCGGCGGCAACGGCGGTGGCGAGGCAGGCCCCGATCAGGACGCAGGGCGTCATGTCCGCAAGCCGCCCCCAGCGCGAGGCGACGGTGTAGACCGCAAAACCCGTGGCCGAGACGATGGCGGCGAGGTTGCCGAGGCCGGCGCCGAGGGCCAGCCCCTCGCGCACCATGACGAAGAGGCCGACAGCAGCGAGCGCGAGCGCCGCCCAGGTCCGCGGCGCGACGGGCTCGCGCAGGACCGCCCAGGCGAGGATCGCGGTCAGGAGCGGCGCGACCGAGAAAAGGAAGACGGCATTCGCGACGGTGGTCGACTGGATCGCGATGATCGCACCCGAGAAGGCGAAGACGAGACCCGCCCCGCCGATCAGCGCCGGCCTGCCCGCGGCGCGGATCGACGCGAAGCCGCCGCGGTAGAGCACGAGCGCCAGGACGACCGGGATCATTCCGACCGAGCGGTAGAACAGCACCTGCCACGGCGTCGCATCGCCGATGAGCCGGATCAGGAGCGCCATGAGCGACCAGAGTGTCGCCGCCGTGATCCCCAGGGCGATGCCCTGCCGGTAGGTCATGGTCCGTCTGCCCGATACGCCCTTGCCCGATCATTGGGCTTGGCGCAGGGCCCGCGTCTGAGACGCGACCGACCGCTGTTGTCGGTTTCGGTACGCAGGTCCCGATGGGGTTAGCCCGCGCCCCCGGCGCGAAACCGGAACCCGGCGGGGACGGGCGGGCGCAGCCAGTCCCCGGCAAGGGCGACCCGGCCGCAGCCCGCGAAGCGGGCCAGCCGGTCGAGCGCGGACATCAGGCGGTCGGTGCGGGCCTGACCCATGCGGACGCCGTGCTCGGGCCAGAAGGCGCGGACGGCGAGCGTTTCCTCGGCCCGGTTCGCACGGGCATCCGCCCGGCCGACGACGCGGTCGCCCTCGAGGACGGGAAAGACGTAGTAGCCGAAGGTGCGCTTCGGCTCGGGAACGAAGACCTCGATCCGGTAGTGGAAGCCGAAGAGCCGCTCGGCGCGCCTGCGGTCGCGGAGCGCGGGGTCGAAGGGCGAGAGGATGCGCAGGCCCCCGAAGGCGTCGGGCGCCGCGGCGGCCTCCTCGAGCACGTCCGGCCGTGCGAAGGACTTGCGTGCGGCGCCGTCGGCGCCCTCGACGCCGATCTCGACGATCCGGCCCGCCGCAAGTTCCCGCGCGCACCAGTCCTTCGCGGCATCCGGCCCGACCTTGGCCCAGAAGGCCGCGATCTCGCCGCTGGTGGCAAAACCCAGCCGGTCGAGCGCCGCGTTGCAGGCCCAGCCGATGACCTCGTCGTCGGGGGGCGCAGGGGGGGCGTCGGGGAACACGCGTTCGGTCAGGTCATAGACCTTGGCAAAGCCGCGCCGGTGGCAGACGGACAGCACGCCCGTGTGCCAGAGGTATTCGAGCGCGGTCTTCGACGGATGCCATGCCCACCAGCCGCCCTTCGACCGCCCCTCGTCCTCGCCGACCTCGCCCGAGCTGCAGGGGCCGTTCGCGCGGATATGGGCGAGGATGTCGTCGATCTTTCCCTGGAAGGCCGTGCCCTGCCAGCCTTCGTAGCCGGTGCGGATGCGGTCGGCATGGGCGGCGAAGCGGTAGCGCCAGTAGGGCAGGAACTCGGTCGGGATGACGCTCGCGTCGTGGGTCCAGTGCTCGAAGAGCGTCCGGTCGCGTTCGAGAAGCGGGCGGAGGTTGTCCGGCCGGTAGCTCTGGCGGCGGGCCCATAGGATCATGTGGTGCGCACGCTCGACGGTGTTGATCGAGTCGATCTGGACGAAGCCGAGGCGCCGGATGAGGGCGAGAAGGTCTGCGCCCTTCGCCGGGCCGGTCGGCGGTCCGGCGAGCGCGTGGCGGTGCAGGAAGAGGCGGCGGGCGGCAAGGTTGGGCAGGAGGGGGAGGGTCATGTCACTCTTTTTCCCCTTGGCGCCGGCCATGCCGGTTGCCCGAGGGCGCAAGCCGCAGGGCAAGGGGGTATCTGTCGCCGCCGCAGCCCCCTTCGTCCTGCGGTCGCCCCGGCGGATGCGTCGCAGACGCGTCCGCCCCCCGGAGGGGCGAACGCGGCACGAACAGTCACGGGCCTGTTCGTGCAAGGGCGCACTCTACGCCCCCCACGTCCGCTCCAGCACCGAGAGCCAGTTCTTCCACGCCACCTTCTCGACCAGTTCCCGCCCGAGCCCGTGCGCCGCGATCGCGTCGAGCAGCCGGGGCAGGCCCGCCACGTCGCCGATCTGGTCCGGAACCGTCGCCCCGTCGAAGTCCGACCCGAAGCCGACCCCGTCCTCGCCCACCTTCCCGATCAGGTGGTCGAGGTGCCGGAGCAGCGGATCGAGCCCGTTCGCCCCGGTCTTGCGCCCGTCCGGGTTGAGGAACGTCGTCGCGAAGTTGATCCCGACCATGCCCTTCGACGCGCGGATGATCTCGAGCTGCGCGTCGGTCAGGTTCCGGCTCACCGGGCAGAGAGCATGGGCGTTCGAATGGGTGGCGACGACAGGCGCGGTCGAGATGGCGGCGAGGTCGCGGAAGCCCTTCTCGTTCAGGTGGCTCGTATCGAGCAGGATCCGCATCCCGTTGCAGGCCCGCACCAGCCGCTTGCCCGCCTCGGTCAGCCCGTCGCCGGTATCGGGCGAGGACGGAAACGCGAAGGGCACGCCGTGGCCGAAGGCCGTGGGGCGCGACCAGACCGGGCCGATGGACCTTAGCCCCGCCGCATGCCAGAGCGGCAGGACGGACAGGTCGGGGTCGATCGCCTCGGCCCCTTCCAGATGGAGGATCGCGGCGATGTCGCCCGCCGCCATCGCCGCGCGGATTTCGGCGGCGGTCCGGACGATGCGAAGGCCCCCCTGCGCCTCCATCCACATCAGGTCCGCCAGCTCTGACGACGCGACGGGCAGCGCGGTCTCGAAGGGGATCGGCACGGGCAGGGGGGCCGAATATCCGCCCGCGCCCATCTGCTCCTCGACCTTGTCGAGATCGGTCATGTCGGGCGACGAGATGTAGACCGCAAAGAAGCCCCCCGCGAAGCCGCCCTTCCGCATCCGCGGCAGGTCGAGATGCCCCTTGCCCTCGCTTCCCGACCAGATCGCCGCGCGGTCGGCGCCGGGGACGGCCATGCGCCAGAGGATGTCGTTGTGACCGTCAAACACCGGGATCATCGCCGCCTCTCCTCGCCACCGGACGGAGACGTGGCACAGGTCCCGAGCGCGGGCAATGGGCCGGACCGTTGCGCGGCCGCCGAATGGGGGTTGCCCGAGAACTGGCATGTCAGCATAACCGGAGGATGCGCCCCGGCCGCCCGAGTCCGGCAAGGCGGGCGCGCGAACCGGAGCATGCCCATGCGTCTGAAGGACAAGCTGATCGTCGTCACCGCAGCCGGAATGGGGATCGGCCGGGCCAGCGCCATTGCCTGCGCGAAGGAGGGGGCGCGGGTCTTCGCAACCGACATCAATACCGAGGCGCTGGGCGCGCTCAAGGCCGAGGTGCCGGGGATCGAGACGCGCGCCATGGATGCCCGCGACGCTGCGGCCCTTGCCGCGCTCGCGGCCGCGACGGGGCCGGTGGACGGGCTTTTCAACTGCGCGGGCCACGTCCACAACGGCACGGTCCTCGACGCCACGGAAGAGGACTGGGCCTTTGCCTTCGACCTGAACGTGACCGCCCAGTTCCGCGCCATCCGCGCCTTCCTGCCCGGGATGCTGAAGCGGGCCGAAGAGAAGGGCGCGGCCTCGATCCTGAACATGGCTTCGGTCGCCTCCTCGATCAAAGGGCTGCCGAACCGCACCGTCTACGGCGCATCCAAGGCCGCCGTCATCGGGCTCACCAAGGCCGTCGCGGCCGACTACGTGAAGCGCGGCATCCGCGTGAACGCGCTCTGTCCGGGCACGGTGGACACGCCGTCCCTCAGGGGCCGGATCGCCTCCTACGCCGACCCCGTGCAGGCCGAGAAGGATTTCATCGCGCGCCAGCCGATGGGACGGCTCGCGACGGTGGACGATATCACGCCGATGGTCGTCTACCTTCTGTCCGACGAAAGCCGGTTCGTCAGCGGGCAGGCGATGCTCGTCGACGGCGGCATGATGATCTGAAAGGGAGACGGCCGATGAAACTGGTCCGCTGGGGCGCCAAGGGGCGGGAGAGGCCCGGCCTGATCGACGGCGACGGCCGGGTGCGCGACCTGTCGGGCGTGGTCCCCGACATCGCCGGCACGGCGATCATGCCCGAAGGGATCGCGCGGCTCGGGGCGCTCGATCCGGCGGATCTGCCGCGGGTGCCGGGCATGCCCCAGAAGGACCTGCGCCTCGGCCCCTGTGTCGCCGGCACGCGCAAGTTCGTCTGCATCGGCCTCAACTACGCCGACCACGCCGCCGAGACGGGTGCCGCGATCCCGAAGGAGCCGATCATCTTCGGAAAGTGGACCTCGGCCATCGTCGGTCCCGACGACGAGGTGGAAATCCCGCGCGAGAGCGTCAAGACCGACTGGGAGGTCGAACTGGGCGTCGTGATCGGGAAACCGGGGCGCTACATTGCCGAGGCCGACGCGCTGTCCCATGTCGCGGGCTACTGCGTCATCAACGACGTCAGCGAACGAGAATTCCAGATCGAGCGCGGCGGCCAGTGGGACAAGGGCAAGGGCTGCGACACCTTCGGCCCGACCGGCCCGTGGCTGGTGACGCCGGACGAGGCGGGCGACGTGGGCAACCTGAAGATGTGGCTCGACGTCGATGGCGTCCGCCGCCAGAACGGGTCCACCGCGACGATGATCTTCAGGGTCGCCCATCTCGTCTCCTACTGCTCGCGCTTCATGTCGTTCGAGCCGGGCGACATCATCTCGACCGGCACGCCCCCCGGCGTGGGCCTCGGCTTCAAGCCGCCGGTCTATCTGAAAGAGGGTCAGGTGATGACGCTCGGGATCGAGGGTCTGGGCATCCAGACGCAGCGGGTGGTCAGGGCGTAAATGAAGATCACGGACCTGCGCACCCTGGACGTGCGGTTTCCCACCTCAGTGCTTCTCGACGGGTCGGATGCGATGAACCCCGACCCCGACTACTCGGCGGCCTACGTCATTCTCGAGACCGACGGGCCGCACCGGGGACACGGGCTGACCTTCACCATCGGGCGCGGCAACGAGATCGTCGTCGCGGCGATCGAGGCGATGCGGCATCTCGTCGTCGGCCTCGACATGGCCGATGTCACCGCCGACATGGGCGCCTTCTGGCGGCGGATCACCGGCGACAGCCAGCTTCGCTGGATCGGGCCGGACAAGGGCGCGATCCACCTCGCGACGGCAGCGGTGGTGAACGCGGTCTGGGACCTCTGGGGCAAGATGGCGGGCAAGCCCGTCTGGAAGCTTGTTGCCGACATGACCCCGGCCGAGTTCGTGCGGCTCATCGACTTCCGCTACCTCACCGACTGCATCACGCCGGAATGGGCGCTCGACTTCCTGACCCATGCGGCGGAAGGCAAGGGGGGGCGCGAGGCTGCACTGAGGCGCGAGGGCTATCCCTGCTACACGACCTCGGCCGGCTGGCTCGGCTATCCCGACGACAAGCTCCGCCGGCTCTGCCGCGAGGTGAAGGAGGCCGGGTTCAGGCACGTGAAGATGAAGGTCGGACGCGATCTCGACGACGATATCCGGCGCCTCAGAATCGCGCGCGAGGAACTGGGCCCGGGCATCCGGCTGATGATCGACGCCAACCAGGTGTGGGAGGTCGATCAGGCGATTGCGTGGGTGGGGAAGCTTTCCTTCGCCGATCCGTGGTTCATCGAGGAGCCGACGAGCCCCGACGACGTCGCCGGCCACCGCCGCATCCGCGAGGGCGTCGCCCCGGTCGAGGTCGCGACGGGCGAGATGTGCCAGAACCGGGTGATGTTCAAGCAGTTCATCATGGAGGGCGCGGTCGATGTCGTGCAGGTCGATGCGGGGCGGCTCGGCGGCGTGAACGAGGTGCTCGCCGTCATGCTGATGGCCGCGAAGTATGGCCTCAAGGTCTGTCCCCATGCGGGGGGCGTGGGCCTCTGCGAGATGGTCCAGCACCTCAGCATGATCGACTACCTCTGCATTTCCGGGACGCGCGAGGGGCGGGTGGCCGAGTATGTCGATCACCTGCACGAGCATTTCGCGGACCCCTGCGTGGTCCGGGGCGCGGCCTACATGCCGCCCGAGCGGCCGGGCTATTCGACCGAGATGAAGGCCGCGTCGCTGGAGAAGTATCGGTTTGGCGCGAACCCGGCATGACAAGACGAGGCTCCGGTGGAGCCTCGGCCATGCCGGTTGCCCGAAGGCGCGAGCCGCAGGGCAAGGGGTTCTCCGCTGCACCGGACGTAACCATTCGGGATGCGCCGCCCGGCGGATGCGTCGCAAGACGCAGCCGCCCCCCGCAGGGCGGCTGCGGCCCGAATAGTCACTTGCCTATTCGGGCAGGGGACCATCAGGCTGGTCTAGGGGAAGAGGGAAACGAAGCATGGACCTGCACCTGACCGACAAGGTCGTAATCGTCACCGGCGGCGGTTCCGGCATCGGCGGCGCGATCACCGAGGTTCTGGCCGAGGAAGGCGCGATCCCCGTCATCTTCGCCCGCCGCCCGCCCGAGGCCGACTTCCTTTCCCGCATCGCGACGCTCCAGCCCAAGGCGGGCGTCGTGATGGCCGACGTCTCGCAGGACGAGGCCTGCCGCGGCGGAGTCGCCGAAACGCTCGGGCGCTGGGGCCGGATCGACGGCCTCGTCAACAACGCGGGCGGCAACGACTCGATCGGGCTCGGCGCCGGCCCCGACGCCTTCCGCGCCTCGCTCGAGCGGAACCTCATCCACTATTACACGATGGCGCATCTCTGCGTGCCGCATCTGAAGGCCGCGAAGGGCGCGATCGTCAACATCTCGTCCAAGACCGCGATCACCGGGCAGGGCAGCACCTCGGCCTACGTCGCCGCCAAGGCCGCGCAGCTCGGCCTGACGCGGGAATGGGCGGCGGCGCTCGCGGGGGACGGGGTGCGGGTGAACGCGGTGATCCCGGCCGAGGTCATGACGCCGATGTATCGCCAGTGGCTGGCCTCGCTGTCCGACCCCGAGGGGATGCTCTCCGAGATCACCCGCCGCATCCCCTTCGGCCATCGCATGACCACCGCGCGCGAGATCGCCGATGCGGTGGTGTTCCTTCTCTCCGACCGCTCGGGCCACACGACCGGGCAGTGGGTCTTTCCCGATGGCGGCTACACGCACCTCGACCGCGCGCTGGCAGGGGTGGCGTCCAGGGGGGGCGCCTGAAATACGGGCCCTCGCCGGCGAGTTGTGGTTCCGGCCGGTCTTCCCTCTCTTCGGTCCTGCCTTCCCTGGCCTCGCGACCGGGCTGCGCGGCATATCGGGCGCCGCCCGGTGCGAGATCAGGCGGACCGGGGGGCGTTCCTCGGTGGTACTGCCGTCCGGAGCGCGCTTCGGCTCTGCCGGGGCGACCGGTCCTGACGCGTCAGGACCGGATGTAGCGGAAGAGCGCCGAGGCCGACCACCCCGCCGCGGCGGCCAGGGCAAGCGCCAGCAGCCCGTAGAGGACGGGTTCGTCCCGCGCCATCGTGAACAGCAACCGCTCCAGCCCGACCTTCCGGACACCGATCGGCTCGGTCAACTGGTCGATGATCCGCCGGTCCCGCACCAGGAAGATCCGGGCCTTGTAGTCGCCTTCGATCAGGTTCGCCGGCAGGTCGATGTCGGCGCGGAAAAGCGTATCCTGAAGCAGACGGACGCCGCGGTCGTCCTGCCGGTAGGCCCCAGTCTCTTCCCGGATGCGGATCAGCGCGTCGCTGAACGCGGGCGAGTCCAGCACGTCCTGGGGCGCGCCGACCGACCGGATCGCCTGCGCGACCGAGATCCTGTAGCGCAGGTCTTCGGTGCTCGACAGGATGTCCTTGAGCGGCGCCGTCGTCGCGACTTCGTAGAAGCTCGGCGCGCTGTCCACCCGCACCGAGGCGGTGTTGATCCAGACGCCGAACCGCCGCGACTTGCGGCGCACGGTGATCGGCGCCGAGGGGCCCTCGACGGTCACGATGACATCGAGCTTCGAATCCTGCGGGATCGGTTCCTCGCGCTTGACGGCGCCATAGATCAGGATGTCCGACCCGTCGAAATTCGCGGTGATCGAGATGCGGTCCTGGCTCAGCCCCGCGACGACCTTTTCCTGCGCCGACACCGGCAGCGCCGCGAGACAGAAGGCGAGGAGCGAGAGGAGCGCCCGCATCAGCCCTTCCCCCGCGTGATCGAGTAGAGCTCGGCCGGTTCGATCAGGAGATCGAGCGCGAGCTTCAGGCAGACCGACAGGACCAGCAGGGCAAGCAGGATCCGCAGCTGCTCGGCCTTGAGCCTCACCGCCAGCTGCGCCCCGATCTGGGCCCCGATGACGCCGCCGACGATCAGGAGGAGCGCCAGCATCATGTCGACCGTCTGGTTGGTGACGGCGTGCATGAAGGTGGTGAAGCCGGTGACGAAGATGATCTGGAGAAGCGACGTGCCGACCACCACCTTCGTGGGCATCCCGAGCACATAGATCATTGCCGGGATCAGGATGAAGCCGCCCCCCACGCCCATGATCGCCGCCATGATGCCGACGCCGGTGCCGATGAGGAGGGGCGGGATGACGCTGATGTAGAGGCCCGAGGTCCGGAACTTGATCTTGAAGGGAAGCGCATGCACCCAGTAGTGCTGCCGCCGCTTCACCGATCCGGGTGCCCGCTTCGCCCGCCTGAGCGCCCGGAGGCTCTCCTGCAGCATCATCATCCCGATGAGTCCGAGGAGGGCGACATAGGAAAGCTGGACGGCGAGGTCGATCTGCCCCAGCCGGGACAGCAGGTTGAAGATCAGGATGCCGATGGTCGAGCCGGCGAGGCCGCCGACCAGCAGCACGACGCCCATCCGCACGTCCACCGTCTTGCGTTTCAGATGCGACAGCACCGCCGAGATCGAGGACGCCACGACCTGGTTCGCGCCGGTCGCAACCGCGACCGGCGGCGGAATGCCGATGAAGAACAGAAGCGGCGTGATGATGAAGCCGCCGCCCACCCCGAAAAGGCCCGACAGGATGCCGACCAGCGTGCCCATCCCCAGAAGGAGGAAGGCATTCACCGAAACCTCTGCGATGGGCAGATAGATCTGCATCGAGGCCGCCGGGAAGAAGGGGGAAGCGTGACGTCATCCGAGTGATGCCCCCCTGGCGTGGCCTTTGTCAAACAAGGCTTTGCGCGGAGGTCCGGCGGTCACCTCAATTGCCTGAGATCAGGCCCGAGGCCGGCCGAGATCGCGCAGGTATCGTCGGAGGACACGCTCGAGCTTTGCCGCGCCGGGCGGCGCCATCGCCTTGGTGTGTTCGTGGCTGATCTGCTCGTCGCTCATGCCGGCAGCCATGTTGGTGATGACCGACACGGCGGCCACCTTCAGGCCGAGGAAGCGGGCGAGGATGACCTCGGGCACCGTCGACATGCCGACCGCGTCGGCCCCGAGCGTCCGGATCGCCCGGATCTCGGCCGGCGTCTCGAAGGACGGCCCCGAGTACCAGGCATAGACCCCTTCGGCCAGCGCCACGCCCCCGGCCGCCGCCGCCGCGCGCAGGCCCGCCCGGATGCCGGGGTCGTGCACGTCGGTCATCGGCACGAAGCGCGCATCCGACGGCTCGCCGATCAGGGGATTGAGGCCGGAGAAGTTGATGTGGTCGGACAGCAGCATCAGGCTGCCCGGCGGATTGGCGGGGTCGAGCGAGCCTGCGGCGTTGGTCAGGATCAGGCTCTCGGCCCCGAGCGCGCGGAGAACCATCAGCGGCAGCCGCATTGCTGCCGGGTTGCCCTTTTCGTAGTAGTGCTCGCGCCCCCCGAAGACCGCGACGCGCACGCCCTCGAAGGCGCCGACGGCGAGGACCGGACTGTGGCCCGACACCCCGGCATCGGGAAAGCCGGGCAGGTCGGAATAGGGGATCGCCGGCCCCTCCACCGCGCCCGCGATGTGGCCGAGGCCCGAGCCGAGGATCAGGCCGAGGCGCACCGGCGCCGTACCCGCACGGTCGCGGATGAGGCGGGCAAGGGCGGCCGCGTCGGTCATCCCGCCCGGCCCCCGGCCGGCGGAAAGGCCGGGGGTTTCGCACCCCCGGACCCCCGCGGGATACTTGCGCCAAGGTGAAGCGGGGCAGGTCGCTCCATCCCTCAGCGTTCCTTCACGTAAGGCTCGCCGCCTGCGCGCGGCGGGATCGCCTTGCCGACGAAGCCCGCAAGGATGATGACGGTCAGGATGTAGGGAAGGGACTGCGTGAACTGGACGGGAACGACGAACGCCCCGAGGTCGATGTTCTGGTAGCGGATCGCGATCGCGTCGAGAAAGCCGAAGAGCATCGTCGCCATCAGGCAGTGCCAGGGCCGCCACTTCGCGAAGATCAGCGCGGCGAGCGCGATGTAGCCCCGGCCCGCGGTCATCTCCTTGCTGAAGTTGCCCGAAAGGCCGATCGCAAGATAGGCCCCGGCCAGCCCGCAGAGCACCCCGGTGATCGCGACCGCGGCATAGCGCAGCCGCACGACCGAGATGCCGGCCGTATCCACCGCCGCAGGATTTTCGCCCACGGCCCGGAGCCTCAGCCCGAAGCGCGTGCGGTAGAGGATCCACCAGGTCAGGGGGACGGCGGCAAAGGCGACATAGACGAGGATCGAATGGCCCGAGACGAGATCGGCGTAGACGGGACCGAGGATCGGCACCGGGCGGAGTGCCTCCGCGAAGGGAAGCGTGATCGGGCTGAAGCGGCCCGCGCCGAAGGTCACGGCCGGGGTCAGCCCGCCCTGGCCGAACACGCTCACCGCCACAAGGACCGTGAGCCCGGACGCAAGGAAGTTGATCGCCACGCCCGAGATGAGCTGGTTGCCCCGGAAGGTGATCGAGGCGAGGCCGTGCAGCGCGGCGAACACCATCGACCCGGCTATTCCTGCCAGAAGCCCCAGTGAGACCGATTGGGTGACGCCCGCGACGGCGCCGGCGGCCATCGCGGCGATCAGCATCTTGCCTTCGAGGCCGATGTCGAAGATGCCTGCGCGTTCCGAGAAGAGGCCGGCGAGGCAGGCGAGCAGGAGCGGCGTCCCGAGCCGGACGGTCGATCCGAGGATTTCGATGACGGTTCCGAAATCCATCAGCCCGTCCCCCTTCGGCCCGCGAGGAACGCCTTCTCGAGCGGCATCCTCACCATGTTGTCGAGCGCGCCCGTGAACAGGATCACGAGTGCCTGGATCACGGTGACGAGCTGGCTCGGGATGTTGATGGCCAGCGAAAGCTCGGCCCCGCCTTGGTAGAGGAACCCGAACAGGATCGAGGCGAGCACGATGCCGAGCGGATGATTGCGCCCCATGAGGGATACGGCGATCCCGATGAAGCCCGCCCCTTCCACCGCGTTGAGGATGAGCCGCTTCTGCGCCCCCATCGTCCCGTTGATCGCCATGAGACCCGCGAGCGCGCCCGAGATCAGCATCGCGATCATGATGATCTTCACCGGCGAGATGCCCGCATAGACGGCCGCCGGTTCGGACTTGCCGAAGGCACGGATCATGAACCCCAGGCGGGTGCGCCACAGGAGGAGCCACACGCCCAGCGCGCAGAGAAGCGCGATGAAGAAGGTGACGTTCGCGGGCGCGCTCTTGCTGAACATGCCGCCGAGCAGGGGCAGATCGTAGAATGACGGAAGCCGTGCGGCCTCGGGGAAGCGGGCGCTGGACGGGTCCATGCTGCCCGCCGGCTTCAGCCACTTGTTCAGGGCATAGTTCATCACCGCGTAGGCGATGAAGTTGAACATGATCGTCGTGATGACGATGTGGCTGCCGCGCCTGGCCTGCAGCCAGGCCGGGATCGCCGCCCAGGCCGCGCCGAACGCCGCCGCCGAGACGGCCGCCGCAAGCAGGGCGATCGTCCAGTGCGGCCACGGGACGAAGAGCAGCGCGACAGCCACGCCGAGACCGCCGAGCGTCGCCTGCCCCTCGCCGCCGATGTTGAACTGGCTCGCATGGAAGGCGACGGCGACGGCAAGGCCGGTGAACATGAAGTTCGTCGCGTAGTAGAGCGTGTAGCCCCAGCCATAGGCCGACCCGACCGCGCCGGCGACCATGATGTTCAGCGCCGCAAACGGGTTCTGCCCGATCGCCCAGATGACGAGCCCCGAAATCACGAAGGCGATGAGAAGGCTGATGAGCGGGACAAGGATCGCATCGGCCCAGGGCGGCATCCTGCTCATGTCACGCCGCCTTTCTGCCGACGCCGGCCATCAGCAATCCAAGCTCGCGCTCGTCCGTCCCGTCCGGAAGGCGTTCGCCCATGATGCGGCCATCGAACATCACCGCGATGCGGTCCGCAAGGCCCATGATCTCGTCGAGCTCGACGCTGACCAGCAGCACCGCCTTGCCCGCGTCCCTGAGCTCCACGATCCGCTTGTGGATGAACTCGATCGCCCCGATGTCCACGCCCCGCGTCGGCTGCCCGACAAGGAGAAGGTCGGGGTTCCGCTCGATCTCGCGGGCAAGGACGATCTTCTGCTGGTTGCCGCCCGAGAAGCTCTTGGCCGCGAGCGTCGGGATCGGCGGGCGCACGTCGAAGCGCGCCATCTTGCCCTCGCAGTCCCTCAGAAGCGCCGCGTTGTCCATGAACACCGCGTTCTTCTGGTAGGCCGGGTCGTGGTGGTAGCCGAAGGCGCAGTTCTCCCACGCCATGAAATCCATGATGAGGCCGAGGTGCTGGCGGTCCTCGGGAACGTGCGCGATCCCGTCCGCGCGCCGGGACTGGCCGTCGGAATGCTTGCCGGTCAGGTCGAGGGGCGTGCCGTTCAGGATGACGGTGCCGGTGCCGCGACGGATGCCGCCGAGCACTTCGAGGAGTTCGGACTGGCCGTTCCCCGCGACCCCCGCGATCCCGAGGATCTCGCCCGCCCGGATCGAGAAGGAGATGCCCTTCACGCGCTCGACCTTGTTCTCGTCCCGGACCCGCAGGTCCCTGACCTCGAGGATCGTCCTGCCCGGACTGGCGGGGCCCTTCGGCACGTTCAGAAGCACCTTCCGCCCGACCATCCGTTCGGCCAGTTCCTCGGGGCCCGTGCCGGATGTCTTCACCGTCGCCGTCATCTCGCCGCGTCGCATGACGCTTACCGTGTCGGTGATCTCCATGATCTCGCGCAGCTTGTGCGTGATGAGGATGATGGTCTTGCCCTGTTCCTTGAGGCCCCGGAGGATGCGGAACAGGTGGTCGGCCTCGTCGGGGGTCAGCACGCCTGTCGGCTCGTCGAGGATCAGGATGTCGGCGTGGCGGTAGAGCGCCTTCAGGATCTCGACCCGCTGCTGTCGGCCGACCGACAGGTCCTCGATCAGCGCGTCCGGCTCCACGTCGAGCTCGTACTCCCGCGCGAGGTCCTGCAATGTCCGCCGCGCCTTGGCGAGCGAGGGGCGGAGCAGCCTGCCGTCCTCGGCCCCGAGGATGATGTTCTCAAGAACCGTGAAGTTCTGCACCAGCTTGAAGTGCTGGAAGACCATCCCGATGCCCGCGCGGATCGCAGCCTGGCTGTCGGGGATGTGCGTGGGCCTGCCGTTGATCAGGATTTCGCCGGCATCGGCCTTGTAGAAGCCGTAGAGGATCGACATCAGCGTCGACTTGCCCGCGCCGTTCTCGCCGATGATGCCGTGGATCGTCCCCGGCATGACGCGGATCGAGATGTTCCTGTTGGCCTGCACCGGCCCGAACGCCTTCGAGATGCCCTTGAGTTCGATCGCGGGCACCGATGCGGAAGGGGCGGCATCGGAATGCCGCCCCGCCAGTCCCGTGAGGGTCATGCCGCCCGTGCCCCGGTCAGAAGGTGAGGGCAGGGCACGTTTCGTCGGTCGTGTAGTTGTGAACCTTGATCTCGCCCGAGATGATCTTGGCCTTGGCCTCGTCGACCTTGGCCTTCATGTCCGCGGTGATCAGCTTGGCGTTGTTGTCGTCCAGCGCGTAGTCCACGCCGCCCGCCTTCAGGTCCATGACCGTGACGCCGGGCTTCAGATCGGCCCCGGTCTTGAAGGCCTCGTAGACGGCGTTGTCCACACGCTTCAGCATCGAGGTCAGGACCTGGCCGGGGTGCAGGTAGTTCTGGTTGCTGTCCACGCCGATCGACAGGATACCCTCGTCGGCCGCCGCCTGCAGGACGCCGATCCCGGTGCCGCCCGCGGCGGCAAAGATCACGTCCGCCCCCTGCGCCTTCTGCGCCTTGGCGATCTCGCCGCCCTTGACCGGGTTGTTCCACGCCGAGGGGTCGTTGCCGGTCATGTTGGCGATGACCGTCGCGTTCGGGTTCACGGCCTTGACGCCCTGTGCGTAGCCGCAGCCGAAGCGGCGGATCAGCGGGATGTCCATTCCGCCGACGAAGCCGACGGTTCCGGACTTCGACGCCATCGCGGCCAACATGCCGACAAGGTAGGATCCCTGTTCTTCGGTGAAGGCGATCTGCGTGACGTTCGGCAGGTCGAGCCAGTCCACGTCGATGATCGCGAACTTCGTGTCCGGGAAGTCGGGCGCAACGGCGCTGAGGACGTCGCCGAAGGCGAAGCCGGTCATCACGACCGGGTTCGCGCCCGATTCAGCCAGACGGCGCAGCGCCTGTTCGCGCTGGGCCTCGGACTGCATCTCGAGTTCCTTGTAGGTGCCGCCCGTCTCCTTCTTCCAGCGCTCGGCGCCATTGAAGGCGGCCTCGTTGAAGGATTTGTCGAACTTGCCGCCGAGGTCGTAGATGATGGCGGGTTCGGCTGCGGCAATGCCCGCCGACAGCGCGACCGCCGCGGCTGCGCCCAAGAACTTCTGCATAAGGCTCATGTGGTACTCCCGGTTACGTTTTGTCGCGCCGTACAGTCTGCGCGCCCTGCCTCGGGGCAGGCCGATCTCTGCGGATCATGCGGGATTAGGGGGTCTTTGCATTTGGGGGTCAACAGGATTCTGTGCGCTCCGCCTGTCGATTTTACCTTTCGGTCAGGTTCCGTGCGGGGGCGCAGGGGGAAGCGGGCGGGCAAGGACAAGGGCATCGGCAGAACCGCCTCCGCGGCCCCGGTAATAGCCCCTGCGGCGCCCGCAGGGCACCCAGCCGCGCCCCGTGTAGAGGGCGATCGCCGGCAGGTTGTCGGACGCCACCTCGAGGAACGCGCGCGCCGCGCCGCGCCGGCCGGCCTCGACGTCGAAGTCCGAGAGAAGCGCCTGCGCGGTGCCTCTCCGACGGAAGGGCGGCGCGACGGCAAGGGTGAGGAGCTCGGCCTCGCCCGCGATTGCCCGCCCGATCAGGAAGCCGCCGGGCCGGACCGCGCCGAACGACCCGGCCGCTGCCAGAACCTCGCGGAACTCGTTCTCGGTCCAGGGGCGCGGCGTGGTGAAGCACGCGGCATGGATCGCCGCCATCTCGGCGGGTGTCACGGGACGATCCGCAGCGCCGGCGCGGCAGGAGCGGCCTCGGCCGGGCGGAGGTAGAGCGGCGCGGGCCGCGGGCGGCCCGGCGCGGCGCGTTCAGCCCCGACGAGGGCGATCGCCTCGGCAAGGCCGTGACGGGGCTGCATCTCGCGCCCGCCGGTCTCTGCGGCCAGACGCGCCGCATCGTGGCCGACCGCATCGGTCCCCGAAAGACCCCGCGGCCCGACCGGCAGGGGCGCGCCCGCGTCGTGGAGGAAAGGCGCCTCCGGGCCCCCCGGTCCGATGCGGCAGAGATGGAGCCGCCCCTGCCGCGCATCGATGCTGGCGAGGACCGGCCGGTCGAGTCCCCGGGCGAGGGCTTCGAAGCCCGACACCCCCTCGGCCGGAGTCCGGAGCGACAGGGCAAGCCCCCGCGCCGCCGCGACGCCGATGCGGACGCCGGTGAAGTTTCCGGGCCCGGTGCCCACCGCGATGGCCCGGAGGTCACGCCAGCCGAGCCCCCGGTCTCCGAGAAGCTGCTCGAGGATCGGAAACAGCCGCTCGGCCTGCCCCGTCGGCATCGCCTCGGACATCGAGGCGATGACCCGTCCGCCCGCAACGAGCGCAGCCGCGCAATGCGCCCCCGATGTGTCGAAGCCGAGAACGGGTCCCTCCATCGCGCGTCAGGCGGCGACGGGGCGGACCTCGACGACTTCGGGGATGTAGTGCCGGAGCAGGTTCTCGATCCCCATCTTGAGCGTCAGCGTCGAGGACGGGCATCCCGCGCAGGCGCCCTTCATGTGGAGATAGACCACGCCCCGGTCAAAGCCGTGGAACGTGATGTCGCCGCCGTCCTGCGCCACCGCCGGGCGGACGCGGGTGTCGAGCAGTTCCTTGATCTGGCGCACCACGTCGCCGTCGGGCCCGTCCTGCGTGACATGGCCCGAACCCTGGCCTTCGCCTTCGATCACCGGGGCGCCGGACTGGAAGTGCTCCATGATCGCGCCGAGGATCGCGGGCTTGACATGCTCCCACCGGACCGCATCGGCCTTGGTGACGGTCACGAAGTCGGTCCCGAAGAACACGCCCGTGACGCCGTCGACCCCGAAGATGCGCCGGGCGAGCGGCGACTTCGCGGCCGCCCCGGCAGAGGGGAAGTCCGCGGTTCCGGCGTCGAGAACCGTCAGGCCCGGCAGGAATTTCAGCGTCGCGGGGTTGGGCGTGGACTCGGTCTGGATGAACATGGGTGATCTCCGAGTGGATAAGTCGGATATGCGCCTCGGCGGCGGGGGTGTCAAGCGCAGGTCTGGAATCGTTCTAATCTGCCGCCGCGCCTGTCAGCTTTGCGGCCGGGACGAGGACGCAGACCCCTGCGAATCGCCGCGCCCTGCGGCAGGGTGGCATCGACGCTTGCGCAGCGCCTGCGCGCTCCGGCGCCGCCGCAGTTCCGGTGCCCTCCCGAACGGCCGGGGCCGGACCGCAGCCTTCAGGTGATCGCCTCCAGCCGTTCCTTCGACATCTCGCCCGGCACGAGCGTGATCGGGATCGGCAATGTGCCCGCGTTCCGGGTCATCGCGGTGACAAGGGGGCCCGGCCCGCTCTTGTCGGTCCCCGCGCCGAGGACGAGAACCCCGATCCCGGCATCCTCCTCGATCTGGGCAAGGATTTCCTTCACCGGCTCGCCCTCGCGGATCACGAGTTCCGGGTTCACGCCCTGGCGGTCGCGCATCCACTTGGCGAAGACCTCGAAATGCGCCTCGATCCGCTCGCGCGCCTCGTCCCGCATGATGTCGGCGACCCCGATCCAGTGCTGGAACTCCTCGGGCGGGATGATCGACAGGATGGTTACGCCTCCGCCGGTATGCGCCGCGCGGAGGGCCGCGAAGCGCATCGCGTTCAGGCATTCGCGCGTGTCGTCGAGGACGACCAGAAACTTCCGCATCGCTCCCCCCGAGGCATGGCGGCCGGGCGATCATGGCGGCGCGCCCGGCAATTGGCAACCGCGGCCCGTGGAACCCTTCCACGGTTGCGGTGCCGCGGGCCGTCCGGCCCGGCGATGCTGGCCGAGTCGTTTACGATGCGGTGGCAGACATCCCCGGCTGCCGGAGGATCGACGATGCGCCGCGCCTTTCGCCCTGCCTTCACCGGCCCCCGGCTGTCCCGGCGGCGGTCCGTCCCGCCGGCGCAGCCGCCGGCATGGTGCCGGCCGGACCGCTTCCCGACGCCGCGTGTTGCGCATGCCCTGCCGAAGCGCGCCTTCGACGTCTCGCTGGCACTCGTCCTCGCCGGGCCGGCGATCTGCGTCGGACTTGTCGCGGCGGTTCTGCTCCTTACCGTTCAGGGGCGTCCGGTCCTTCACGGGGCCGAGCGCATGGCCACCCCTCGGCGGGGCTTCGTCATGTGGAAGTTCCGCACGATGACGCCCTCGGCCGAGGGGCCGTCGGTCAGCGGCGGCCACATGACGGCAAGGGTGACGCCGCTGGGGCGGATCTTCCGCCGCTGGCGGCTGGACGAGCTGCCGCAGCTCTGGAACATCCTCGTCGGCGACATGTCCTTCGTCGGGCCGCGCCCGCCGCTGCAGTCGGTCGCCGAACGGTTTCCCGACCTCTACTCCGGCGTGCTGACGTCGCGGCCCGGCCTCACCGGTCTTGCCACGCTCTGCTACCGCCGCAGGGAGGCGCGGCTTCTCGCCGCCTGCGCTTCGGCCGAAGAGGCAACGGCGCTCTACGACCGTCGCTGCGTGCCGGCCAAGGCCCGGCTCGACCGGCTCTACGCGCGACGGCAGACCGTCGCGCTCGACCTCCTGATCCTGTGGGCAACGGTGACCGGCCGGCTGCCCCGCGCGCTCCGCCGGCCGCTGGGGCGCCGCCTTCCCGCGGCGGGCCGGTCCGGCCGAGCCACGGGGTCGGAAACCCGGCCGCGCGCAGACACCGGTTAACCAAAAAATCAGCCCGCGTCCGCAGTCTTTGCGGGCGGGCCGGGACCTGCCGCAGAATCGATGCGTCATCGATGCGTCCCGGCCCTCCATCGACAGGAGGATCCATGGACAGCTTCGCCATCTGTCGTCCCGCCGTTCCGCCAGAGGGCGGCGGTTCCGGGTGGGCGGTCGGTGGCAGGACGTGCCGGGAAGCTGGAGCGTCTCCGCACCGGCCGCCGGGAAGCGACCTCGGGCGGGTCCTGATTCTCGGCACGGGGGCGGACGGTCAGGCGCTGCTGTCGGCGCTGCGCGGCCTGTCCGGCACCAGGGTCGTCGGGGCGATCGCCTGCCCCCCGGACCGGGTTCCGGCGGGAATCGCCGCGCATCCGCTTTCCGAACTGCGCGTCGCGGCGACCGGGCTTGGCGCCGAAACCGCGGTCTTCGCGGCCCCGGACCTCGCCGGCCCGGTCGCTGCCGAGATTGCGCGCCTCCTGCGCGAGGCCGGGCTGCGCCTTTTCAGCCTGCCCGGCTATTCGGCGCTGCTTGAACCCATCGGCGTCGCCGCCCGGCTGATGCCGGTTCCCGGCGGCGCCTCCGCCACGGGGGATTGCCCCGTCGATGACGCGGGGAAGGGACCGGGGATGGGACCGGGGATGGGCGCGGTGAATGGCGGGGGCAGCCGTGTCGCGGACTATCGCGGCCAGACCGTGCTCGTGACCGGGGCAGAGGGGTCGATCGGAGGCGAGATCTGTCGGCAGCTTCTTCTCCAGCATCCCCGCAGGATCGTGCTGTTCGACCTTTCCGAGGACGCTCTCGACAGGTGCATGCGCGAACTCCGCATCCGGGCCTGCGGCACCCGGACCGAGATTGCCGCGGTGCTCGGATCGGTCACGGATGCGGCCCTCGTGTCGCGCACCCTCCGGCAGAACGCTGTGGATACGGTCTTCCACGCCGCCGCCTACAAGCATGTGCCCGTCGCCGAGGAGCAGCCCGAGGCGGTGTTCCGCAACAACACGATCGGCACCGCGATCCTTGCGCAGAAGTCGCGCGACGCGGGTGCCGGCCGGTTCGTGCTCGTCTCGACGGACAAGGCGGTATGCCCCGCCGGCGTGATGGGCGCCTCGAAGCGGCTGGCCGAAATCGTCGTGCAGGATCTTGCCGCGCGCGGGGGCGACACGATCTTTTCGATCGTCCGCTTCGGCAACGTGATCGGCTCGTCGGGGTCCGTCGTGCTGCGCTTCCGCGACCAGATTGCCCTCGGCGGCCCGATCACCCTGACCGACCCTGCCGCGACGCGGTATTTCATGACCGCCGAGGATGCGGCCGGACTGGTCATCACCGCCGGCGCGCTTGCGAAGGGCGGAGAGATGTTCGCGCTCGACATGGGCGCGCCCCACAGGATCATCGACATCGCCGCACGGATGATCGGCGCCGCCTGCTCGGACCGGATCGACATCGTCACCACCGGCCTTCGCCCGGGCGAGAAGCTGCACGAGAAACTGACCCTCTCGGCGGCAGTCCCGGCGGCACCCCGGGGCGACGGAACCCGGATCCTCCGGCTGCACGATCCCTGCCCGTCAGGGCTTGCGGTGGCGCTGATGCTGCGCGACCTGCGCGAGGCCCTCGATCAGGCCAGCCCTTCGGGCCTCGTGCGGGTGGCGCGCCGCTGGGCTGGTGCCGCGGTGCCGGATCTGGCCGGCCGATGCGCGCCGCCGCGGGCGGTGAACGGATGACCGCAGCCGGCGCAGGCAAGGGCCGTGCGGGTCCGGGTCCGAGGGCGGCGGGCCGCGCCGCCGGTCCGGCGGAGGCGATCTTCGTCCTCGGCATGCACCGGAGCGGGACCTCGCTCCTGACCGAGATGCTGTCGCACTTCGGCTACCGGCTTCCCGTGGACCGCGACCGCGGTTCGCGGGGCAACGACGGGGGTCACTTCGAGCCGCAGGCGATCGTCGGCATCCATGAAAGGCTCCTGCTGCGCGCCGGGTCGCACTGGGCGCGCCTCGCGCCCCTCCGCGAGGCGGACCTGCCTCCGGAGGTCTGGGACGCCGCCGCCGCCGAGGCCGGAGCGGCGCTCCGCCGCAGCTACGGCCGCGCCCGCCGCATCGTGCTGAAGGATCCGCGCATCTGCCTCGTCTGGCCGCTCTGGGCGCGGATCGTCGCCGCCCAGGGCTGGTCCCCGCGGTCGGTCGTTGCCCTGCGCCGCCCCGCCGAGGCGGCGGCGTCGCTCGACCGCCGCGACGGCATCGCGCCCGATGTCGGGGTCGCGGCCTGGTGTGCCGCCACCCTCGCGGCGCTTGACATTGCCGCGCAGGGGCCGATGGACGTGGTCCTCTTCCCGGACTGGGTCGGCGATGCGCCCGGGGTGCTGTCGCGGCTCGCGGCGCATCTCGGTCTGCCGCAGGCGGGACTGCGCCGCGCCGAGACGGCGCTCGACCGCACGTTCCGCCCCGACCTCGTGCATCAAGGCGCACGGGCCGCCGGCGCCGTGCCCGAGCTTGCCGCCGTCGCCGGGAAAGAGCTTGCCGCCATCGCCGGAGCGATCTTCGCTCTCGCCCGCGATGCCGCCGGAACGGGCACCCCGCCCCCGGCCGGGGAACTCGCCGCGCTCGCCGCTGCGTTCGGCGCGGCCACCGACCTGCCGCGCCGGATCGAGGCGGGCCAGGCGGCGCTGCTCCGCCACGCCCTCTTTGCGGAACCGCCCGCCACCGGCGCGGCCAACGCGGCCGCCGGCGCCCTCGCGCAGGACGCGGATGCCCGGGCCGGCCGCGCCCGGTTCCTCGACCGCGCCGCCCGGCTGGCCCGAGGCGAGGTGCGGCGGGCCCGCGCCCTTCTGGCCCGCACCGAGTCGCAGCGCGACACGCTGGCCGCCGCCCTGGCCGCACGGACCGCCGACGCCGGCCTTCTGGCCGGACAGGTGCGCGCGACCGAATCGCAGCGCGACCGGCTGCAGGCCGATCTCGAAGAGTGCCGGACCGGCGCCGCCGGCCTTGCCCGGCAGGTCGCCGCAACCGAAGTGCAGCGCGACGACCTCGCCGCGCGGCTCGCCTCGGAAACCGCAAGGCGCGCCGGCGCCGAGGCCGACCTCGATGCCGTCTCGGTGGAACGCGTGCGGCTCGGCGCGGAGACCGCCGCGCTCTCCGCCCGACTGGCGGCACTCGCCCGCGACCTTGCGGATGCCGAACGGCGCGCCGGTCTCGCCCGGCAGGAGGCCCAGCGCCTCGCACAGGCGCTCGATCTCATGACTGACCTCTACAGGAAGGAGAGGATGACGGTGCTGAAGCCCCTTTACCGCAGGTTCTACAGCGCGGCCGGATCGGCGCTGCGCCGCCACCTCCCGGAACGGACCGTCGAGATGATCAAGCGGCGGGTACCCGGCCCCGGGGGCATCCCCGCGCCGCTGGCCTTCGCCTCGCCCCCTCCGCCGCCCGCGCCCGATGGCCCGCCCGCGCCTGCCGCGCCCCTCCCCGCCGCCGATCGGGACCGGCCCGACATCTTCATGTTCTCGATCATCGACTGGACGTTCCGGACCCAGCGCCCCCAGCACCTGGCGCGAGAGATGGCGCGCCGCGGCCACCGTGTCTTCTACGTCGAGATGGAGCGCGAGGCGGCGCCCACGCGGGTGTCGGCAGTGGCGCCGGGGGTATGGACAGTCCGGCTGGCCACCACCCCGGGCGGGCCGCTCCCGGCCTATTCCGGGGTCCCCGGACCGGCCCAGGTCCGCCACTGGCTGCGCAGCTTCGGCGATTTCTGCGATGGCGCGGGCGCGACGCCGATCCGGCACGCAGTGGTCCAGCACCCCTACTGGTGGAACTTCGTGCGCCATCTCGCCCCCGATACGGGCATCGTTTTCGACTGCATGGACGAGCTGTCGGGATTTTCGAACACGGCGGCCCACATGATCGCCGCGGAGGAGGCTCTTGCCGGGGCGGCCGACACCGTCCTCGTGAGCTCCGACTGGCTGGCGCGCAAGCACGGAGCGCGCCGCCCGGTCACGCTGCTGCGGAATGCCGCCGACACCGGACATTTCGCCGCCGCCGCGACCGGCTCCGCGCCTCTGCGCGCGCCCGCCTGGCTGCGGCCCGTGCCCGGCACGTCGCTGCGCGTGGGCTATGTCGGCGCCATCGCCGAGTGGTTCGACACCGACCTCGTCGAGGCGACCGCCGGCCTCATGCCGGATGCCGAGTTCCACCTCTGCGGCGCCGTCTCGGCGGAGGCCCCGCTGCGGCTGTCCGCCCTTCCGAACGTGGTCATGCATGGCGAGATCCCCTATGCCGACGTGCCGGGCTTCCTCGCCGGGATGGACGTGATGACGATCCCGTTCCGGCTGCTGCCGATCATCCGCGCCTGCGACCCGGTCAAGTTCTACGAGCACAGCGCCGCCGGGCGCCCCACCGTCGCGACGCACCTGCCCGAACTCGACAGGGCCGGCGATCTGGTCTTCCGGGCCGAGGACCCGCAGGGCTTTGCCGCGGCGATCCGCCAGGCGGCGGCGCTCGGCCGCGAGGCTGCCTTCCGCGACCGCCTGCGCGACTATGCGCGGGCCAACACCTGGTCGGAACGCGCGGATGCCGCGCTGGCGGCGATCGTCGCCGCCCCCCGGGTGTCGGTGGTGATCCTCTCCTATGGCGACCCGGAACTGACGATGGGCTGCGTCCACGGCCTGGTCGGCGTCGGGCGCACCTACCCGGATCTCGACATCCTGGTCGTGGACAACGGATCGGGCGTGGCCGAGCTTTCGCGCCTGCGCCGCTATCTGGGGCGGTTCCCCGAGGTGCGTCTCATCGAGAACGGGCGGAACCTCGGTTTCGCGGCGGGCAACAACATCGGCATCGCCGCGGCGCGGGGCGACTATGTCATGCTGCTGAACAACGACACCTACGTGGCGCCGGGGGCGGTCGCCGCGATGGTGCGCCACCTTGCGCGCGATCCGGGGATCGGCGTGATCGGGCCGCTGACCAACGCGATCGGAAACGAGGCGCGCGTCGAGGTCGGCTACCGCGACATGGACGAGATGGTGCGGGTCGCCCGCCGCCTGGCCGAGGGCCATCGCGGCCAGTCGACCGAGGTGCGCGTCTGCGCCTACTTCTGCGCGATGTTCCGGCGCAGGGATCTGGCGGTCTTCGGCCCCCTGTCCGAGGATTACGGCCAGGGAATGTTCGAGGATGACGACCACTGCGCGCGCATCCGCGCGGCAGGGTTCCGCTGCGCCATCGCCGAGGACGCGTTCGTCCACCACCAGCTGTCGGCGACCTTCGGCACCCTGCCGGGCGAGGAGCGGCAGCGCCTGTTCGACCGCAACCGGGCGCTCTACGAGGCGCGATGGGGCGCATGGCAGCCGCACCGCTACCGGGCGCGCCGGCCGGCAAGCACGTTCGGCGAGGCGGCGTGATGCGCACGGTTCTCTGCCACTATCACATCTACAAGAACGCCGGCACATCGTTCGACCATGTCCTGACCAACAGCTTCGGGACGCGCCACCTCTCGTTCGATGGTCCCTTCCCGTTCTTCACGATCGACCAGGAGCAGCTCGACCGCATCATCGGGAGGCGGGCGGAGGCGGTCGCGTTCTCGTCCCACCAGATCCAGCTTCCGCCGCCGAAGTCCGGCGCCTATCGCGTCGTGTCGGTCGTGTTCCTGCGCCATCCGCTTCTGCGCGTCGCGTCGATATGGCGCTTCAAGTCCCGCGCCCCGGATGGAACGCCGACCTCCGAGGCCGCCCGGGCGATGCCCTTCGACCGCTGGGTCGAGCACTGTCTTTCGGATCCGGACGAGATCGTCCATGTCTCGAACGCGCAGGCGCGGCTTCTGTCGTGCGCCCCGCGCGAGCGCGCCGCGGCCCGGCGCCACCCCGGCCGGATGGACTACGACATCGCCCGGGCCGAGGACAACCTCGCCGGGGCCACGGCGGCCGGTCTGGCCGACCGGTTCTCGGACGACATCGCGCGGATCGCCGGGATCTGCGCAGGGTACGGTCTCGATCTCGCAGTGCCGGCCGACCTGCACCTGAACGCCACCGCCCCCCTCGCCCTTTCCCCTGCGGCCCGCGTCGCGGAGGTGGCCGGAATGCTCGGCCCGTCGCTCGCAGAACGCCTGACTGCCGCGAACGATCAGGATCTGCGGCTGCTCGCCCTGGCCGAACGCCGTGCCGCCCCGCGCCCCGAGGCCGCATGATGAAGACCGTCCTCTGCATCGTCGGCACCCGGCCCGAGGCGATCAAGATGGCGCCCGTCATCCTTGCCCTCGGACGCGCCCGCGGCCTCCGCTGCCGGGTGCTCGCCACGGCACAGCACCGCCAGATGCTCGACCAGGCGCTGTCGCTCTTCGGGATCGTGCCCGACATCGACCTCGACCTCATGCGGCCCGACCAGTCGCTGGCGGAGATGACGGGCCGGATGCTCCTGCGGCTCGGCCCGGTCCTCGCCGACGAGGCGCCCGACATCGTGCTGGCGCAGGGCGACACCACCACCGTGATGGCCAGCGCGCTTGCGGCCTTCTACGCGGGCCGCCCCTTCGGCCATGTCGAGGCCGGGCTCAGGACGGGCAGGCTGCGCAGCCCCTTCCCCGAGGAACTGAACCGCGTCCTCACCTCGCGCATGGCGCGCTGGCACTTCGCGCCGACCGTCCATGCCGCGGAACAGCTGCGCCAGGAGGGCTACGACGCCGCCGCGATCCATGTCACGGGCAACACCGTGATCGATGCCCTCAGGCACGTCGCGGCGTCCGCTCCGCACCTGCCGGTGCCGATTCCGTCGGGGCAGCGGCTGATCCTCGCCACGCTTCACCGGCGCGAGAACTTCGGATCCCCGCTCGAGCGGATCTGCGCGGCACTGGCGCATCTGGTCGAGCGCAATCCCGATACCGATCTGCTGATCCCGGTCCACCAGAACCCCAATGTCCGCAGCGTGATCGAGTCGCGCCTCGCCGGCCGCCCGCGCATCCACCTGACCGATCCGCTCGGCTATGCCGAGTTCGTCGCCGCGATGAAGCGCGCCCACCTGATCCTCTCGGACTCGGGCGGCGTCCAGGAGGAGGCGCCGGCGCTCGGCAAGCCCGTGCTCGTCCTGCGCGACACGACCGAGCGGCCCGAGGCCGTCATGGCCGGCGTGACCGCGCTGATCGGCACCGAGACCGAGACGATCCTCTGCCGCGCCCAGGAGCTCCTCGACAGCCCGACGGCCTACGGGCGGATGGCGGCCGGTGGCTCGCCCTATGGCGACGGCCGCGCGGCGGAGCGCATCGTCGAGATCCTGAGGGCGGCCTGATCCTGAGGGCGGCCTGACCGCGCTCCGCCGCGCGGGGCGCGCGCCGATCCGCGGCCGGGGATGAGCGGCCTGCCGCGATGCCGGTTGCGCCTGCCGTGGTCCGCCGCGGCACCCGGGTCACGGTTCGGGACTTGGCCGCGGGCGGGCCGCGGTTCGGGGCTCCGGCGGGGGCAGGACCACGGGAACGCCCCGGGGCATGGTCCCGCCCGCGCGCCATCGGCGCCCCGACGCATCGCAGCGGGCCCTCGCCAAAGAGGTGCACGGAACCGGCGGACCGCGAGGAGTCCCTCGGCGGATGTCGGCGAAGGTGCCGAACCTTGCCGCCGCCCCGGTCGGCCGCGGCTTTGCCGCGCCCTGTCCGCGCCCGGATCAGTCCGCGCCCGGATCAGTCCGCGCCCGGATCAGTCCGCCCCGGATCAGTCCGCCCCGGATCAGTCCGCCCCGGCGACGACCGTCCAGGGCGCGTCGAAGCGGAATTCCTCGAGGTTCGGACCCGGACCGATCCGGTCCACCACCGCGAACAGGCCCGGCGCGGCCAGCGGCGTCAGCACCCCGTGCCAGACGTTGCGTCGGAGGTTGATTCCCTGTCCGGGCGCGGTGAGGAAAGCCTCGGGCCTGTCCGGCCGCCCGTCGCGGTCGGCCGCAACGATGACGAGGAACGGTGCCAGGGTCATCGGCAGGAATGCCTGCGAGCCCTCGGGGTGCCGCTCCACGAGGTCGAAGATGTGGGGAAGCCTGCGCGGCACCGCGTCGAAGACGGAGACCCCCGCGCGCCCGCCGCGGAAGTCGAGAGACGCGCGGTCGTGCCAGCGGCCGCAGAGGCCCGCGTTGATCAGCCGGTCGGGCGGCCCCTCGGCGGAGAGAACGTCGCCATAGGGCGCGAAGGCCGGCGCCGACAGGGGCCTTGGGACCAGCAGGCGACCGGCGGGTACCTCTGCGCTCATCGCCCGAAGGCGCCGACGCCCCGCAGCCTCGCATGGCGGTTCACGTCCTTGTAGAGAAGGTAGCGGAAGGGCCCGGGTCCGGCTGCCACGCAGGCCTGCGGGCAGTAGGCGCGCAGCCACATGAAGTCGCCCGCTTCGACCTCGACCCAGTCGCGGTTCAGCCGGTACACGGCCCGCCCCTCGAGGACATAGAGGCCGTGCTCCATCACGTGGGTTTCCTCGAAGGGGATGCGTCCGCCGGGCCGGAAGGTCACGATGTTGACGTGCATGTCGTGCGCGGCATCGGCCGGATCCACGAACCGGGTGGTCGCCCACGTGCCGTCGGTGCCGGGCATCGGCACCGGCTCGATCGCCTGTTCCGAGGTGACGAACGGATCGGGCGGGGCCAGTCCCGGCACGGGGTCGTAGAGCTTGCGGATCCAGTGGAAGCGGACGGGGGCGTCGCGACCGTTGCGCAGCCGCCACGGAGTTCCCGCGGGCAGGAACGCATAGCCCCCCGGCCCCAGATCGTGCTCCTCGCCGTCGATCCAGAGCCAGAGGTCGCCGTCGGTGACGAAGATCACGCCCTCGGCGCCCGTTTCGGGCTCGGGCGCGTCCGAGCCGCCGTCCGGCGCCACCTCCATGACATACTGGCTGAAGGTCTCGGAAAACCCGCTCATCGGCCGTGCGACCATCCAGAGCTTCGTGTCCCGCCAGCCCGGAAGCACGCTTGTCACGATGTCCGAGAAGCAGCCCCTGGGGATCACGGCATAGGCTTCCGTGAACACGGCCCGGCCGGTGTGGAGCCGTGTCTGCGGGGGAAGTCCGCCTTCGGGAAAATGGTAGCCGGTCATGGGAGAAGCGTCCTCAGCCTGAGTTCCGCGATGCGCTCGACCTGGCGGCAGGCCTCTTCGAACTCCGCCTCGGTGCCGTTCCCGATCCGCCTCCGGAAGGCCGCCAGTATGCCCGCCTTGCCGTGATCGCGGACGGCGATGATGAAGGGAAATCCGTGGCGCTGCACATAGGCCGCATTCAGTCCGGTGAAGGTTTCGCGCTCGCGGTCGGTGAGGGCGTCGAGCCCGGCAGCCGTCTGTTCGGAAGCCGACGATCCGGTCAGCCTGCGCGCCTGGGCAAGCCGTCCTGCCAGATCGGGATGCGCGGCGAGCACGCGCAGACGTTCCTCGCGCGGCGCACTGCGGAAGATGCGGGCAAGGGCGGAATGAAGGCCGGTCGCGGTATCGTGGGCGGGGCCGAGTTCCGCGTCGAAGGCGCGTTCGGCAATCCACGGGCTGTGTTCGAAGATGCCGCCGAAACATGCGACGAAGTCGGCCCGCGTCATCCGGCTCGGCCTGTGGCGGCGGACCGGGGGGTGTCGCGCCGCCCAGTGCCGCGCTATGTCGATCCGGCGCGCGAACCAGACGCCCTCGTGGGCGCGCGCATGGTCGAGGAAGCGCCTGAGCCCCGCGACCCTGCCGGGCCGCCCGATCAGCCGGCAGTGCAGCCCGACCGACATCATCTTCGGCGATCCCGCCAGCCCCTCGGCATAGAGGCTGTCGAAGCTGTCCCTCAGGTAGTGGTGGAAATGGTCTGCCGTGTTGAATCCCTGCGCCGTGGCGAAGCGCATGTCGTTGGCGTCGAGCGTGTAGGGGATCACGAGCTGGTCGCGGCCGCCGGCTTCCGTCCAGTAGGGCAGGTCGTCGTCATAGGCATCCGAGATCCACTCGAAGCCGCCCGTTTCGGCGACGAGCCTGACCGTGTTGGCCGAGCAGCGGCCCGTGTACCATCCGGCGGGCGGCGCACCCGTCACCTCGGCATGAAGCCGGATCGCCTCGGCGATGGCCGTCCGCTCCTCGGCTTCCGGCATGTCCTTGTGCTCGATCCACTTGAGGCCGTGGCTGGCGATCTCCCAGCCGGCGTCCTGCATCGCGCGGACCTGTTCGGGCGACCGCGCCATCGCCGTGGCGACCCCGAACACGGTGACCGGCACGCCGGTCCCGGTGAACAGCCGGTGCAGGCGCCAGAACCCCGCCCGCGCCCCGTAGTCGTAGATCGACTCCATGTTCCAGTGGCGCTGTCCCGGCCAGGGCTGGGCGCCGACGATTTCGGACAGGAAGGCCTCGGACGCCGGATCGCCGTGGAGGATCGAGTTCTCGCCGCCTTCCTCGTAGTTCAGCACCAGGCTTATGGCGATGCGCGCCCCGCCGGGCCAGTCCGCGTCAGGCGGGTTGGCGCCGTATCCCCGAAGGTCGCGCGGGTATCTCTTCATGGCGGCTTCGACGCTCCTACCTGCGGGCCTGGCAAGGATATGCGGGGCCCGTGGCGGGGACTATCAAGAAATGCAGAAATCACCTCTCGCGCCCGGGGCGGCTGGCGGGGGCGCGAGGACCGGTGCAAGATGCCCGCCGCGAACCCGGTTCGGAGAGGGTCATGTCTCGGGGCTATCTGACCACCCACGTCCTCGACACCGCGCGGGGAGTTCCCGCCGCCGGTCTCGGGGTGACGCTCTACCGGCTGACAGCCGAGGGCCGCCACAGGATCGCCCGGACGGTGACGAATGCCGACGGCCGCGCTGACGGGCCGCTCCTGAAGGGCGCCGACTTCGCGCAGGGAACCTACGAGATCGTCTTCGACGCGGGCGCCTATCTCCGATCGGCGGGCTGGGGCGGGACGGAGCCGCTGTTTCTCGACCAGATCCCGATCCGCTTCGGCATCGCGGATCCCTCGGCCCACTATCATGTGCCGCTGCTCCTGTCGCCCTTCGGCTACTCGACCTACAGGGGAAGCTGAAGCCCCTCGGTCGCGGCGGCGAGGTCGGCCCTGCATCGCGCGATGCAGAAGTCGGTGAACAGCCCGATCTTGGGATCGCGCAGCCGGCGCTCCTGCGTGAGGACCGTCACCGAGGTGGGCTCGGGCGGCGAGGCGCGGGCCACCGGCACGAGCCGGCCGGCGCGCAGATGGCTTGCCACCTCGAAGACCGGCTTCAGCACGATGCCGCGGCCGTCGAGCGCCCAGCCGGTCAGCACGTCGCCGTCATCGGATTCGAAGGGCCCCGTCACGTCGTAGCGGACCACCCCGGACGGGGTCTGCAACGGCCAGCGGAACTCGGTCGCGCCGGGGAAGCGCAGGGTCAGGCAGTCGTGCCGGTCGCGGACCAGCGCCCGCCCGTCGGGCGGATCGCCGCGCCGTGCGACATAGTCCGGCGAGGCACAGAGGATGCGGGGGCAGTCCGCGACGGTGCGGACGTTCAGGGAACTGTCCTCGAGCGGACCGATGTGAAAGGCCAGGTCCAGGCCTTCCGCCATCACGTCGATCCGGCGGTCGGACAGGCGCAGACGCACGTCGATCTGCGGCCAGGCGTCCTTGAAGGCCGGCACGTGCGGGGCGACGAAACGTCTCCCGAACCCCAGCGGGGCGGCCACGAAGATGGTGCCCCGCGGATTCGCTGCGGCGTTCATCACCGCGGCCTCCGCCGCCTCGACCGCGTCGAGGATGCGCCGCGCCCCGTCGTAGAAGAGGCGTCCGTTCTCGGTCGGCTGGAGGCGCCGCGTGGTCCGGTTGAAGAGACGGACGCCGAGGTGGCGCTCCAGTTCCGCGATGCGGGCCGAGGCGACGGCGGGCGAAGTTCTCTGGTCGCGGGCGGCCGCGCTCATGCTGCCGAGATCGTAGACCCGCAGGAACATCCTGATAATGTTGACGTAGGACAAGGTGCGTGCTCCCGGTCGTACGGGCGGTCGTACGGGCCGATTATTCCGTATTGCACGAAAGTGCTCACGAATTCGAAGTCATGGCAAGAAGATGCGGTCGGGCCTAGTCTGCGGCGGCAGGGATCGGTCGGAGGGGGCGGGGCATGTATGATCTGGCGGTTCTGGCCGAATGGGCGAAGTTCGCGGTCCGCTGGCTGCACGTCGTGACGGCAATCGCGTGGATCGGTTCGTCCTTCTACTTCATCGCGCTCGATCTGGGACTGCGCCGCGACCGGCGCCTCGCCGGAGGTGCCGACGGCGAGGCGTGGCAGGTTCACGGCGGCGGCTTCTACCACATAGAGAAGTATCTCGTTGCCCCGGAGCGCATGCCGGCGGACCTGACCTGGTTCAAGTGGGAAAGCTACTGGACCTGGATGTCGGGCTTCGCGCTCCTCGTGCTGGTCTACTACCTCGGGGCCGACCTCTACCTGATCGATCCCGCGCGCGCGGACCTGTCGACCTGGCAGGCGGTGGCGATCTCGGCGGCGTCGCTCGCGGTGGGCTGGATCCTCTACGACCGGCTTTGCAGGTCGCGGCTGGGCGAGGATGCCCAGCTCCTGATGATCGTGCTGTTCCTGATCCTCGTCGCGGTGTCCTGGGGCTACACCCAGGTGTTCCAGGGGCGTGCGGCGCTTCTCCATCTCGGGGCCTTCACGGCCACGATCATGACCGGCAATGTGTTTTTCGTCATCATGCCGAACCAGCGGATCGTGGTGGCGGACCTGATCGCCGGCCGCAGGCCGGACCCGGAATACGGCAGGATCGCCAAGCAGCGCTCGACGCACAACAACTACCTCACTCTGCCGGTCGTCTTCCTGATGCTGTCGAACCACTATCCGCTCGCCTTCGCCAGCGATTGGAACTGGCTCATCGCAAGCCTCGTCTTCCTGATGGGCGTCACCATCCGGCACTGGTTCAACACCCATCATGCCCGCGCCGGGAACCCGCACTGGACCTGGATGGTGACGGCACTTCTTTTTCTTGCAATCGTCTGGCTGTCGAGCCTTGGCACGCCGTCGCAGGAGGAGGGCGAGACGCGGCTGACCCCGGCGGCCCGGCGGTTCGCCGAGGCGCCGGGATTCGCCGAGGTGCAGGACATCGTCCTCGGGCGCTGTTCGATGTGCCACGCGGCTGAACCGGCATGGGACGGCCTGCTCTGGGCGCCGCGCGGCGTGCGGCTCGACACCGGGCCGGCGATAGCGGCCCATGCGCCGCAGATCCTTGTGCAGGCGGGGCTGACGGACGCGATGCCGCCCGCGAACGTCTCGGGGATGGAACCCGCCGAGCGCCGGAAGATCGTCGCGTGGTACCTCGCCGCCACCGGGGGCTGACCGGGATTTGCCCGCGGGTGCCGGGCGATTTGTCCCCGTCACCGAACCAGTCCGCCCCGGATGTCATCCGCCTGCAACCTCAGGGAAACGGGGGTGCCCCGCAAACGGGCAGTTTTCCGGTTTCTGCGCGTGGCGGCGGAATTTGCTTGGCCGTCGCGCGCGTCCGCGGCGTATACTGGCTCCGGCAAGGGCGCAGGAAGCGGAGATGTGCGGCGCGCCGCCGTGGCGCCGCCTCCGGGGGCTGTCCTGCGCAGGGCGATTGCCGTCCCGGTGGCCGGGTCCGGCAGTGGCCCGGTGCCGAGGCGGTGGTGCAGGTCGGGATTCGAGTGATGTTCAGTGTCGCAGGCATTTCCGACCCCCCCGGGCGCGCTTCCGGACCACCTGTGCCGCATCGGGCCGCGTCCCTGGGACAAGCCTGCCATCCCTCCGCCCATGCCACAGTCCCCATGGCGGGCCGCCGCCTCTGCGGGCCGGGCTGCGGCCTGCGCGCGGGCCAACCGGGAGATTCCAGCACGTGAGCGCCACCTCGAGACGCGTCCTGGTGACCGGCGGCGCCGGTTTTCTCGGTTCCCACCTCTGCGAGCTCCTGCTGGCGCGCGGTGACGACGTGCTGTGCGTGGACAACTACTTCACCGGACGGCGGTCGAACGTGGCGCACCTCATGGACAATCCGAACTTCGAGGTCATGCGCCATGACGTGACCTTTCCGCTCTATGTCGAGGTCGACGAGATCTACAACCTCGCCTGCCCGGCAAGCCCGATCCATTACCAGCACGATCCCGTGCAGACGACGAAGACCAGCGTGCACGGCGCGATCAACATGCTTGGCCTGGCCAAGAGATTGCGCGCCAAGATCCTCCAGGCCAGCACCTCCGAGGTCTACGGCGACCCGACCGTCCACCCGCAGAGGGAGGACTACTGGGGCCATGTGAACCCCATCGGCTTCCGGTCCTGCTACGACGAAGGCAAGCGCTGCGCCGAAACCCTGTTCTTCGACTATCATCGCCAGCATGCCCTGCGGATCAAGGTCGCGCGCATATTCAACACCTACGGTCCGCGCATGCATCCCCAGGACGGGAGGGTGGTGTCGAACTTCATCGTCCAGGCGCTGACGGACCGGCCCATCACCATCTACGGAGAGGGCCTGCAGACGCGCTCGTTCTGCTTCTGCTCGGACCTCATCGCGGGCCTCGTGGCCCTGATGGGCACCGGCGACGCGATCACGGGCCCGATGAACATCGGCAATCCCGTCGAGATGACGATCCGCGAACTCGCCGAGAGCGTTCTCGACCTGACCGGATCCAGGTCGCAGCTCGTCTTCCGCCCGCTGCCGCAGGACGACCCGGTCCAGCGCCAGCCGGACATCTCGTTCGCGCGCCGCGAACTGGGCTGGGAGCCGAAGGTCGGGCTGCGCGATGGCCTCGTCCAGACCATTTCCTACTTCGACTCCCTGCTGCGGGCCGGCGGCCTGCCGACGGTGGCCGCATGAGCGGGCGGGGCCCGAACCGCGCCACCAGGCGGACAGCCCCCGGGCAGGCGCCCGGCACCCGCAGCCCCGTGCCGCCGCTGCGGTGCGACGCTCCGTGCGGGCGGCAGCGGGCGGCGAACCGCAGCGGGCGGGCGGGCTGGCCTGTTTCCTTCGCGGCGGCGAAGCCGCTTCCGGTCCGGAGGATCCGCGTGGCATGACCCGGCCGACAATCAGTGTCATCGTTCCCGCCTACCGCGCCTCAGCGGTCCTTCCGCGCGTGCTGGCGCCGCTCATGGCGATGAAGGCGCGGGGAGAGGTGCTCGAGGTCATCGTCGTTGACGATGTGTCCCCGGACGACACCGCCGCGGTGGCCCGGAGCCTCGGAGCCGAGGTGCTGGTGATGCCGCGGAACGGCGGACCGGGCGGCGCGCGGAACCTTGCCGCAGCGACGGCGTGCGGCGACATCCTCTGGTTCGTCGATTCCGATGTCGTCGCGTGGGACGACGGGGCGGGAAAGATCGCCGCCGCAATGGCGGACCCGGAGGTCGGCGCCGTCTTCGGCTCCTACGACGCCGAGCCGGACGGAAGTCCGTGGTTCTCGCGGTACAAGAACCTGATGCACCGGTTCTACCACCAGGCCGCCAAACGCGACGCCTCGACCTTCTGGGCGGGATGCGGGGCCGTGCGCGCGGACCTGTTCCGCAGGATCGGCGGCTTCGACGTCGAGACCTACCGCGTGCCCTCGATCGAGGACATCGAACTTGGCTACCGCCTCCGCCGCGAGGGCGCGCGGATCGCCGTCGATCCGACCCTCCTGGGCAAGCACCTGAAGGTATGGACGCCGAAGGGTGCGTTCCACACCGACATATTCCGCCGCGCGCTGCCATGGGCGCGGCTCATGATCGCCCGCGAGGGGGTCACGAACGATCTCAACACCGGCACGATGGAACGCGTCCGCGCCCTGATCGCCGGTATCCTGATCCTGTCGGTCCTGGCGGTGCCCCTTGTGCCGGCCTTCTGGCCGGCGCCGCCCCTGCTCGCCGTCGTCGCGCTGGCCGCCAACATCAGGCTCTTCGCTTTCATGCGGTCCAACGGCGGTACGCTCTTTGCGCTGGGCGCGCTGGCCTGGCATCAGGTCTACTACGTCTACTCGGCCGCCGCCTTCGTCTGGTGCCTGTTCGAGTACCACATCCTCGGCCGGAAGAACCGGCTGCACGTGCCGTGAGGGCGAAGCATGGATGTCCCCCTGTCGGAACGCTTCGGGTCCGGGGTCACGATGGGCCTCGCCACGCCCGTCACCGGAACCCCTGAGGGTGATCTGTCGGGACTGTCGCTCAGCATCGTCATCCCGGCCTTCAACGAGGAAGGCGCGGTGCGCCAGACGATCGAGGACATCCGCCGCGAGATGGAGCGGACGGGCGTTCCCTACGAGATCATCGTGATCGACGACGGCTCGGAAGACCGCACCCTGGAAATCGCGCGTGCCACCGGCGTCATGGTCGACACGAACCAGGTCAATGCCGGCTACGGCGCAAGCCTGAAGCGCGGCATCAGGCACGCCCAGTACGAATACGTCGCCATCATCGACGCGGACGGCACCTATCCCGCGCGCTATCTTCCGCAGATGCTCGCTTTGTGCCGCACCCAGGACATGGTGGTGGGCGACCGCGGCGCGGCGATGAAGAACGTTCCCTGGATCCGGAAGCCCGCGAAATTCATCCTGAACAGGTTCGCCTCGTTCCTCGCCGAACGGCGGCTCAGCGACCTGAACTCGGGCCTGCGCGTCTTCCGCAAGTCCGAGCTGGTGCCGTTCATCCCGCTCCTGCCGCAGAAGTTCAGCTTCACGACGACGATCACGCTCTGCATGGCCTGCAACGGCAAGCGGATGATCTACCTGCCGATCGAATACGGCAAGCGCGTCGGCAAGTCGAAGATCCGCCCCGTGGACTTCATCAACTTCCTCATCCTCGTCCTGCGGATGACGACCCTCTTCAATCCGCTGAGAGTGTTCATTCCGCTCGGGCTGGTTCTGATCGGCCTCGGGACGCTGAAGTTCCTCTACGACATCTGGATGGACAACCTGTCGGAATCCACCATCTTCGCGTATCTGTCGGCGCTCATCATCTGGTCTCTCGGGCTGATCGCCGACATGATCTCGCGCCTGCATCTGAGGCCGTGATGTCGGGGGACGGGCGGAGAAAGGGACTGACGCGATGGGTGATCCGGGCCGCCGGTTCGGCGCTCTTGCTCGGCCTCATCTTCTGGTTCCTGCCGATCGAGGCCGTGGCGGAGGGGATCTCGCGCGTGCCGCCGGCGCTCTTTCCGGCGGTCGTCGGGCTGTTCCTTGCGGGCCACGCGGTCGCGGCGGCGAAGTGGTGGCTGCTCATCGACCGGCGCATCCCGTTCCTGGTGGCGCTTCAGGCGCATTTCGCGGGGCTGGCCGCAAACCTCTGGCTGCCGGGGGCAGCGGGGGGCGATGCCGTCCGCGCGGGAGTGGCCCAGATGCGCATGCGCGACGGTGCCGCGGTGGCGGCCGGGGCAGTCGCGGACCGGCTGATCGACACGCTCGGCCTTGCCTGCCTGTCGGTGATCGGGATCGGGTTGCTGGCGGACGACGCCGGCGGCGCAGGCCGCGCGGCGGAGATATCGGTGCCCGTCCTGGTGCTGATCGGTGTCGTCGTCTTCCTTCGCCCGGGCATCGTGGTGCAACTCTGGCAGCATTTTCCGGCGCTTCCGGGCCGCGGCCTCGCGCTGCGCACGGCGGATGCCTTCACGAGTCTCGGCAAGCGTCCCGTGCTGCTGGCGGTTTCGCTCGCCGTGTCGATGGCAGTGCAGATCCTGTTCATCTTCCTGTCGATGGCGCTCGGGCGCGCCGTGGGTGTGGACGAGCCCTTTGCCGTCTGGCTGTTTGCATGGCCGCTGGCAAAGATCATCGCCGTCCTCCCCGTCTCGCTCGGCGGGCTCGGTCTGCGCGAGGCGTCGCTCGCCGCGCTGATGACGCCCTTCGGCGCTGACCCGGCCGAGGTGGTGGCGTCGGGCCTCGTGTGGCAGGCGGTGCTCTACGCGTCGGGCGCACTCGGGGCGGCCGTGCTTGCGATTGGCGGGGTGCGTCTGCGGCGGCCCGCATCGGTGAAAGAGTAAGGGGTGACGGACGACATGAAGATCGAGGATGTGGCATCGGCCCTGAGCGCGCGGCCGGCGAACGCCAGGCCGCGCGTGACCGTGCTCGGTGCCGGTCCGGCGGGGATCGCGGCGGCCTATGCGCTGACCAAGGACCGCAAGGCGGATGTGACGGTCTATGAGCGCGCGCCGGTAGCGGGGGGCAATTCGGCTTCGTTCCAGATCGACGGAATCTGGTGCGACTACGGCTCGCACCGGTTCCACCCGGTCGCCGACCCCGAGGTCGTCGCAGACGTGAAGGCGCTGCTCGGCGACGATCTTCTCCTCCAGCCCCGCCATGGCCGCATCCGGCTCGGCGGCAGATGGATCCACTTCCCGCTCAAGCCGGCCGACGCCCTGATGCGCCTGCCCAAGCCCTTCGCGGCGTCCCTGCTGGCCGACATGGCCCTGAAGCCGTTCCGCAGGCGGCCACCCGCGGGCGAAGCGAGCTTTTCCACGGTCCTCCTGAACGGTCTTGGGCCGACCATCGCGGAGAGTTTCTATTTCCCGTATGTGAGAAAGCTCTGGGGTCTCGACCCCGACAGGCTGGCCGTGACGCTGGCCGAGAGGCGGGTTTCGGGTTCGTCGGTCGGCAGGATCCTCGCCAGGATGCTGCGGATGCTGCCGGGGATGAAAGGACCGACGACGGGCCGGTTCTACTATCCGCGGCGGGGTTTCGGCCAGATCAGCGCAGCTATGGCGGACCGGGCGGCCGCACAGGGCGCGCAGTTCCGCTTCAACGCCGATGTGACCCGGATCCGCCACCAGAACGGCGAGGTGACGGGCATCTACGTCCGCGACAACGGGCGGGAGCGGCGGATCGACAGCGATCAGGTCTATTCGACCATACCGCTGACCACCGTCGTCCGCCTGCTCGACCCGCCACCGCCACCCGACGTCGTGCAGGCTGCGCGGTCCATCCGGTTTCGCGGAATGATCCTCGTCTACCTCGTCCTCGGCACAGACAGGTTCACCGAGTACGACGCGCACTATTTCCCGGAAGCGTCGATCCCGATCAGCCGGATGTCCGAACCGAAGAACTACAGTTCTGCCGGAGAACCGCGGGACCGCACGGTCCTCTGCGCCGAACTGCCCTGCGACCCGGGGGAATCGTGGTGGGACATGTCCGACGCGGAGCTCGGGCGCCGCTTCGCAAGCTGGCTGGGCGGTGTCGGACTTCCCGTGACCGTCCCGGTCATCCGCTGCGAGACCCGGCGGCTTGCACACGCCTATCCCGTCTACGATCTCGACTACCGGCGGCATTTCGAGAGGATCGACAGCTATCTTATGGGCCTGAAGGGACTCCTCTCATTCGGCCGGCAGGGCCTTTTCGCGCATGACAACACCCATCATGCCTTTGCGATGGCCTATGCCGCGGCGGCCAGCCTGAAGAGCGACGGGTCGGTCGATGATGCCGCCTGGGCCGCGCACCGTCACGATTTCGAAAGCCACAGGGTCGAGGACTGACGGGATGCGGAGGCCGGTGATCGACATCCTGATGTATCACTCGATCTCGGGACATGGCGGCCCCACCGCCATCGCGCCCGATGTCTTCGCGATGCAGATGGAGGTCCTTGCGTCCTCGGGCCTGCCCGTGCTGACGCTTGATGACCTGCTGGAGGCACGCCGGGGCCTCAGGGCGCTTGCGCCGCGGTCGGTCATCCTGACCTTCGATGACGGTTTCGAGGATTTCGCCGCGGTGGCCTGGCCGATCCTCGAACGCCGCAGCTTCCGCCCGATCGTCTATCTCCCGACAGGGTTCATCGGCAGGTCGGAGGGCTGGCGGGGAACGGCCGATCCGCCGCGTCCGCTGATGGGATGGAACGTGATCCGGGCGCTTGCCGGCGAGGGTGTGCTGTTCGGAAGCCACACCGTCAGCCACCCTGACCTGACGGCGCTCGCGCCCGCTGCGCTGGAACAGGAGCTCGTGGTGGCCAGGCGCGAGATCGAGGACAGGCTGGGCAGGCGCGTGCCTCACTTTGCACCGCCCTACGGCCTGACGCGGCCTGCAACACGGCGGGCCGTCGCGCGCCACTACGAGACATCGGCGGGCACCACGCTCGGCACGGCCGCGGACGGGGACGATCTCCATGACCTGCCGAGGATCGAGATGTACTACTACCGCGACCGCCGCATCTGGGAGCGTCACCTCGCGGGACAGGGCGCGCTCTACCTTGCGCAGCGCCGCACACTGCGCACGATCCGCGCCGCGGTGCGGAAGCCCTGGACGGCGATCCGGCCGTGATGCGCCGATCCCCCGGGCAACGCCCTGGCGGCGCGCCGTCGATGACGGGCACGGGGATGGGCACGGGGATGGGCAAGAGGTCCTTCAGCACCGGGGTGGCCTGGATCGCGGCGGGAAACTGGATCGAGCAGGCGATCGGATTCGCGCTCTTCCTTGTTCTGGCGCGGATGCTCGGGGCCGAAAGCTTCGGCATCCTGGCCATGGCGGGCGTGTTCGTGACCCTGTCGGAATTTCTTGTGCGCGACTCGGTTTCCGAGGGGCTGCTCTCGAACCCGTCGCCGACGCGCGCCGACCTGAATGCAGCATTCTGGCTTCTGGCGGGGTTCGGTGCCGTCCTGTTCGCTGCCGTGACGGCCGCCGCCCCGGCGCTGGCTGCGCTCTATGGCCAACCCGAGATCGCCCGGCTCGTTCCATGGCTCATGACGACCGTGCCGCTGATTGCGGCGACGGCGGTGCCCGTGGCGATCCTGCGGCGCGAACTGCGGTTCCGCGCCCTGGCCATCCGGGCCATCGCAGGGGTGGTGGCGGGGGGGGCGGTGGGCATCGGCATGGCCGCGGCGGGGTACGGGGTCTGGAGCCTTCTCGGCCAGCGCCTTGCCGTCGTGGTCACCAACATCGCGCTCGCCTGGGTCGCGGTGGACTGGCGGCCCGGCCTCGAGACGGACCGGCAGAGCCTGCGCCGGGCGGCGCACTTCGGCGGAGCCGTCGCCGGCCTGCGGGCCGCTGAACTGGCCGCCGCCCAGGCGCCGGCGCTGCTGCTCGGCGCGACGCTCGGACCCGTGGCCGTCGGATTCTACACGGTCGCGTGGCGCATCGTCGAACTTCTGTCGTTCCTGATCGTGACACCGGTGAGGGTGGCGGCGCAGCCCGTCTTTGCCGCGATCAGCCGAGAGGGAGGCCGGTCGTCGGACCTGCTCGTTGCGCTCGCGCGGCTTGCCGGACCGGTCGGGTTTCCGCTCTTCGCCGGGGTTGCGATCCTTGCACGACCCTTCGTCGAGGTGGCGGTCGGTCCGGATTGGGCGGATGCCGCCCCGATCCTTGCCGTGTTGTCCCTTGTCGGAGCAAATGCCTGCATCGACCGGGTTCCGCAGGCTTTCTGCCTTGCCTCAGGCCGCGCCGCCGCCCAGACCGCCGCCGCCTGGGCGCTCGTTCTGACCGGCGCTGCCCTGGCGGCGCTTGCCCTGCCCTGGGGTCCTGCGGGCGTCGTCACCGGATTTGCGGTGGCGCACTGGATCGTCTGGCCGGCGAGGGTGTTCATCACGGCCCGCATCGCCCGCGTTCCGGTTCGCGCACTGCTTGCGCCCCACCTTGCGCCGGCCCTTCTGGCAGTGCCGATGGCGGGTTCCGTGGCGCTGGTGACGGGCGCGCTCGCGCCGGCCTCGCCCGCCGCCGGACTTGCCCTGGGTGTGCTGACCGGAGCGGCCGTGTTCGCGGCACTGTCGGCGGTGTTCCTGCGCGACCGGCTTGACCTTCTCAGGACGTTCATGCTCGATCCCGCGTCTGCCGCGGCGACCGACGCGAAAACCACCGGAGCGACCTGATGGCCCCGATGCGGTCATTTCGCATCGTGATGTTCACGACCTTCTACCCGCCCTACAACTTCGGCGGGGACGGCATCGGTGTGCAGCGGCTGGCCCGGTCACTGGCGCGCCGCGGCCACGACGTCACGGTCGTGCACCCCGAGGACGCCTATCTTCTCCTCGGCGGCAGTCCGCCCGGCGCGGCCGAAGCGGCGGACGGGGTCCGGCGCATCGGGTTCCGCAGCCGCATCGGACTGTTGCCGAATCTTCTCACGCAGCAGACCGGCCGCCCCATCCTCCGGGCCGGGGAAATCAGGGCAATCCTCGCGGATCGGCGCCCGGACATCGTGTGGTACAACAACGTGTCGCTCGTCGGCGGACCGGGGCTGTTCGATTACGGCGATGCTCTCAAGGTCTATGAGGCGCACGAACACTGGCTGGTCTGCCCGACGCATGTGCTGTGGCGCTATGGCCGGGAGCTCTGCGACGCCCGCGACTGCCTCCGCTGCCAGATAAGCTACCGTCGGCCGCCCCAGATCTGGCGGATGACCGGCTATCTTGACCGGCAGCTCGACAAGGTCGATGTCATCGTCGCCAAGAGCGAATTCAGCCGCCGCAAGCACGCCGAGTTCGGTCTGCGCCAGCCGATGGAGGTGGTTCCCTACTACCTCCCCGACCTCGATCCTTCCGCCATCGTCCCCTTCCGGGGCCATCCGCGCCCCTATTTCCTGTTCGTCGGGAGGCTCGAGAAGATCAAGGGACTGCAGGATGTTCTCCCGGCATTCGAGCGCTGCCCCGACGCCGACCTCCTGATCGTCGGGGACGGCGACTACGCCGGCGAGCTGAAGCAGCTCGCCGCGGGCAATCCATGTGTGCACTTCCTCGGCCGCAAATCGCCCGACGACCTGGCCGCCTACTACCGGGGCGCGCTCGGGCTGCTGGTGCCCTCGGTCTGCTACGAGACCTTCGGCATCGTCCTGATCGAAAGCTTCCGCATCGGAACGCCGGTCGTGGCGCGGCGGCTCGGCCCCTTTCCCGAGATCGTGGAGGCGGCCGATGCGGGTGCGCTCTTCGCAACGGCGGACGAGCTCGCAGCCGCCCTGCGCCGGTTCCGGTCCGATCCTTCCGAACGGATGCGAATGGGCGCCGCGGCGCGGGCGGCGTTCGAGCGGCACTGGCGCGAGGATCGGGTGCTGGCGCGCTACGCCGACCTGCTCGCGCGCGCGGCGCACCGGCGCGGCGATGGCGCGCTTGCAAGGATGCTCGACGCGGGAGTTTTCGAGACCGGCGCGCCAGGCTGAGGCCCGGGGCGTTCAGGCCTCTGCCCGGGCGGTCCAATCGGCGATGCGGTGGGCGTTCGCCATGACGCCGAGGGTGATTGTCGTCGCGGGAATGGCAGGCAGGCTCGACGCATCGACGAGGTGGACGCGCTTCAGTCCGAGCGGCCGGCCGAGAATGTCGCTTGCCCCCGGACCGCCGCCGGGGCGGATGGGAAAGGAAGCTCCGGCGTGGAAACCCGACCCCGGCGTCCCGCGCCGCGAAGCGGGGGTGAGCGGGATCAGCCCGGCGGCCCGGAAGGCGCGCGCCAGCCGCTTCAGCGCCCGGCCCGTCACCTGGCCCGTTTCCGCGTTCGTCCCGACCGTGGCGCCGAGGCGCCCGTCCCGACCGAGCCGGAGGACGAGCCGGGCCGAATGGTCGGAGTGCAGGAACATCTGCGCGACGACGAGCCTGAGCGACAGGGCATCGAGGACGGTCGGCGCAAAAGGCAGCCGGCCGAAGCGCTGCAGAAGATCGCGCCGGTAGAAGTCGTTCCAGGTGTAGATCTGGGCGTGGACAAGGCGCGGCGAGATGCGCGGATCGTCGATTTCGGCAAAGATCTGGGCCAGCGTGTGAAGCCGCGCGCTATCCGGCCTCGGTCTGCTCCGCCACCCCGTCAGCATGGGGAGGAAGGCCTGCTGGCTGTCCCGCAGCGTCACGACCTCAAGCGCCGGGAACGAGGCGAGCATGATCCGTGCCGTCTCGAGCACGCCGGCGGCGACGAAGACACGCCCGCATCGCAGGGTCTCTCCGCCGGCAAGCGTCACCGTCACTCCGGCGGCGTCCTCGGCGAGGGCGAGGGCGACCTGTCCCGGGCGGTGATCGACCACCGGCGCGAGGTCCGCGATCGACCTGCGGGCGGACCAGATGAGACCCCATGGGCAGCCGTGCAGGCACATCGCACAGGCGCGGCACCCGTCGCCCACCGCCTGACGCGCGGCCCCGACGGTGACGCCGAGGGCGCGCAGGCGGTCACGACGCCGGCCAAGCCGTGCCATCAGTTCGCCGGCCTGCGGCGACGGGTCGAGGGGCTGACGACCCCTCATCGGCACGGAGGGGAAGAGCGCCTCGAGATCGTCGGGCTGACCGGCAATCGGCAGAAGCGCGGCGACCGCGCGGTAGTGCGGCGCCATCTCGGCAGGCGATACCGGCCAGTCGCGGGTGTCGTGCGGGCTGTAGGGCAGCACGGCCGCGCCCCACAGGTTCGAAAGCCCGCCCTCGGCCCGGCTTGCACGCAGGGCGATGCCTCCGGCGCCGTCGAAGGTGGCGGCTTCGGGTTCCATCGCGAAGTCCGATCCGAAGCGCCGCACCTGTCCGGGCGGGGCGGCGTACTGGGCCGCCCTCCAGCCGTCGCGGTCGGCGGGCGTCCAGTCGTCGGGCGACGAGGACGCCATCGCCTCACGCCTCGCCTCGTCTCCGGGCGAAGGCCGGCCACCGCCGTCGAGCAGGATGACTTTGCGTCCCTGCGCCACCAGCGCGCTGGCGGCGGCGATGCCGGACGGACCGGATCCTATGACGACATCCGCCATCTCAGTCACGCCGGAGGACGGCGACCCCGCCGTCCCCGAGCGTGCCCGGGAACCACTTCACCTCGGTCAGGACGGTGCCGCGGTCCCTGGCCATCTGGGGGATGATCCGGAACACGCGCCCGGGGAACGCGACGACGAAGGTCACCGGGCCGGGTCTGGCCATGGCGGCGCGGTATCCGGTCCCGTCCATCAGGACAGCCCAGTCCGCCCCGTAGAAGCCGGTGAAGGCCGAGGCGGCCTGGCCCACGGCAAAGACGCGCTCGTCCGGTCTGCGGGCGGCTTCGACGAACCTGTAGGCACCCTCCAGATCCTGCTTGGGCGCGCGGTAGTTCCGCGCGGCGAGCGGAAGCGACAGCAGCACCATCCCCGCCGCGGCGGGCAGGAACAGGCTGCGGGCCGTCACCCGGCCCCCCAGGCGGCCGGCTGCGGCCCGGGCGAGCCGGTCGCACAGGAACCGCACACCCTCGACAAGCAGGATCATCAGGAATGCGATGTCCACGAAGAAGAATCGCGGCCAGATCCGCATTCCCAGCGCCATCAGCGCCGTGACGGTCAGCGCGATGTGCACCGCCACGATCACCGGGAACAGCGGCGCAGCCCTGCGCAGGGCGACCGCACCCGTGAAGGCGAGCGCGACGACGAGGAGACCGGCGACGGGGATCAGCGGATTGCCCTCGCCGAGCGCGGTCCGGAACGCCTCGGCGGCGGCCCAGAGCGGCGACTGGTATTCCTGCATCGGGTCCACGGCAGAGGTGGCCGAGACCGCCCCCACGGTCTCGATGAGGCTGGGCATGACCGGCAGGTAGAGAAGGAGGGTCGCCACGCCGCCTGCGAGGAAGCCGAGGAGCGGGTTGACCCAGAGTTCCCGCCCGCCCTTCCCGAGCGCGAGCGCAAGCCAGACGAGCCCGAGCGCGGCGTAGAGGAAGGCCCCGGTGAGGTGCGTGAACACCGAAGCGGCGAGCGTCGCACCGAACCAGAGCCATGTCGAACGGCGCGGCTCGGCGATGCCGCGCAGGAACAGGATCACCCCGACGGTGCCGAAGAAGGCGAGACCCGTATAGCCCCGGGCGTTCTGCGAGAACCAGATCTGGTGGTAGTTCGTCGCCAGCAGAAGCGCCGTGGCATGCGCGACCGGCACGCCCGCCACCTGCCGCGCCAGCGCCCATGCGGCCGCGATCGACGCAAGCCCGAAGATCAGCGCGGTCATGCGGATGGCCCAGGGCTCTTCCCCGAAGACCGCGATGAACGCCTTGGCGAAAACGTCGTGGAGGTAGTGATAGTTCATCGAATAGTCGGTCATCATCTGCAACCAGGGCAGGCGCAGATGGGTCGCGACCGTCGTGATCTCGTCGAACCAGAGCGGTCCGTTCAGTCCCGGAATCCGCAGCGCGAGAGCGACCAGAAGGATCGCTCCGAGTGCCAGAAGGTCACGCCGTTGCATCTGCATGTGACCACCCGTCAGGCCGCAAGCGCGGCGCGTTTTTCGGAAATGACGTCCGCAATGATCTCGTCCAGTCCGCGGCGGGGACGGAAACCGATGCAGCGCTCGAGCTTCGAGACATCGGGGAGGCGGCGTGCCATGTCCTCGAAGCCTTCGGGATAGACCGAGGAATAGGGGACGAACTCGATCCTCGACTCCGAGCCGGTCAGCGCGACAACCCGTTCGGCAAGCCCGCGGATCGAGACTTCCTCGTCATTCGCCACGTTGAACACCTGCCCGTGGGCGGCGGGCACCGTCATCAGGCGGACCATGGCCTCGATCACGTCCGAAACGTGGCCGAAGCAACGGGTCTGCGCGCCTGTGCCGTGAACCTGAAGCGGCCGGCCTTCGAGCGCGGCCTGCACGAAGGTCGGAAGAACCATTCCGTAGCGGCCGGTCTGGCGGGGCCCGGCGGTGTTGAAGAACCGCAGCACCACCGCCGGAAGCGCGGCTTCGCGCACATAGGCGAAGGTCAGGAATTCGTCGAGCGTCTTGGCGCAGGCGTAGGACCAGCGCAGGTTCCTTGTCGACCCGATGGTCAGGTCGTCATCCTCGCGGACGGGGAATTTCGACGCCTTCCCGTAGACTTCGGACGTGGAGGCCACGAAGGTCTGGCGTCCGTGCGCGACCGCTGCCTTCAGCACGTTCTCGGTTCCGTTCACGTTGGTCAGGATGGACCGGCTGGGAGCGTCCATGATGAGCCTGACGCCCACCGCGGCGGCCAGATGAAAGACGGTCTCTGCCCTTGCCACAAGGTCGGAGACGAGCGCCGCGTCGAGGACAGATCCCTCGGCCACGCGGAGACGTGGCGACTGCGCCACCCCTGCAAGGTTCTCGCGCCGCCCCGACGAGAAGTCGTCGAGGACGGTAACGACATGGCCCTCGGCGATCAGCCGGTCGGTCAGATGCGACCCGATGAACCCCGCCCCGCCGGTGATGAGAACCTGCATGTGACCTCGCCAACACCTTTTACCCACCGACTTACCCACCGACGCAGAGCCTGCTTCGCACCGCGGCAGCCCTGGACGATCGCGCCCCCGGAAACAGTTTTCTTCCGTGCCGCAATGCCGATAGGCTGCCTCACGCAGCGAAGGGGTGCAAGTGTCGGGATCGTCCTCGGGCGCAGGGGCGCTGGCCGGCCGGAACGTCGTGGTGACGGGCGCGGCGGGATTCATCGGGCGTCGCCTGGTCGCGGCGCTCGTTGCGAGGGGGGCGGCGGTCACGGCGGTGGAACGGCGGGCGCCGCTGCGGAGCAGGCCCCTGCACCCCGTCGGAGCGGCCGTGCGGAGGGTAGCGGCCGACCTTGCACGGCCCGAGAGCCTGCGGGCGGCGATCGCCGGGGCCGACGTGCTTTTCCACCTAGCCTACGACATCCGCGACGGCGCAGCGGGCAACCTCGCCGCGTTCGACGGCGTGCTCGCGGCGGCGCGTGACGGCGGGGTGCGGCGCATCGTCCATGCCAGTTCCATCGTCGTCTACGACGGCTGGCCCGATGGCGTGCTGCGTGAGGACCAGACATGGGGAAGCCCCGGCGGGGGCGCCTACCGGCAGGCGAAGATCGCCATGGAGCGACGCCTCCTGGCATCGGACATCGAGGCCGCAATCCTGCAACCCACGCTGGTCTATGGCTCGGGAAGCGCGCTCTGGACGGAAATTCCCCTGCGTGCGCTGGCGTCCGGGGGACTGGTGCTGCCCGAGCCGGCGGGGCTGGCGGCGCTCGTCCATGCCGAGGACGTGGCGGCTGCGGCGGTGGCCGCGGCAGAGTTGCCGGAACTCGGCCACGAGCGGTTCATCGTGAGCGCGCCGCCCGTCGCCTGGGAGGATTACATCTCCGGCCTCGCGGCGATCGCGGGTGGTGCGGGCCTGTTCCGTCTGCCGGCCGCGGAAGTTGCGGCGCGTCTCGGACCCGGGACGGCGGCGGCAGACGCCGGGAGCGGTCCGCCGCTGGCCGCCCGGGTCAGTGCCGTGCTCCGGCGGCACGTCGGGCACGCCCGCGTCGAGGCCGCGGCCGGGGCGCTGCGGCGGTTCCGCGGGCGGGCGGGTCCGCTCTGGCCCGACCGGTTCATGCTGGATCTCTACACCGCCCGGCCGGCGCTTCCCCCCGGCGCGACCGCACTTCGGCTCGGCTTCATGCCGCAGGTGACCTTGCGGCAGGGTCTGGACGAGATCGGGCAGCAAAGGCGGTGACTGCCATGGGTTGTCCCGGAATTGCGAACGATGCCGCACCCTTCCTGAACGAATCTGCCGGAAGGACTCCGAACCGGCCCGCGGCCCCCCTATGCTGCGGCGCTGCCGGACCGAACTTGCGTGAGTCGCCGTGAACACGGGTGGTTTCTCCTTCTTCTCGACCCTCAGGGACCGGATCGCATCGCGCGGGGCGCATGTCGGCGTCGTCGGGCTGGGCTATGTCGGCCTGCCGCTTGCGCTGACCATCAGCGAACAGGGGTTCCGCGCCACGGGATTCGATCTCAGCGCTGCGCGCGTGACGGACATCAACGCCGGCAGGCGGGTGATCTCGTATTTCGAGGAGGATCGCGTCGCCAAGGCCGTCGCAAGCGGCCGCTTCGGCGCCACCGGGGATTTCGACCGGCTGCCGGACATGGACGTGATCCTGATCTGCGTGCCCACGCCGCTGTCGGCCACGCGCGAGCCGGATCTGTCCTATGTACGCAAGGCCGTGGCGACCATCGCCGCGAAACTGCGTCCGGGGCAGTTCGTCGTCCTAGAGAGCACGGTCTGGCCGGGCGCGACGGCAGGCGTCGTCCGGCCGATGCTCGAACAGGGAGGACTGAAGGCGGGGCTGGATTTCTTCCTCGCCTTCTCGCCGGAACGCGAAGACCCGGGGAACCGCAGCTTCTCGACGCGGTCCATTCCGAAGATCGTGGGTGCGGACGACACCCGTTCGCGCGACCTCGCGGATCTGTTCTATTCGGGGATCGTGGCGCGGACCGTCCCGGTCTCGAGCGCGGCGACCGCCGAGGCCGTGAAGCTGGTAGAGAACAGTTTTCGCACCGTGAACATCGCGCTGGTGAACGAGTTCAAGGTCGCGCTCGACGCCATGGGCGTGGACGTGTGGGAGGTGGTCCGGGCCGCGGCGACCAAACCCTTCGGCTACATGCCGTTCTATCCGGGCCCCGGGATCGGGGGCGACTGCATTCCGGTGTCGCCGGTCTATCTGGCGTGGCGGGCACGCGAGGCCGGAGCCGGGCTTCCGCTCGTCGAGCTGGCGCACGGCGCGAACGAACGCGCCCCGCAGGGAATCGCCGACCGCGTCGCGGTGGAACTCGGACGGCGCGGCAGGGCCGTGAACGGGGCGCGGGTGTTGATCCTGGGCATTGCGTACAAGAAGGATGTCGAGGACACGCGGGAAAGCCCGGCGCTCCGCATCCTCGGGGCTCTCGAGGCGATGGGCGCGTCCTGCGACTATCACGACCCGCTCTTCCCGGTGCTTCCGCCCACCCGCGACCACGCCGCGCTGGCAGGACGGATCTCGAAACCGCTGACCGAGCCCTCGGTGTCGGACTACGACGCCGTTCTGGTCACGACCGATCACACGGAGGTCGATTACGCAGCGGTGGCCCGTGCCGCCCGGCTTGTTCTCGACACGCGCAACGCGTTCGAAGCGCGCGGCCTTCTGGTCGGCGACGGCCGGCTGGTTAAGATCTGACTCAGTCGAGCCAGGCGGAAAGGTCGCGCCCGATCAACGGTCCGAGCCGCTCGATGTCGGGCGCGAGACGGTCGCGCAGGATCGCCCTCGCCGCAGCCGGCATCCTTTCGTCCCGGCGCAGGTTCATCTGGGCAAGCCTGTCGCGGATGCGGAGCCGGGTCGGCTGGGGGACGACCAGCCCGATGGCCCGCGTGACCGGATTGGGCTTCATCAGGAAATCCTGCAACGCCTTGCTCTTCGGCCGCCCGCCAGCGTTGATGCCCTCGGTCAGATCCGGCCGGAAGCCGGGATCCGCACCGATGTGGGCCAGGATGTCCGCCACAAGCCGCGCCGGGTCGGACAGGAAATCGTCGTAGGTGCGGATCAGGAACCGGTCCCGCGGAAAGAGCGCGAAGTAGCGCTCGATCTGTTCGGCGTATCTTGGGAAACGGGAGTAGCCGAAGAGCGGCTGCCAGCCGGCCGCCAGCCGCTCCTCCTCGAGCGAGAGGGCCTCGGCAAAGTCCTCGACCGGTTCGATCCGGCACTTCGTCGCGTAGAGGAAGTGCGAAAACGCCTGGTCGATGGGATTTCGAAGGACGGCCACCATGCGCACGTCCGGAACGTGCCGCCGGATGCGTTCGGGTGCTTTCGGCACATGGAGATAGAGGGGCGACGCCTCTCCCAGGATCTGTCCCGGTCCTGCGCCCTCGAAAAGCCGGCGGTAGTCTTCGAGCCGCGTGACGGAGTTGTTGATGAAGTCCGCGCCCGGACCCCGCACGGTCAGCGTCTCGTCCTCGTAGGCGAAGAAGTTCGTCTCTTTCTGGACGGGCATGAAGATCTGCGGGCTCTGGCGGAGAAACGAATGGATCGCCGTCGTGCCCGCCCGAGCGGCCCCGATCACAAGGAAATCCGGCATCCCGTCCATGGCGCCGCTCCGCTGTCGCCGTCGGTCCGGCCGTCCGGCGCGCCCCGCGAGTCGCCGTCGAATCGCACGGACCGCCCGGTTCTGCGTGGCACGCCATGGGTGCCGGCGTGAAGCAAGTGTTAAGGAAGCCGCGGTGATTTTGGCTCATATCGAGACGAAACAGGGAAAAAATAGACATTGATGACGTTTGGGCTACGGAGCGGGGGGCAGGGACGTGAAGAAGATTTGGAGCGGCACCCGGCCTCCTGTATAGTCACGGGGCGTTGGCGAGATGCATTTGGATTGAACGGGGATAAGTGGTGGTGTCTGACAAGGTTATGAATTCCGGTATTCCCGTTGTGGTCATCGGTGGCGGTCCTGCGGGCCTGACGGCAGCCTACGAACTGCAGAAGCGTAGCGGGCGCTTCACGCCGCTTGTGTACGAAGGTTCGGACATGGTGGGCGGCATCGCGCGCACCGAATCGCACAACGGCTACCGCTTCGACATCGGCGGGCATCGCTTCTTCACGAAGGTGAAGGAAGTCGAGGACATGTGGAACGAGGTGCTGCAGGACGACTTCATCACCGTCCCGCGCCTGAGCCGCATCTACTACCGCGGCAAGTTCTTCGACTACCCCCTGAAGCTCGTGAACGCGCTCCGCAACATCGGACCCTACGAGTCGCTTCGGATCATGCTGTCCTATCTCAAGTGGCAGGTCCGCCCGTACAAGACCGAAGAGAGCTTCGAGGAGTGGGTCATCAACCGTTTCGGCGGCCGCCTCTACATGCACTTCTTCCGCAGCTACACGCAGAAGGTCTGGGGCATCAACCCGCGCGAGATCCGTGCCGACTGGGCGGCGCAGCGGATCAAGAACCTGTCGCTGTTCAAGGCGGTCTGGAACGCGATCACGGGCGCGAACGACACGACGAGCCTGATCGAGGAATTCCAGTATCCGCGCCTCGGCCCGGGCATGATGTGGGAAAAGACGCAGGAACTGATCGAACAGCGCGGCGGCAAGGTCGAGCTCCGCTCGGAAGTGGTCCAGGTCAACCGCACCGGCAAGCGCGTGACCTCGATCGATGTGAAGCACTGGCACGAGGATGGCCGCGCGCCGGTGATCGAACGGGTCGCGGGCGAGCACTTCATCAATTCGATGGCTCTGCGCGACCTCATCCATTCCTTCGATCCGCCGCCGCCGCCGGAAGTGGTGGAAGCGGCCAACAAGCTGCGCTACCGCGACTTCCTGATCGTCACGCTGGTGCTCGACCATGCCGACCCGTTCAAGGACAACTGGATCTACATCCATTCACCGCAGGTGAAGGTGGGGCGCATCCAGAACTTCCGCGCCTGGTCGAAGGAAATGCTTCCCGACCAGGACACGGCGTCGATCGGCATGGAGTATTTCTGCCAGCAGGGCGACGGGCTCTGGAACATGTCGGACACCGAGCTTCGTGCGCTCGCCTCGGCCGAGCTGGAAAGCCTGGGCCTGGCGAAGGCTGCCGATGTCATCGACGCGGCGATCATCCGTCAGCCCAAGGCCTACCCGGTCTATGACGGAGACTACCGCGCCGCTCTGGACATCATCGAGGCGTGGATCGGCTCGCTCGAGAACTTCCAGACCGTCGGACGCAACGGACTGCACCGCTACAACAACCAGGACCACTCGATGCTGTCGGCGATGCTGGCCGCCCGCAACATCCTGGGCGAGAAGCACAACGTCTGGACCGTCAACGTCGAGCGTTCCTACCACGAGGAATTCGAGATCAAGCGCGAGAACCAGGCGCAGACGGCACTTGCGGCCGAATAGGCCGCCCGTGGTGCCGCAAACGGGCCCGCCGGCGGAGGCTGGCGCGCCCGTCCGTCCGGGGCCTCGGGAGGCGGTCCGATCATGATCCCGGCGCCTCGCCGGAACCGGCCGTACCTGTTCTGGATCATCCTTTCACTGCCAGCCATCGCGATGGTGGCGGCCGCCCTCGCAGGCATCCGCTTTGCCTACAACAACGTCACCGGAATGGTGGCGGGGGTGTTTCTTGCGGCGACCCTTTTCGTGACGCCGCTCCTGCGGCTGCTCGGCCCGGTCGCGTGGCTGCGGGGCAACGTTCGCCGCCATCTCGGCGTGGCCTCGTTCGTCTATTCGCTTCTGCATCTGGCCGCCTGGCTGGCACGCGCCACGCTGGAAGACGTCCTCTATTCCTTTCTGCGCCCCGAGATCGTCACCGGATGGATCGCCCTTGCGATCATGTTTCCACTGGCCCTGACATCGACCGACAGGTCCGTCCGCCGGATGGGTCCCGGATGGAAGGCGCTGCACCGGTGGGTCTACCTCGCCGCCCTCCTGACCCTTGCGCACTGGTATCTTGCGGGGGTCTGGATCAGGACGATGGTTGCGATGTCCGTGCCGCTCGTGGCGCTCGGTCTCTGGCGTCTGTGGCGTTTCCAGGCGCGGGCGACCCGCTGACGCTGCTGGCATGTCAGTTCGCCGGGCGCTATGACTGGAACGGCGTGCCATCCGACCCCGCGCGGGGTGGCTTACCGGCGCGCGGGGGCAATGTCATGCGAGAGCCGATCGTTCTCAATCCCGCCGACACCGTGGCGATCCTGCCCGAGCGGGCCGCAGCCGGATCCCGGCCGCTTGGCTCGGGTGTGCCGCTTGCGCGGCCCGTTGCCGGAGGCCACAAGCTCGCCCGGGTGGCGATCCCGGCCGGTACCGAGGTGGTCAAGTTCGGCCAGATCATCGGCCACGCCACCGCCGACATCCAGCCTGGCGAGCACGTCCACGTGCACAACTGCGCCTTCTCGGACCACGATCGGGACTACCGGATCGGTGCCGACCTGGCGGCCGCCCGCGCGGCGATCCCGGCGGTCGAGCCCCGGACATTCCGCGGCTACCGGCGGGCGAACGGCGACATCGGGACCCGCAACTACATCGCCCTCTGCGCCACGGTGAACTGTTCGGCCACCGTCATCCGCCGCGCAGCTTTCGAGATCGAGGCCTCCGGGGTGCTGGCGGGGTATCCGAACGTGGACGGGATCGTGGCCTTCGCCCATGGAACGGGCTGCGGCATGGCGGCCGAAGGACCCGGAGTCGATATTCTCCAGCGCGTTCTCTGGGGCCATGCGACACATCCCAACGTCGGTGCCGCCGTCTTCGTCGGCCTCGGCTGCGAGGTCATGCAGGTGGCGCGGATGAGGCAGAGCTTCGGGGCCGCCGATGCCGGCCGCTTTCACGGGCTGACCATCCAGGAGACGGGGGGCACGCGCGCCACGATCGCCGCGATCAAGGCGAAGGTCGCGGAGCTGCTTCCGGAGGTGAACCGGATCCGGCGCGAGGACTGCCCCGCTTCGGCCCTGCGCCTTGCCCTGCAGTGCGGCGGTTCGGACGGATTTTCGGGCATCACCGCGAACCCGGCGCTCGGGGCGGCGTCGGATCTGCTCGTCGGGCTGGGCGGCACCGCGATCCTGTCCGAGACGCCAGAGATCTACGGAGCCGAGCAGCTTCTTCTCCGCCGTGCCGCCACGCCCGACGTGGCGGCGCGCCTGATTGCGTGCATCCGGTGGTGGGAACGCTACACCGAGATGAACGGCGGCAGCATGGACAACAACCCGAGCCCCGGAAACAAGCAGGGCGGGCTGACCACGATCCTCGAAAAGTCGCTCGGCGCGGCTGCGAAAGGCGGAACGACCCCTCTCACCGCCTTCTACGACTACGCCGAAAAGGTAACATCGCCGGGCTTCGTCTTCATGGATACGCCCGGATACGATCCGGTCTCGGCAACCGGCCAGATCGCCGGGGGCGCGCAGATCGTCGTCTTCACGACCGGACGCGGATCCGCCTTCGGTTCGAAACCCGCGCCGACGATCAAGGTGGCCACGAACGATTCGCTCTACCGCGCGATGCCCGACGACATGGACGTGAATTGCGGAGACATCCTGTCGGAAGGCAGGTCGATCGGCCAGAAGGGGGCCGAGATCCTCGAAATGGTCCTTGCCGTCGCATCGGGGCAGCGCTCCAAGTCCGAGATTCTGGGACTTGGAGACAACGAGTTCGTTCCATGGCAACTCGGCGCGGTGATGTGAATCGCCGTCATCCATGCTAAGAATGCCGTGGAAGTCACTGTAACGGCAGGCATAACCCTGCGTGCAAGGTATCCCTGGCCGGATGGCTTTCCGGACATGTGCGCCCCTGCACAAACCGGACTGCCCCGGTGGCCGCCGCGCTGCACTGGCGGCTGGGCGGCCGGTCCGCCGCTTCGCGGCCCTTAAGGGCCGCGAGTCCTGTTTCCGGGATGGGAACACACCCATTCCTTCAACTGCCGGTTGTCCAAGAAATACCTTGTTCCTGGCGCAATCCGCACACACCTGTGCCTTTTTGCGGTCAATTCCGAGGTGGATGGTTAAGGGGAAGTAAAGATTGTGGCGGTTAACCCAGTGCCTGTTCAAACAAGCTGAGGAACCACAAAATGACGTCTCTTCTCGAAAAAGCCCGCATCGGCCGCACCAACGCGCTCTCCATCCTGCCCAACGGCTCCTTCGGTCGGGCCGCAGGCGCCCGTCACCGGTCGTCGGATCGCCACGAAAAGGTCACCTTCATCTCGAGCCGTGCCCGGCTGGCCGCAGCCACAATCCTGGCGTAAATGGCGCATTGCGGGTCCGGTGGCGACTGCCTTGCTGCCGCCCCCGGACCGCCGCGCCGCGCCGCCGGACGAACCTGCGCCCTGGCGCACTCCCGCAGCCGACAGACCGGGCCCGACAGCCCGGAACTCACAGGCGGAACGGATCGGGATCGGATGAGCTGCCTCGACAAAGCGGCCCGCCTCGGGTCTTCTGCCGCCGCGACGGCACCAGAGGAGCGGTGGCACATGCAGGCGACCGGCCGGCCCGAAATACTGCAGGTGGGTGCATACCCCGGGTGGGACCAGGCCGCACTGGACGCTGCGTTCACCGTGCACAAGCTTTTCGAAGCGCCCGATCCTGCAGCCTTCCTGGCGGGCAAGGGCCCCGGTGTGCGGGCGCTGGCGACGCGCGGCGATCTCGGGGCGGACGCGGCACTGATTGCCGCCTGTCCGAAGCTCGAGATCGTGGCGGTCTACGGAGTGGGCTGCGACGCCGTGGATCTGGACGCCTGCAGGGCCCGCGGCATCCGGGTGACGAACACCCCGGACGTCCTTACGGATGATGTGGCCGACCTTGCGGTCGGACTGCTGCTCGCGCTGGCCCGCGGCATTCCCGCCGGGGACGCCTTCGTGCGTGACGGAAGCTGGGCCGCCGGCAAGACGTTCGGACTTACCCGCAAGGTCACGGGGATGCGCGCCGGGATCATCGGGCCGGGCAGGATCGGTCGGAGCCTGGCGCGAAGGCTGGCGGGGTTCGACATGGATATCGCCTATTGCGCGCGCAACCCCAAGCCGGACCTGCCCTATACCTGGATTCCGACGCCGGTGGAACTTGCGGCGCGGTCGGATGTCCTCTTCGTGACCCTTGCCGCGTCGGCCGGGACGAGAGGCATCGTGGATGGCGCGGTGCTCGATGCGCTCGGGCCGAAAGGGCTGGTGGTGAACGTGAGCCGCGGATCGAACATCGATGAGCCGGCACTTGTCGCTGCCCTGTCCGAGGGCAGGATCGCAGGTGCGGCGCTCGATGTGTTCATCGGCGAACCCCGCATCGACGCGCGACTGCTCGGCCTTCCGAACGTCGTTCTCCAGCCACATGCGGGGTCAGGCACCGTCGAAACGCGCAGGGCCATGGGCAGACTGGTGCGCGACAACCTGCTGGCACATTTCGAAGGCCGCCCCCTGCCGACGCCCGTTACCTGAGCCGGCGTCCGGCCGAAGGGCTGCAAACCGGTCTCCGGCAGTTCCGGACTGGCACGGTTCCCTTGACGGACAGTGCCGGTCTATCGGGCGTTTCCAATTGCGCCACGGATTGATTCAAGTCCGGAAGTCCAGTGATTTCTTGCAAAATGCAACACCTTCAGGGATACTGGCGGAGGTGGTTTACTGCTCGCAGCGCAAGGCCCGCACTTCTGCATACCGAGGCCGTCTTCCTGACTGCGTGAGCGATGCGGTGGTGGGGGATCGGAATGTCGCTTCATCGGCTTGCGGCCGTGCTTCTCATGTGCCTCGCCGCGTCTTCCCTTCAGGCGCAGGAAGTCGGTCAGGTCGTGGACCTTGACCGGGGTGCCTGGGTGACATCGACCTCCGGCAAGTCGCGTCTCCAGCCGGGAGCACGTATATCGATGAAGGACGTGATCGAGACGGACGGAGCCGGCAGGGCCCAGTTCGTCTTCGACGACGGCACCAAGATAGCGGTTGGGCCCCGATCGAAACTCGTGATCGACGAGATCCTGATGCGGTCGGGCACCCGTGCAAGCCGCTTTGCGGTTAACGCGGTTTCGGGCAGCATGAGGTTCATTACCGGAAAGAGCCCCAAGTCCGCCTATTCGATCACCACACCGACGGCGACGATGGGCATCCGTGGAACGGCCTTCGAGGTCTCGATGAAGCGGAGGGACTCCACGGATCTGGTTCTGTTCAGCGGAATCCTGACCGTCTGCACCGCGGCGGGCTGCCAGAGGGTGTCGAATGCCTGCCAGGCGGTGACGGCGACGTCATTCGGAAAGATCCTCGAGACGCGCGACGAGGGGCAGAAAGGCCAACTGATCAGCCGGAACTTCCCGCTGATCGTTCGGCAGGCCAGCCTCAGGCCCGATTTCCAGTTGCCACTGGAGCGGTGCGGGGACCGGGTGTCGCGGATCGTCGAGAGAGCAGCGGTCGGGACGCCGCCGGAACGACCGGACCGCGAAACCCCGGTGGCGCCATCACCACCCCCGCCACCACCACCACCCCCGCCGCACCCCATCTGACCGATGGACGGGCCGCCTGAACCGGTGGCGTAGCGGATGAGGCGCGCGGTCTTCCTTCTTGTCGGGGCGACCCTGGTTATCGGACTGGCTGTCCTGAGGCTGATCGACCCGGCCCCGGTGCAGGGGCTGCGCGAACTCTACTTCGACTATCTGCAGAGAGTCCTGCCGCGGGAGGCGTCCGACCTGCCGGTGAAGGTGGTGGACATTGACGAGGACTCGCTCAGACGTATCGGGCAATGGCCGTGGCCGCGCACCACGCTGGCGCAGCTTGTGGACAGGCTGGCCTCGTACGGCGCCGCCGTCGTCGCCTTCGACGTCCTCTTTCCCGAACCCGATCGGATGTCGCCATCGCGCCTGCTCGGCGATCCGAGGTACCGCGCCATCACCGACCCGTCCGTTTCGCGCGCTCTGGTCGGAATGAACAACGACACGGAGTTCGCCAGGGCGATGGAGCGCTTTCCCGTGGTCCTCGGCCGCGCCGAGACCGTCGGTGCTTCAAGCCGTGTCGATTATGCCAAGGCCGGCATCGTCGAGGTGGGCGAGTCCCCGACATCCGGCCTTCCCCGTCCGAGGGGGCTGACCCGCATCCTGCCGGTGCTGGAAGCGGCCGCCACCGGCGAGGGTTCCGTCTCTGTCAGCCCGGGGGAGTCGTCCAGCGTGGTCCGGGTCGTACCCCTGATGTGGAAAGGCGATGGCGGGATCCTGCCATCCCTGTCGATCGAGGCGTTGCGGGTCGCGCTGGGCGAGAGCACGTACCGGGTCACCGGCGTGGCGGATGTGTCCGGGGTCGTCCAGACCATCGGCATCGGGCAGTTCGATGTCCCCACCGACGCGAGCGGCCAGCTCTGGGTCCGTTACCGGCCGGACGACCCGTCGCTCTACATTTCCGCAGCCGATGTGCTCGAGGACGGCAACGACCCCGGTCTGCGCGCGGCGATAGAGGGCCGCATCATCCTTGTCGGAACCTCGGCCGCCGGACTTTTCGACATCCGGGCGACGCCTCTGGGGCAGAGCGTGCCGGGGGTGTCGATCCATGCGCAGATGATCGAGCAGATCCTCGCAGGGGACTATCTGTCGCGCAGCGAGCTGGTCGCGGCCCTCGAGATCCTGGTCTTTCTGGGCCTCAGTGTCCTTGTCATCGCGGCCATGTCGGTGATGGGGCCGCTGGCCTCGATGCTGGCCGGCGGCGTCGCGGCCGGACTGACGCTCGGGGGGAGCTACTATGTCTTTTCCGACCGCGGCGTCCTCTTCGACGCCACCTTTCCTCTGGCCGGCGGACTGAGTGCCTACGTGGTCCTCGCGGGCTATCAGTTCGTGATCGCTGACAGAGAGAAGCGGCTGATCCGGCGGTCGTTCTCGCACTACGTGTCGCCCGATGTCCTGAACGAGATCGAGAAGAGCGGCCATACGCTGGACCTCGGGGGCGAGATCCGCACGGTGACGGTCCTCTTCTGCGACATCGTGGGCTTCACGCCCCTGAGCGAAAGCGTGACCGCGCGGCAGCTCGTCGCTGTCCTCAACAGCCTGTTCACCCGGCTTGCCGATGAAATCCTGCGCGAGAGAGGCACCATCGACAAGTTCATCGGCGATGCGATGATGGCCTTCTGGAACGCGCCCATCCAGAACCCAGATCACAAGGCTGCAGGGTGTCGCGCTGCTCTGGGGGTCCGGGCCTCGCTGCGCAGCTTCAACGACGAGCGCGAGCGCGAAGGCGCGCCTCCGATCCGTCTGGCCGTGGGTCTCGCATCGGGGCAGGCCTGCGTGGGCAACATCGGATCCCGGCAGAGGTACAACTACTCCGTCGTGGGCGAGACGGTGAACGTCGCATCCCGGATCGAGACGAGCTGCCGCTACGTGGCCTATGACATCGTGGTGCCGCTGGATCTGGCAGAAGCGTCCGGGGGGCTCGCCTATCTCAGGGCGGGGCGTGTGGGCCTCAAGGGCGTGTCGGGTCGTGTGCCGGTCGCGGTACTGGTCGGAGATGCGGCGACAGCCGCGTCCGAGAACTTCCACAGGCTGTCCGGGCTGCACGAGCGCCTTCTGGCACGGCTGGCGGAAGGACAGAGGGACGACGATCTGATCGCCGAGTGTCAGGCCCTGGCGCCGGCCGTCGAGCCCGGCCTGAGATCCTTCTACAACCGGATCGGCACACGGACGGCCGACTTCGTGGCGACGGGCGAGGGTCAGACGGCCCCGGCCCACCAAGCGGCGATCGCCAGATAGCTCAACTGGTGCAGAAGCTGATCTGCCCCGAGCGCGTACCAGTAGCCCGGATCGCTTGCGGTCTTGCCGCTCGACCGGGTCCAGCGTGCCTTCACGTAGTCGAGGTGATAGTGGAACACGCCTTCCGCGACAAGCAGGGCAGCGGCCGGTCCGGCGGATGTGCCGACGGCGAGGAATGCCACCGCGCTTCCGGCAAGGTGGACGGCGACATGCAGCAGACCGCCCGGATGGCCGTATTTCATCCGGTTCTCGAGCATGTAGGGCGTCAGGAATCCGAAATCCGCCAGGGCATGCTTCACCTGGAGCAACACGAGCAGCCAGAGGACAGAGTCAGCGAACGGCGGCACACCAGACCTTGTTCTGCAGTGATCCTGGTCGTCAGTGCCTCGGCCCGGGCCGTCCGTCAAGACGCCCGCCCGCCCGCGCCGGAGCGCGGCGGCGCGGTTCTCAGGACAGGCAGGATTGCCGGAACGAGGCCTTTTCAAGCCAGTCCGGGCGGATTTCCATCCCCCATCCGGGCGCGTCGGTGACCTCGACATGACCGTCCTCGATCCTGTAGGGATCTCCGAGGAACAGCCCGTCCTGCCAGGGGTAGTAGTCGGGCCCCTCGATCGAGAACTCGAGATACTTGCCGGCGTTCGGGATCGCACGAAGCAGGTGCATCGTGCACATCGTCACCAGCGACAGGTTCGCGGCGTGGGGTGTGACGGGCAGGCCGAAACCTTCGGCCATGCGGCAGACATGCAGCGTCCGGTGGATCCCGCCCATGTACATCACGTCCGGCTGGGCGACATCGACGGACTTGTGTTCAAGCATGAGTTGCCAGGAAGAATACTCGCAATCCTGTTCGCCCCCGGTGATGTCGATGTCGAGGGCGGCGCGCACCTCGGCGGTCTGGTCGTATTCCCAGTAGGGGCAGGGCTCTTCATAGTGACCGATGCCGTTGTCCTGCAGCAGCCTGCCGACCTCGATCGCCTTCCTTGGCGAGTAGCAGGAATTCGCATCGACCAGCTTGTCGATCCCGTCGCCGAGCGCCCTCGACACGACGGGCACCACCGCCTCGGTCCGCCCCGGCCATTCGTCCTGGTCGCGGCCGCATTCGCGCCCCACGCGCCACTTGAAGGCGGTGAAGCCCTTCTCGTCCCGCAGCCTCACGAACCGCTTCGCCTCGTCCTCGGGCGTGATGTCGCGTTTCATGCTGCTCGCATAGGCCCGCACGCGCCCCGGACTGCCGCCCAGGAGCGTCGCCACCGGCTTGCCCTCCACCTTGCCGCGCAGGTCCCACAGAGCGGTGTCGAGACCGGTCATGGCCCTGCGAAGATAGCTGCCGGGGAACTTGTGCTCGCGCTCGCCGATCAGATTCAGCGTGTCGGCGAAGTCAAGCGCATCCGTGCCGAGCGCGTGGGGGGCGATCTGGCGGTGGAAGATCTCGCAGGTGATGTCCGCCTGATAGGTCGACACCTGGCCCCAGCCCTGCGCGCCGGTTTCCGATGTCGCACGGACGAAGCCCACGAAGGGTGTCGCGAAGGTCTCGAGCTTGACGATCTTCACGCCGACCCCGCTATTCGTCCGCGGGCGCTGCAAGCGCCCGTTCCCGCGCGGCCCGGCGCCGGCGTGAAATCTCGTACCAGACGGCGGCGATCAGCGTCATCAGGATCAGCAGCGTGGCAAGCGCGTTGATCGTGGGGGTGATACCGGACCTGACCTTCGAGAAGACATAGACCGTCAGCGTATCCGACGTGCCCCGCGTGAAGAGCGTGACGTTGAAATTCTCGATCGACTGGAAGAAGGCGATCGCCGCCCCGGCGCCGAGGGCCGGATAGAGGTGCGGCAGCAGGATGCGCCGCATCACCTGCGGATGCGTCGCCCCGAGGTCGAGCGCCGCCTCCTCCAGTGCCGGGTCGAAGCTTTGCAGCCGTGCCAGCACCAGCAGCATCACGAAGGCCGCGATGAAGCTGACCTGACCGAGAGTGGACATGTGCAGGCCCGGCGGCACGCTCAGCTTGTTCCAGAAGAGGATGGTCGAGATGCCGATCACCGCGCCGGGGGCGAGGATCGGCGCGACCATGATCCCGTAGAGAACCGACCGGACGCGCCCCGAGATCGAATTGACCAGGATTGCCGCCGCAGTTCCGATCGGCACCGAGATCGCCGCCACCGCGATGGCAACGAGGATCGAGTTCCTGAAGGCGTTCCACATCCGCCGGTCGTTCCAGAGATCGACGAACCAGCGGTCGGTCCAGCCCTTCCAGGGATAGACCGAGGGCAGCTTGCTGTCGTTGAAGGACGCCCCGGCCATGATGATCAGCGGCACGATCAGGTAGGCGACGAAAAGCACCATGTAGAAGTGCCAGAGGAAGGTGCGGCGGTTGTTCATCCCTGGCCTTCCCTCACTTGGCGATGTCGCTGAGCTTCACCTTGAACACCCACATCGTGACGCTCACGGCGAAGGTGCAGAGGAGAAGATAGAGGAAGGCATAGGCGGCCCCGGTGTTCCAGTCCTGCGCTTCCAGCATCCATTGCTGGATGGTCTGGGTGAACCACAGGGACGTGGGCGATCCGAGCAGCGAGGGCACCAGGAGCGAGCCGGCGGCCAGCATGAACACCATGACCGAGCCCGACGCGATGCCGGGCTTGGCATGCGGCAGGATCACCCGCCAGTGTGTCCTCCACCAGGGCGACCCGAGGTTCTCGGCCGCCTCGATCTGGTTGGTGTCGAGCGACTGGATGGCGTTGTAGACCGGGAAGAGCATGAAGAGGACGTAGGCATAGACGAGGCCGATGATGACGGCATCGTAGCCCTGGATCCAGCGCACCGGCTGGTCGAGGATGCCAAGGCCGAGCAGTAACGCATTGAGCGGGCCCTTCAGCGTCAGGATGATGTACCAGGCGAAGGACCGCAGGACCTCGGACACCCACATCGGGATGAAGAGGATCAGGAACAGCGTGGGCAGGGTCCGCGGATTGGCCACCTTCGCCAGGTAGTAGGCGATGGGGTAGGCGATGAGAAAGCAGAGCAAGGTGACGAGGGCCGAATACATCACCGTGCCAAGGAAAATCTTGAGGTGGATCGGGACCTGATAGACCTGCCCCAGGATCTTCGTATCCGTCGCGTTCGACAGGAATTTCCTGTAGTTGTCCAGCGAGTACACGTCCTTCGGCCCGCCGATCTCGATGACCGGCAGATAGGGGCGGAAGGACGCTTCCAGAAGCGTGACGTTCGGAAGGATGATGAGCGCCAGAAGCCAGAACGCATTCAGAAGGATGATGGTGGCCGTCAGGGCCGAACCGTAGCGGCGGAGCAGGTTGCCCATCGCGGTCAGTCCGCCATCTGGTCGGGAAGGATGGCGCCGCGCTCGGCATCGAACCGGGCGAAGAGCCTGCTGCCGGGGGCGGGAACGGTTGCCGAGCCGTCGTTGCGAACTTCGGACACGAGGGTCATGCCGCTTTCCGAAATTGACTGGACCGAGATGAAGTTGCCTTCGAACGCGACGTCCCCGACGACCACCGGGATCGAGTTCTCTGCGGCGGGCGTTGCCTGAAGGGTCAGGTGCTCTGGCCTGACGTAAAGCTTGGCCGACTTTCCGCCCGCCCCCTTGCCAAGGCGTGCGCGGAAGGTGCCATGGGCGGTCCGGAACTGCGCAACCCCGTCGGCTGCGTTTCCGATCTCGCCCGCGAAGATGTTGTTCTCGCCCACGAAGCTGGCGACGAAGCCGTTCACCGGGTTGTTGTAGATCTCGCGCGGGTCGGCGACCTGCTGAAGCCGTCCCTGGCTCATCACCCCCACCCGGTCGGACATGGCAAGCGCCTCGCCCTGGTCGTGGGTGATGTAGATGAAGGTCACGCCGGTCCGCTTCTGGATCGCGCGCAGTTCCGCCCGCATGTGCTGGCGCAGCTTGAGGTCCAGCGCCGACAGGGGCTCGTCGAGCAGCATCACCTGCGGCTCGACCGCCAGCGCCCGCGCGATCGCCACGCGCTGCTTCTGGCCGCCCGAAAGCTGGCTCACCATCTTGTCCCCGGCGCCCGGCAGGTCGACGAGCTTCAGGAGCTCTTCCGCCCGCGCCCGCCGCCTGGACTTGTCGATGCCCCGCACCTCGAGCCCGAAGGCGATGTTCTCCCACACCGGCATCAGCGGAAACAGCGCGAGGTTCTGGAAGATCAGCGCCGTCGGCCGCTGGTTCGGGCGCTGGCCCTTCATGTCCCTGCCGCCGATGCGGATCGCCCCGGACGAGGGATCGGTGAATCCCGATATCATCCGGAGGATGGTGGTCTTGCCGCACCCGGACGGGCCGAGAAACGAAAAGAACTCTCCGGCCTTGATGTTCACGTTCACATGGTCGACCGCACGGAACGTGCCGAAATCACAGCACACCTCGTCCAGTTCAATCCCTGCACTCATCGACTTGGCTCCCCGTCGCGTCGCTGATTGTTCGCGGGGTCTCGTGTCGGACCCCTTCGGATGCAGAAGGTCCGCCGGATCTCTCCGGCGGACCAGGCAGGATGACGGCGATCAGGCCGCCTTGTACTTGTCGGCGTATTCGCCGCGCTTGGCGATGAATTCGGCCGACTGTTCCGGCCACCACCAGAGCGCCTTGAGAGCGGCATCGTCGAACGTGCCGTTGTAGAACTTGGACACGTCGGGGTTCATCAGCTCGATCGCGCCCTTGCCCACCGGGTTTGACGAGAAGGCCGAAGCCCAGCCCGCAGCACCTTCCGGAGTGGACACGAACTTGGCCAGCGCGTGCGCCTCCTCGACATTGACGGCGTTCTTCATCAGGACGAAGCCCTGATGCCAGGCGAACGCACCCTCGGTCGGGGCGATGTACTTGTAGCCCTCGTTCCGCAGGTTGTAACCCGTCGAGTCCCAGTTGAGACCGAGCGTCGCGCCGTTCGCGGTGAAGCCGGCGTTGGCCTCGTTCTCGCCCGACCACCACTGGACGACGTTGCCCTTGGCCTTGATCGCCTCGGCCAGAGCGATGTCCCACAGCTCGGTCATCGCAGCCATGTCGGTGTAGCCGTCGAGCCACGGGCGCGGCAGCCTGCCCTGCGCATCGAGCCAGCGGCCCATGGCAGCGAGCGTCGAGTGCGGGCGCACGACGACCTGGTTCTCCGGGTTGAAGAGGTCGCCGAGCGAGGGGGGTGATGACAGCTTGGCCGCTTCGGCGTTTGCGACGAGCGCCTCGGTGCCCCAGTTCGACGGGACGTAGAAGAGCTGGTCGCCGGCACGCGACCGCTCGCCCGCTGCGCCGTCGGCGAGGCCGGGCAGGTAGTTGTCCATGGCGAGCTTCGAGGCATCCCACGGCCCAAGCAGACCGTTCGAGTTCCAGCCGCCCCAGCGGTCGATCGTCGGCTCGGACATGTCCACGCCGCCGGCTTCGATCGCGACCTTCGCCTGGGCGAACATGTCGTCCTGGCCCGGCTGTTCGATCATGTTCACCTTGATGCCCGTGGCCTTCTCGAAGGCCGGGAACACCTTTTCGGCGAGAGCGGGGTAGCCCGCCCAGCCCATGAAGTTCAGTTCACCCGACGAGGCGAGCGCCTTCGACGAGATGATGGCCGGCGCCGCAAGCACGCCCGCGCCGATGGCGGACTGCTTGAGGAAGCTGCGGCGGTTGAGATTGAGTTTGGTCAACGGAAGTCTCCCTGGTTAGCACTGGTCGTTTCGCAAGGTCAGAAGATCAAGCCCGCTTAGGGCACAGGCAAGGCATTTACGGACGTGATGTTGCGTTCGTGTGACGTTCGCTGTCGCCTGCGACCCCCCAGTTGCGAGGTAGAGTCGTCACCCGCACAAGACTTCTGTCAAGCGATTTCAAACCGGAACGACTGCGGGGGGGGGGCATCTTCGGATCCCGGTCCGGCAGGGCGAAACCGTTTGCATCCAAATCTCCCGCCCAGGTGGAGAAATTGTCCTCCCCTGGAACTAACGGAGCCGTTTGGCAGGATTCCGACGGCCAGTGATGCGGGTGATCCGGGCGCGGATGGCGAAAGGTCATGGAGGCTTTCCTGCAGGCCCGGGCGACAGGTCCTCTCCCGATTCGCTCGGGGAAGGCCCCGCGGCACCGTCTTACCGTTCTCCGGAAGCGATTAGGGACCGCACGATCGGGTTCGGGAACTGCCGCCTGGGCGTGACCGCAAGGAAGACTTCCGCCAAGTTCGGCACATGGCCGGACCTCTGCAGGAGGCCGGCCTCGAGCTCGTCCCGCGCGGCAATCGGGGGCAGGAGCGCCACGCCTGCGTCTTCGCGCGCCAGCAGCCGCATCATGGCAACGTCATCCACTTCCGCGGCGATGCGCGGCCGAAGCCCGCGCTGCTCGGCATACGCATCGAATGCCGCGCGCAGCCCCGTCTCAAGCGTCGGAAGGATCAGCGGTTCGGTGGCGATGATGGTGTCCGGCTCGGCCGACGGCCCGACGCGCTGCACCGTCCCGATCAGGCTGACGGGCTGTTCGGCGATGCGGTGGGTTGCGAACGGTGTCCGGGCGTCCCGCGGCGGCGGCACATCCGTCAGGACGACGTCGAGCGTGAGTAGTGACAGCCCGCGCAGCAGCTCTCCCTGACTGCCCGACCTCAGGACGATCTCGATGTCCGGCCGGCCGAGGACCGGGCGAAGGAACGCGAGCTGGAAGTTGCGCGACAGCGTCGACAGCGCGCCCACCCGCAGGGCCTGTCGGCCTTCGCCCGTCTGTCGCAGCGTGCCGACCAGTTCGTCCCCCGTCCGGAAGATCCGGTCGGCATGGTCGAGCGCGATGCGCCCCGCCTCGGTCAGGACCAGCTTCCGGCCCGCCCGCTCGAACAGCGCATGCCCGAGGCGGTCCTCGAGCGTCTTGATCTGCGTCGACAGCGCCGACTGGGACAGGTTCAGCCGCCCCGCCGCGCGGGTCAGGTTCCCGTCATGGGCAACCGCATGGAAGTAGCGAAGGTGGTGATAGTTCAGATCCATATGTTCTATTTATTAGAACGAAATCCATCAAACAATGAATTTTTTCGCAGATCTCCGGTGTGTTACCCCGCCCCAGTCCAGAATGGAGCGCTGCAATGATGCCCGTCCACCTCGTATGGCTCGCCCCCCTCCTGATGATCGCCGCAGCCGTCACTGCCTTTGCCGGCAAGGGGTTTCGCCCGCGCGGGACGATCATCCTGGTCGAGATCGCCTCCCTCACCGCCGTCGCCATTGGAATTGGCGCGATTGCCATTGTCTCGGTCAACGGCCCGCAGACCGCCGAACTGGCGACCGCCGCCGGCTTCGGCGCATCGCTGCGCATCGACGCGGTCAGCGTGACGATGCTCGCGCTCGTCTCGTTCGTCGGCTGGGTCGTCCTGCGCTATTCGGGCACCTACCTCGACGGGGAAGAGCGCCAAGGCCCCTTCCTGGGCTGGATGTCGTTGACGCTTGCCGCCGTCATGGTCCTCGTGACCGCAGGCAACGTCCTCCAGCTGACGCTCGCCTGGGCGGCGATGGCGGCGGGCCTGCATCGGCTTCTCCTCTTCTACCCCCGGCGTCCCGCCGCCCGTCGCGCCGCCCGGAAGAAGGCAATGACGGCTGGCATGGGTCTCGTCGCGCTCGCATCCGCCTCGGCGCTGCTGTCGATGACCTACGGCACCGGGGACATTGCCGGGATCGGTCGCGCCGCCGCCGCGAACCCGACTGCGGCAAGCGCGATGGGCGCGGGCCTTCTGGCGGCCGCCGCCCTCTTCAAGACCGCCCAGTTCCCGGTCCAGGGCTGGCTGACCGAGGTGATGGAGGCCCCGACGCCCGTCTCCGCGCTGCTTCATGCCGGGGTGGTGAATGCCGGCGGCTTCCTCCTGATCCGTTTCGCCGACGTGATGATCGGCGCGCCCGGGGTGCTCGCCGTGCTGGTGATCCTCGGCGGGTTCACGGCGCTCGTGGGCAGCCTCGTGATGCTGACCCAGCCCGCTGTGAAGACGGCCCTCGCCTGGTCCACGATCGCCCAGATGGGGTTCATGATCCTGCAATGCGGTCTCGCGCTCTTCCCGCTCGCGCTGCTGCATCTCGTGGCGCATTCGCTCTACAAGGCGCATGCCTTCCTGTCCTCGGGCGGCGCGGTCGAGGCGGTCGCGGCCGCACGGAGGCCGGGGCCCGTGGCCGTTCCCGGCCCCGGCAAGGTGCTGCGTGCCTTCGCGATCGGACTGGCGATCTATTTCGGGATCGGCCTTGTCGTCGGGTTCGAGCACAAGTCCCCGCAGGCGACCGCGCTCGGCGCCATCCTGATCTTCGGCGTTGCCTATCTGATCGCCCAGGGCCTCGCCGACACGGTTCCGTCGGATCTCACCCGCCGCACGGCGCTGGCCTCGGTCGTTGCGGCGCTTGCCTACTTTGCCTTCCAGCGGATCGCCGAATGGCTGACGGCGGGGACGCTTCCGCCGACCCCGCCCCCCGGTCCGCTCGAATGGGCGCTCATCACGCTCTCGGTCCTCAGCTTCGGAGCGGTGGCCGTGGCCCAGGCGATGTTTCCGCTCTGGGCGGGGCATCCCGCCGCGCAGGGCCTCCGCGTGCATCTGTCGAACGGGCTCTACGCCAATGCCGTCCTGAACCGTCTCATCCGCGCCTGGTCGCGCCCCTCGGGTGGCGTGTCGGCCGGCCGCTAGGAAAGGAACCGCCATGCTCGTCCGGACCCGCGCCGACTTCACCGGTGTCTTCCTCGAGATCGTTGCCTCCGCCAGGACGGCCGCCCGCGCGATCCCGCCCGCCTGGCCGCTCGAAGCGACCGTCGCCGTCAACCCTTTCCTCGGCCAGGCCGAAGGCGGGCTGGCCGAAGCCGCCGCGCGTCTTGGCAGGGTCGGCGGCGTTCGGGTGACGATGCCGCGGTCCTGGTACCGCCGGCTCCGCGACGAGGGCGAGGTGACGGACGCCGACATCCGTGCCGCCGCGGGCGAATGCGCCCAAGGACCTTACCTGTCCGGCGTCCTCTCCGGCCCCGCCGCCGATCCCGCCGCCGATCCTGCGGCACCGGTCGCGCTGCCCACGGTCGCCGACCTTGCGGCGCGCGCCTCGGGGATCGACTGGCCCGGGATCATCACGGATCGGATCGGCGTCTGGGCCGCAAGCTTCTTCGACAGGGGACAGGCCCCCTGGCCGGCCGAGACACAGTGCGGCGCCTTTGCCGCGTGGCGGGTGTTCGCGACCCACGACCTGACCCCCGAAATCCAGGGCCTGAAGGGGTTCGCGCGGCTCGTCGCCGACGGACCCGACCAGGCCTGGACCTCGCTGGCCCGCTCGGCCGACCTCCTCGGCCTCACCTCCGCCTCGGCCGAGAGCTACTTCCATGCGCTTCTGCACGACCTCGGCGGCTGGGCACAGGCCGCCCGCTGGATGCTCTGGCAGGCCGAGCAACGGGGCGATGCGGACGATACCCTCACCGATCTCCTCGCCATCCGCCTCTTCTGGGAGGAGGCGCTCGTCCGGCAATATGGCGGGGCGATCACCGGGAACTGGTCTGCCGTCTGCGATGCCCATGCCGCGCCGGTCGGGCCGAGTGACGACCAGCGGATCGACGCGATCCTTCAGCGCGCGACGGAACATGCGGCGCAGCGCCGTCTCGCCGCGCTGCTTTCCTCTCCGCGTCCGGCTGCCGCCGCGCCCGCGCGTCCGCAACTCCAGGCCGTGTTTTGCATCGACGTGCGGTCCGAAATCTTCCGCCGCGCGCTCGAGGCTCAGGGCGGCGGCATCGAGACGCTCGGCTTCGCGGGTTTCTTCGGGCTGCCCCTTGTCCACCGGGCGCTCGGATCGGTCGAAGCGGAACCGCACCTGCCTGTCCTTCTTTCACCCGCCCTTGCGACCGAGGCGCCGGCCGACCCCGCCGTCGAGGCGGCGGCCCGCATCTCCGCCCGGGCCAGGCGCGCCTGGGGCCGGTTCCGCCAGGCCGCCGTCTCGTCCTTCGCCTTCGTCGAAGCGGCGGGTCCGGCCTATGGCTGGAATCTCCTGAAGGACTCCCTTCATCTCGGCCACCGCCACGACCTGCCCGAACCGCCGCCCGCTTTCCTCGACCTTTCGCCCGCGGCCCGGATCGACACCGCCGCGACAGTCCTGCGCGCGATGTCGCTGACCTCGGGCTTCGCGCCGGTCGTCATCCTCACGGGCCACGGGGCCAGCACGGTGAACAACCCGCAGGCCAGCGCCCTCCAGTGCGGGGCCTGCGGGGGCCGGACGGGTGCGGTCAGCGCACGGGCGCTTGCCGGTATCCTGAACGACCCGGCGGTCCGCGCGGGCCTGGCCGAGAGCGGCATCGCCATCCCCCCCGATACCCGCTTCGTCGGGGCCCTGCACGACACGACGCTCGACCGCGTGACGCTCTTCGACATCCCGGCGGAGGAGTTCCGCGACATTCGCGCATTTCTCGACAGGGCGGGCGAAGCGGCACGCGCCGAGCGTGCGCCCCTTCTTCCGCGGGCCGGCAAACCGGCGGCCATCGCGAAGCGGGCAACCGACTGGGCCGAGACCCGCCCCGAATGGGGCCTCGCCGGATGCAACGCCTTCATCGCGGCCCCCCGCGAGCGGACGCGCGGCCGCAGTTTCGGCGGACAGGTGTTCCTTCACAGCTACGACTGGCGGGCGGACCAGGGGTTCAGGACGCTGGAACTGATCCTGACCGCCCCCGTCGTCGTCGCAAGCTGGATCAGCCTTCAATACTACGGCTCTGTGGTTGCGCCCGAGGTCTTCGGCGCCGGCAACAAGCTTCTCCACAATGTCGTCGGCGGCATCGGCGTCCTGGAAGGCAACGGGGGCCGGCTCCGTACCGGCCTCGCCTGGCAGTCGGTGCACGACGGGCGGGACCTGCGCCACAGACCGCTGCGCCTTTCGGTCGTCATCGAGGCGCCGACAGCGGAGATCTCGAAGGTTCTCGACCGCCACCCCGGGGTCCGGCAGCTCTTCGACAACGGCTGGCTGCACCTCCTTGTCCTCGGGGATTCCGGTCGGCTCGCCTGGAGGCGAACACCGGAAGGCGCCTGGGCCCCGTTCGGCGACCGGATGGCAGAGGTCGCCTGACCGACGGTGCCCCGGGGCTTGCGCCGGCTTCCGTTCCGCAGCAGCCTCGCGGTGCGGGAACCGGCGATCTCGCCGGGCCCCCGCAATCCGAAGAGGAGGGGCAGGGGATGCGTTCGCTCGTTCTGGTCCGGCACGGGGACGACCCGCCTGACGACCGCGTGGTGGCCTTCGCCGTCGAACGCGGCTTACGTCCCGTGATCGTGAAGCCGTTCAGGGGCGAACCCCTGGGCGAGCCCGATGCGGACGTCGCCGGGACCGTGATCTACGGCGGCCCGTTCAATGTCTTCGAGGAGGACCGCCACCCCTTCCTCGACGACGAGGCGCGCTGGATCCGCACCTGCATGGCGGCCGGGATCCCGGTCCTCGGGATTTGCCAGGGCGCACAGCAGATCGCCCGGATTCTGGGTGCCGAGGTCGGCCCGAAACCCGGCGAACCGCACGAGTTCGGCTATTACCGCATCTCGCCGACGCCGGATGGGGCCGATTTCATGACCGGCCCGATGTACTTCACCGAATCGCACTTCCATACCTTCGACATCCCCCGGGGTGCCGTTCACCTTGCGGGAAGCGATGCCTTTGCCAATCAGGCCTTCCGCTACGGCGACTGTACCTATGCGCTCCAGTTCCACCCCGAGGTCACGATCGAGGGATTCCGCCGGTGGCAGCGCGCGAAGCGCGCGACCTACGAAAGGCCCGGCGTCCAGCCCAAGGCCGAGCAGGATGAAATGATGCTCCGCCATGACGCCGCGCAGGCCGAATGGTTCTATGCCTTCCTGGAGCGGCTTTTCGGCCCGGGCGCCTCATCCGCGGCGCAGGTTCTCCCTGACGAGGCGGTCCCTGGCCCGGCTGCGCCGGCGCGAAAGGCGGATGTCGGCCGCCCGCACCCGGCCGACAGGGCCGGTCCGGGTCATATCCGGCCGGTCAGGGCCAGGATCAGCACGATGACGAGGAGCACCCCCACGATCCCCGAGGGCCAGACCCCCCAGTCGCGGGAATAGCCCCAGGTCGGCAGAGCGCCGATCAGGGCGAGAACGAGGATGATGAGGAGGATGGTTCCGACCGTCATGATCTGTCCCCTTCTGGGTCAGGGCGGTCCGCTGCGCCGTCCGGTGGGGAAAACGGAGTGCGGCCTCAATGGTTCCGGTCGCGGCGGTGTCAGAAGATGTTGAAGAGGTAGAGAAGGATGATGACGACGACCGGAACCCCGAGCAGCCAGGCGATGATGCCCTTCATGTTGGCCTCCTGAATGGATTGTCATCCGGGAACGCGGGGCGGGGCGAGGGGTTCCGGCCCATCCGTCGGACGGTGGGGACCGATGCCCCGGCCGCCGGTCCAACCAGCGGGGAACGCAAAGAATAAGGGCGCGTGAAGTCACGCGCCCTTTTCCGGAAATCGGGGTCGGCTCAGACGAGCGCGAGGTTCGACGCGCTTTCGCGGCCGTCGCGGCCCTTCTCGATGTCGAAGGTCACCTTCGCACCGTCGGCGAGGGTCGAGAGGCCCGCGCGCTCGAGCGCCGAGATGTGGACGAACACGTCCTTGCGGCCGCCTTCGGGCTCGATGAAACCGAAGCCTTTGGTGGCGTTGAACCATTTCACGGTGCCGTTGGCCATCGTGATGTCTCCTGTCTTGGTCGCTGCCCGCAGGGTGCGGCAGCCTGGCTCAGTCATCGCAGATCGAAGGACTGTAGCCGGATAACGGAGACAGCAGGTCGAAGCGGGTAACGTTCGCAAGGGGCATATGGGGGGTGCGGGGGACAATAGCAAGGGAAATCTGGGAAGCGGCGAAACCGGGCGTAGACTGGCGTCGGGTTTGCGTGGGGCAAGCGTATGGCACGGGTCCCGACAGAAGGCGGACGCGGGCGGCGGTCGGCCGCGTGAACCCCGGCCCCCGGGGGTACGTCACCGGGCAGCCCTTGACCCGCCGCCCAGGGGCGGACGTTTCTCGCGCCCGCCCCCCTCCGGATCGGGCGCTGCCCTGTGTCGTACGGCACGCTGGAGAGGTGGGGTGCGGGGTGCCGCCGGTCGGCGGCATCAGGGGTGACGGCCGCGGGCGGGATCACCCGCCCTACCTCGTGAATTTCTTGTACTTCACCCGCTTCGGCTCGATGCTCTCCGGTCCGAGCCTGCGCACCTTGTCCTCCTCGTAGGCCTCGAAATTCCCCTCGAACCACTCCACATGCGCGTCGCCCTCGAAGGCGAGGATGTGGGTGCAGAGGCGGTCGAGGAAGAAGCGGTCGTGGCTGATGATGACGGCGCAGCCGGCGAAGTCCTCGATCGCCGCCTCCAGCGCCTGCAGCGTCTCGACGTCGAGGTCGTTCGTCGGTTCGTCGAGCAGCAGGACGTTGCCGCCCTCTTTCAGCAGTTTCGCCATGTGGACGCGGTTGCGTTCGCCGCCGGAGAGGAGTCCCACCTTCTTCTGCTGGTCGCTGCCCTTGAAGTTGAAGCTGCCGACATAGGCGCGGGAATTCACCGTGGCGTCGCCGAGCGCGATGATCTCGGCGCCGCCCGAGATTTCCTCCCAGACGGTCTTGTTCGCATCCAAGGCGTCGCGGGACTGGTCCACGTAGGCGAGTTTCACCGTGTCGCCGTAGGTGATGGTGCCCGCATCGGGTTTCTCCTGCCCGGTGAGCAGGCGGAAGAGCGTGGTCTTGCCGGCGCCGTTCGGGCCGATGACGCCGACGATGCCGCCGGGGGGGAGGGAGAAGGTGAGGTCCTCGATCAGCTGCTTGTCGCCCATGTGCTTGGCGAGGCCGTTCACCTCGATCACCTTGCCGCCGAGGCGGGGGCCGTTCGGGATGACGATCTGGGCGCGGGTGATCTTTTCGCGTTCGGACTGGCCGGCGAGTTCCTCGTAGGCGTTGATCCGCGCCTTCTGCTTCGCCTGCCGGGCCTTGGCGCCGGCACGGATCCATTCGAGTTCGCGTTCGAGGGTCTTCTGGGTCGCCCTCTCCTCGCGCGCTTCCTGGGCGAGACGCCTGGCCTTCTGTTCGAGCCAGGCGGAATAGTTGCCTTCGTAGGGAATGCCGCGGCCGCGGTCCAGCTCGAGGATCCAGCCGGTGATGTCGTCGAGGAAGTAGCGGTCGTGGGTGACGATCAGGATCGTGCCCTTGTATTCGATGAGATGCTTCTGGAGCCAGGCGATCGTCTCGGCGTCGAGGTGGTTCGTCGGTTCGTCGAGAAGCAGCATGTCGGGCGCGTCGAGCAGAAGCTGGCAGAGCGCGACGCGGCGCTTCTCGCCGCCCGAGAGGGTGCCCACGTCGGCGTCGTCGGGCGGGCAGCGCAGCGCCTCCATCGCGACGTCCACCTGTGAATCGAGGTCCCAGAGGTTCTCGCTGTCGATCTCGTCCTGGAGCTTCGCCATCTCGTCGGCGGTCTCGTCGGAGTAGTTCATGGCAAGTTCGTTGTAGCGGTCGAGCTTGGCCTTCTTCGCCGCGACGCCGAGCATGACGTTGCCGCGCACGGTCAGCGCGGGGTCGAGTTGCGGCTCCTGTGGCAGGTAGCCGACGCGGGCGCCCCTGGCGGCCCAGGCCTCGCCGGTGAAGTCCCTGTCCCAGCCGGCCATGACGCGCAGGAGGGTGGATTTGCCCGAGCCGTTGACGCCGACGACGCCGATCTTCACGCCGGGGAGAAAGTTCAGGCGGATGTTCTCGAAGACCTTCCTGCCGCCGGGGTAGGTCTTGGAGACGCCGTCCATGTGATAGACGTACTGGTAGCTGGCCATCTGTTTCCCTCCGGTCGGCGTGGTGTGGCCGTCAGATAGGGGAAGGGGGCGCGAAGGGCAATCGCGTCGGGGGGCTTTCGTGAAACGCGACCTGATGCGGCGCCATGCCATTGACAGGGCCGCTCGGGCACCCTGACAAGACTGGGGCGGCCGAAGGAGGGCCCTGCGCGGTGAGAACCGGATTTCCCCTTGCGCTGGCGGGGCAGGCGGTCGGCCTGCTCGGCGGGTCGTTCGACCCGGCGCATGAGGGCCATGTCCGGATCACGCGCGAGGCGCTGAAGCGCTTCCGGTTGTCGCGGGTCTGGTGGCTCGTCAGTCCCGGCAACCCGCTGAAGCCCGAGGGGCCCGCGCCGATGGCCGACCGGATCGCGCGGGCAAGGGAGGTGCTCGGGGGCGATCCGCGCGTCGTCGTGACGGACATCGAGGTTCGGATCGGGACGCGCTTCACGGCTGAAACTCTCGGCCGGCTGATCCGGCTCTATCCGGGCGTGCGCTTCGTCTGGCTGATGGGGGCCGACAACCTGGCGCAGTTCGACCGCTGGAAGGACTGGGAGCGGATCATGTGGACCGTTCCGATCGGCGTCTTCGCCCGGCCGGGCGCGCGGCTGGCGGCGCGGGGGTCGCGGGCGGCGGACGAGTATGCCCACGACCGGCTGCCCGCGATCCGTGCGCGGCTCCTGCCCTTGCTCGAACCGCCGGTATGGTGCTTTCTCGATGTGCCGATGAGCGGGCTGTCATCGTCGGCGATCCGGTCGCGCGGAGAGTGGCTGAGGCGGTCGCTGCCGCGTGGACAGCCCTTGCCCGGGGGAGCGGCGAAGGGCTAGACCATCTGGTCATGAAGACGGGGAACGGATCGGGGCGCATTTCGCGGAGGGCCTTGCTGGCCGGGCTGGCGGCAGGGGTCGCCGCGCCGGCCCTGGCGGATGCGCCCCTGTCGTCCGCCCGTCCCGTTCCACGTCCAGGAAAGCTCGTCTCGGCCTCGACCTCGTCCGTGCGCCCCTTGCAGGAGACGGGCGAGGCGCTGGCGGAGCAGGCGATCGCCGAGGCGAACCTTGGGGGCGAGGTCGCCTACCTCGTCTCGGACATGCGGACGGGCGCGATCCTCGAGGCGCGCAAGCCCGATCTGGCGATGCCGCCGGCAAGCACGGCGAAGGTGGCAACGACGCTCTACGCGCTCGCCCATCTGTCTCGGGACCTCCGGTTTTCGACCCGGATCATCGCCACCGGGCCGATCGCGGGGGGGCTGGTGCGGGGAGACCTGATCCTCGCGGGGGGCGGTGATCCGACGCTGTCGACGGACGAGCTGGGCGACCTTGCGGCCGACCTGAGGCAGGCGGGGTACCGGGGCTGCACAGGGGCGTTCCGGGTGTGGGGCGGGGCGCTGCCCTACCTGCACGAGATTGCCGGGGACCAGGCGGTTCGCTTCGGCTACAACCCGAGCGTTTCGGGGATCAACCTCAACTTCAACCGCGTGAACATGGTCTGGACCCGGGGCAAGGATGGCCCCGTCCTGTCGATGGACGCGCGGGGCGAGCGGTTCGTGCCGCCCGTCCACGTCGCGCGGGCGCGGATCGCCGAGCGGGACCTGCCGGTCTTCACCTATGCGGAAAGCCCCGGCTTCGAGGACTGGACGGTGGCGCGGGCGGCGCTGGTGCGCGAAGGGAGCCGGTGGCTGCCGGTGCGGCATCCCGAGGCCTATGCGGGCGACGTGTTCCGGACGCTCGCGGCGGCGCAGGGGATCGACCTGCCGGAGCCGGTGGTGGCTCGGGAGCGGCCCGAGGGGCAGGTGATCGCTATCCGGAAGAGCGATACGCTCGCGGTCGTGCTGAAGGACATGCTCAGGTATTCGACGAACCTGACGGCCGAGGCCGTGGGGATGACGGCGTCCGCGACGCTGGGGGTCGGCAGTCATGCCGGGTCGGTCGATGCAATGGTGCGGTGGTTCGAAGGGGCGGCCGGTGCCGGGGGCGTGGGGCTGGTCGACCATTCGGGCCTTGGCGGCGCGTCGCGGATCACCTCGCGGGCAATGGTGGGGGGGCTGGTGCGGCTGGGGCCGAAGCTCGGGCTGCGGGGGCTGATGAAGGACATCCCCCTGGGCGAGAAGGGGAAGCCCGCGCCGGCGGTGAGGGTGCGGGCCAAGACCGGCACGCTGAACTTCGTCTCGGCGCTCGCGGGCTACGTGACGACGCCGGGAGGGCGCGAACTGGCCTTCGCGATCCTCACCGGCGACCCGGCGCGGCGCGATGCCTCGCTCGACGAGGAAAGCGACCGGCCGGTGGGGGCGCTTTCCTGGATGAAACGGTCGAAGCGGTTGCAGGGAACGCTCCTCACGCGGTGGGGCGCGAGCTACGGCGCCTGACGGGCAGGCGCCTGCGGATGCTGCCTTAATTCCGGGTCCCCGCAACGTTCGCGGGGTGCCAGCACCCGTATGGCATCCGTATGGCAGGGCGCCATACGCAAGGGTGGCGGGCGCGTCGTTACCGAAAGTGCGGGGAAGTCTTGCGACGGTGGAAGGTCACAAGGTCAGGTGCCGCACCCGGGCGCCCCGTTCGATGGCGGCGGCGTGGAGGCGGTCGAGGCCGAGTTCCTCGCGCACTTCCTCGAGCAGCCTCAGTTCGACCTGGCCGAGGCGTCCGTCTGCCGCCGCGACGTCGCAGGCGAGCGCGTAGGCGGTCTCGTTGAGCTTCTCGGGAAGCGCGTCCTCGACCAGAGCGAAGAGGACGTCGAGACCGTCCTCCTCTTCCATGATCTTGTAGACGGTCTGGGCGACCTCGCGGATGCGGTCGGTCTGGTAGTCGCCGAAGATCGGGAGGTGGTTCACCTGCCGCTCGATCGCGACGAGTTCCGAGGTGCGGATCGTTTCGTCCGAGATCGACATCGCGACCATGATGGCGACGAGGGCGTCCTGCGGCGTGAAGGAGGGGAGGGTCTGTGACAAGGGGGGCTTTCCGGCCAGAGGGATCGGGGCAAGATTATTGACGATGGACAAGGGGTTCAATAGGAAGCGGGCCTTGCGCGGTCTGACCGGCCCGTGCGCCCTTGCATGTGAGACCCCGAGCGATGACGTCACTCCGCGATGCCGCCATGAATTCAAAGGCCTGGCCCTTCGAAGAGGCGCGGCGGGTGCTGAGACGCCACGAGAAGGCGCCGCCGAAGAAGGGATACGTGCTCTTCGAGACGGGGTACGGGCCGTCGGGGCTGCCGCATATCGGGACCTTCGGCGAGGTGCAGCGGACGACGATGATCCGCCGCGCCTTCGAGATCATCAGCGACATCCCGACGCGGCTCATCTGTTTCTCGGATGACGTGGACGGGATGCGGAAGGTGCCGGAGAACGTGCCGAACCAGGAGATGCTGCGGAGCCACATGCAGAAGCCGCTGACGAGCGTGCCGGACCCCTATGGCGAGCACGAGAGCTTCGGGCACCACAACAACGCGATGCTGCGCCGCTTCCTCGACACGTTCGGGTTCGAGTACGAGTTCATCAGCGCGACCGATTTCTACAGGTCGGGGCGCTTCGACGAGACGCTTCTGAAGGCCTGCGAGAAGTACGACGCGATCATGGAGATCATGCTCGCCAGTCTGCGGGAGGAGCGGCAGAAGACCTATTCCTGCTTCCTGCCGATCCACCCCGAGACTGGCCGTGTGCTCTATGTCCCGATCAGGAACGTGGATGCGAAGCGCGGCGAGATCACCTTCGACGACGAGGACGGGCGGGAGTGGACGCTGCCGGTGACCGGGGGGCGGGTGAAGCTGCAGTGGAAGCCCGACTTCGGGGCGCGCTGGGCGGCGCTCGACGTCGATTTCGAGATGTACGGGAAGGACCATTCGACCAACACGCCGATCTATGACGGCATCTGCGAGGTGCTGGGCGGGCGGGCGCCCGAGCATTTCACCTACGAGTTGTTCCTCGACGAGCACGGGCAGAAGATTTCGAAGTCGAAGGGCAACGGGCTGACCATCGACGAGTGGCTGACCTATGCCGCGACGGAGAGCCTTGGCTACTTCATGTACCAGAAGCCAAAGACCGCGAAGCGGCTGTGGTGGGACGTGATCCCGCGGGCGGTGGACGAGTATCACCAGCAACTGAAGGCGTTCCCGGATCAGCCGGTGGAGCAGAAACTGGCCAATCCGGTCTGGCACATCCATGACGGCAGGCCCCCGGCTTCGGACATGGTGGTGTCGTTCGGGATGCTCCTGAACCTCGCAAGCGTGGCGGCGGCGAAGGACAAGGAGGCGCTCTGGGGCTTCATCCGCAACTATGCGCCGGGGGCGAGCCCCGAGACGAACCCGCAACTCGATGCGGCGGCGGGGTATGCGGTGCGCTACTTCAACGACCACATCGCGCCCATGCGGGCGTTCCGGCTGCCCGACGCGCGCGAGCGGGCGGCGATGGAGGATCTGGCCGGGCGGCTGAAGGCGTGGGACGGGGGCCTCGACGCCGAGGCGCTCCAGTCGATGGTCTTCGCGGTCGGCAAGGAACACGGGTTCGAGCCGCTCCGCGACTGGTTCAAGGCGCTTTACGAGGTGCTTCTGGGCGCCTCCGAGGGGCCGCGCTTCGGCGGGTTCGTCGCCCTCTACGGCATCGGGAAATCGGTCGCACTGATCGAGAAGGGCCTGAGGGGCGAACTGGTGGCCTGACGGCTCAGCGGTTCGACTGCCAGAGCCGCCACCACCGCCGCCACCGGGCGACGAGCGCCTCGGCGTCTTCGCAGAAGATGCGGTCCGCGAGGTTTCGGGCGGCGTCCTCGTGCTTATCGATCCGGCCCCGCGCGTGTGCCCTGACGGCATCGGCGGTGTCGGGCGGAAGGTCCGAGCGGGAGAGGCGGTCGAGCAGCACCTCGATGTCCTGGCAATCGCCGAGACGCTCGCCGACGATTCCCACCGCCGTCGCGTGGACCTCCATGGCGGCGGGCCAGATCGGGGTGAGGAGGCGTGCGTGGTACCAGTGGTCCTTCACGCGCTTGCGCCATTCGTGGAGCGCCGCGGGATCGTCCGAGCGCAACGAACGGCGGCCGGCGCGGATCGCCCGCGACCACGCTTCGGCGAGGCCGTCCTCGATCGCACCGAAGCCTTTGGCCTTGATGGACCACCCGGAGGCCTCGCCCGAGAGATCGGCGAGGCGGCCTGCCGGGTCCGAGAAGGAGGCGGGCGAGGCTGCGGGATCCGCGGTGGCGTCCGCCACGAGGCGGGCCATCGCCTGCCGGACCGTTTCGGACGCACCGGCGCCGAGGGCGGCGACGGTCAGGGGAAGGACCTCGGCCTCGCGGCTCGTCGCGATCGACCGGCCGATGTCGCGCAGCGCCGTGTTGGTTTCGTCGAAATCGTCGAAGCTGTCGCGGACGAGGCGGAGGATCGCGCGCGTCTTCTTGATGGACTTCCGCGCCTCGTGAATCCCCGGTGCCGGCTGCGCGGAGAGTTGCGTGGCCGCTTGCCGAAGCAGGTGCCCCGCAATGCGTCGGGCGGCCCGCGAGACGGGCTCGCCGCGGCGGTCGAATTCGAAAGCCATGCCAGTCCGTCCGATGGACCCGGAGAGGTCCGCCTTGTCCGCAAGTGAACCGAAGAATGTAACAGGCGTATTACATATAGCATGGTTTCGATGCCGGAGAGACGCCATGGGACACTTGGCCGCCTGCTGGTCATCATGATGCTGGTGCCTGTGCCGCCCGGCGCCGTGGCGCAGGGGGCGGACGGACGGGGGATCGAGGGCGTGATCGGGATGCAGTTCGATGCGTTCCGGTCGAAGGACGCGGCGAAGGCGTTCACCTATGCCTCGCCCATGATCCAGTCGATGTTCGGCAGCCCGGAGGACTTCGGGCGCATGGTTCAGGGCGGGTATCCGATGATCTGGGACCCCTCCGGGGTGGAGTACCGCGGCCTGCGTGTCGAGAACGGACTGACCCTGCAGCGCGTGCGGGTGCGCGACGCCTCGGGGAAGGACTTCATGTTCGACTACGAGATGCTGAAGGGCCCCGCCGGCTGGCGCATCAACGGCGTCTATCCGGTGCGGGACCCGGGCGCCGGGGTCTGAAGCGCGCGGGGGCGTCAGAGTCCCTTAAGCGCGGCGGCCTATACCGGCTGACCGTCGGATCCGCGCGCCCCTGGTGCCGGGCATCGGCCGGCATCACGAGCCTTCCTCATCCACAGGGCGCACGGGGCCGGTGCGCGCGGCCGTGCCGCGCCTGCCGCCGCCGCGGGCCGGGCTGAGCGGGCAGAGCGCGAAGGGATCAGGAAATGAACAAGGCGATCACCGATGGACTCGTCCTCATGCCGGTGCCGTTCTCGGCCGGCCTCGACCGGTGGTCGAGCCAGGACGGCACGCCCGGGTCGGCGACATACCAGGGCGCGCCGAATGCGGCGCTGGTCGCAGCGGACCAGGACTTCGGCGGGTGCCTCGAACTCATCAAGACGCAGGCCACGACCAAGCTGCGCTACATGACGGAGACGCCGCTCCTGCCCGGCTGCTACCTGATGGTGACGGTCCGGGTGAAGGCGATGAGCGGCAGCCTTCCGTCCGTCCGGGTTGCCGGCTGGGCCGGCGGCGCCGGCGGCGTCAACGTCGCCGGCGTCGTCCAGTCAGGGCCTTCGGTCACGCTGTCCGGCTACGGACAGGTCGTGACGGTCCGCGCGATCGTCGGCTCTGGCACGCGCATCGGCGTGGACATGCCCTGGGGGATCGCCGCGCTCTACGGACATTTCGGGATCGACCTGACCGGACCGAACGGCGGCGTCCTGCGCATCGACGACATCGAGATCGAGGACGTCACGTCGGTCTTCCTGAGAAAGATGATGGATTGGGAGGATGTGCGCGACTATGGCGCGAAGGGCGATGGCGTGTCCGACGATTCGCCCGCCTTCCTGGCGGCCGACGCGGCGGCGCGGTCCTCGGGACGCTCGCTGCTGGTGTCGGCGGGCAGCTACTTCCTCGACGCCGACATCACGGTCGGCTCCCCGATCCGGTTCGAAGGCACCGTCATCATGCCGGTGGCGCGTCGGCTCGCGCTGACCCGGAACTTCGACCTCGAGACCTATGCCAAGGCTTTCGGAAGCGAGGAGGCGGGCTTTCGGAAGGCGTTCCAGGCGCTGCTCAACTTCACCGACCACAGCGAGCTCGACCTGAGCGGCCGGAGGATCGCGGTCACCGCGCCGATCGACATGCAGGCTGCCGTATCGAACAAGTCGACGTTTTCGGTCCGCAGGGTCATCCGGAACGGGCAGTTCGAGATCGTGGACGGACCGGGCTGGGCCACGGGCAGCGTGACATCGCAGGCGACCTTCACCCCAGCCAACCCGACCGTGCTGACCGGCGTGGCCAACATCGCGGGCATTCCGGTCGGGTCGCTGGTCACCGGAACCGGCGTCGGACGCGAGGTCTACGTTACCGCGGTGAACCCGGGCGCATCGACTCTGACGCTCAGCCAGCCGCTCTACGACGCTGCCGGCACGCAGGTCTTCACCTTCACCCGCTTCCGCTACATCCTCGACTTCTCGGGCTTTGCCCAGCTCGACAAGCTGGTCCTCGCCGACATCGAATTCCAGTGCAACGGGTTCGGCTCGGCCATCATGCTCGCGCCGGCGGGCGATACGTTCCACCTGCGCGACTGCTTCATCACGCGGCCCCGGGACCGGGGTGTGACCTCCATCGGGAGGGGGTGCCAGGATATTCTGATCGACCGCTGCCAGTTCCTGTCAAACGAACAGAGCATCCCCGCGCAGGACCGGACCTCGATCGCGATCAACGTCAATGCGAACGATGCCAAGATCCGCGGCAACCGGATCATGCGTTTCCGTCATTTCGCGGTCGTGAACGGCACCGGCCACCTGTTCGTCGGGAACCACTGGTTCCAGGGCGACAGCCAGCCCTCGGGCATCCGTCTTGCCGGGCTGGTCCTGACCCAGACCAATGTCAACACGACGGTGACCGGGAACTACATCGACAACAGCTTCATCGAATGGACCAACGAATACGAGCCCGAGCCGGACTTTGCCAGCCAGTTCTCGTTCGGCGGGCTGACCGTGACCGGGAACGTCTTCACGGCGACCGGGGTCGCGCCCTGGTTCCGCTGGATCGTCATCAAGCCCTACGGCGCGGGGCACTTCGTTCAGGGGCTGAACGTTTCGGGCAACAGCTTCAGGGCGGTGAACGCGACCGTGGACCGGGTCGAGACCGTGGACACGACCTTCGCGGGCCTGGACCTTTCCCGGATGCGGAATGTACGGTTCGAGGCCAACAGCTTCAATTCGGTCGCCCAGGCAACCGTCAACCCGGTTCGCTTCCAGCACGACCAGGCCACCGCGGCGACGACGTGGACGGTTCAGGCCGGTGCGTTCCTGCCGTTCCGCGGCTGGTCGCGCACCGTCGAGGCCCTGGTGGCGGAGGGCGCCATCGTTACCGCCTCGGGCCAGGTCCGGAGCGACATGCCCTATGTGACGGCCGGGCAGGGTGAATCGAAGCAGGACGTGGCGGTCGCCTGGCCTGTCGCCGTCCGCGGCAGGGTCAACCTCGGAATTCGCATGGACAATCCGAACTGAGCGTCAGGCGGGTCGGGGACTGCCTTCGTCTGCGGCTGGCGGCAGCACCGTCTCGATCTCTGCACGAAGCAGCGTCCGGTCGACGGGCTTGGCGACAAAGCCGTCAAGTCCGATGGTCCGCAGGCGGTTGACCGTATCGGGAATGGCGCCGGCCGTCATGGCGATCACCGGCACCGAGGCGCGGGCGCCGGGTGCGGACCGGATGGCCTGGAAGGTGGCTTCGCCGTCCATGCCCGGCATGTTCATGTCGAGAAGCACAAGATCGTAGTGGCCCACGTCCAGTTCCCGGAGCGCGGCCTCACCGCTGTCCGCCTCGACGGCATCGACGCGCAGTGAACGCAGGAGCTGGACGACGACGAACCGGTTTGTCGGAATGTCGTCCACGACCAGCGCGCGCAATGCCCGGTCGAACCCCGAGTCGGATTGTGAGGCGGCTGCGAAAAGGGGTTCGCAGGCGAATGTCAGCCGCACCGTCGTGCCAAGCGAGCCGTCGTCCTGCCACTCGATCGAGCCGCCAATGAGCGAGGCCAGCCGGTCGAGCAGCTCGGTCGTGAGCCGTTCGGCGCTTTCGGACGGCCTGGACCGGTCTGCAGGCCCCGTGGCGGGTCGAAGCGTGAGGGAGACCGACAGGGCGCGGTCCCCGTGGCGCCGGCACGCGATGCGGCGCACCGCAGCCGACCGGCCGGAGCCGGCGGCAGTGCGCGCGAGAAGGCGCAGGCTGCGTCGCACGAGCCGGGCATCGAACCTGGCCGTCTCTGGCACGTCCGGGGCGACCACGACCTCGGGGGGCGGGCCGCCTGCCGCCGCATCCGGGTCGGACAGGAGACGGGCGAGCGTTCCGATTTCCCGGCGCACCACCACGGGGATCGGGTGAACGGCAAGGTTGCCCTCAGTCGCAGCGGCGAGGTTCAGCACGCCGTCGACCAGTTCGCCAAGCTCGCGCGCGGCGGCTTCGATCCTGATGGCGCAATCGCGGATCTCGTTTGCCGAGGGCGCGTCGGGCAGGGTCTGGGCAAGGCCGAGGATCGCGTTCAGCGGCGTCCGCATCTCATGGCTCATCTCGGACAGGAAGCGCGACTTCGCTTCGCCGGCGGCGCGGGCCCGCGCGGATTCAAGCGCGAGGCCCGACTGGCTGCGGTTGTTCTGGACAAGGGCGGACAGGAAGTACCCGACCAGTCCCGCCACCGCGGCGAGCGCGACCAGGGTTGTCTCGGACCAGGCCGGGGCGGATGCTGTGCCGGTCGCGATGGCAGCCAGGGCGAGCGACGGCGGCAGTCCGCTGGACAGGCCGAGCGGAAGGTGGATCGAGCGCGCGCTGGACACGTTGATGAGCGCCCCCACGATCGAGAGCACCCCGGCGAGACGCACCAGCGCGTCGCCGACCGACCAGGCGAGAACCCCGAGCGTGCTGAAGGCCCCGAGTGCCAGGCCCGAGTTGAAGAGGATCGCGCCGTACCACGCGGGATGTCGGGTGCGCGCGTACCGGCGGTAGGCGACCCAGTCGCTGAATTCCGTCGCGATGCAGATGGCCCAGACGGCGGCCACCTGCCAGAACGGCAGGTAGAAGAAGAAGACAAGGCATGTCAGGGCAACCGCCGCCTCACGAGACGGAAGGTCCGCCGCAAGCCGGTGACGCTGACGCAGGACCTCGTCCTGCACCCTGGACTGCACGGCAATTCTCGCTTCGCGGGTCAATCGTGACGCCCGACCACAACCAGACGGACATCACCCGACTGTAAGATCATCCGGGCCGAGTGAATAGGTCCGCCCGAAGCCACCGTTCAGAGACCCTGAGAGGGGGAGCAGCATGGCGAAGGAGAAATCCGGGAAATCGACATAGAGCCGGGACCTGGGATGGATGGCAAGCCAGCCTTCCCGGGCGGCGCGGTCTGCGTCGCCGGGGCGATCGAGGAAGCGCGCGGTGGCCGCAACGCTCAGCCGCGGGTGGTTCAGGGGGTCGCCGCGGCGGGCCGGTTCGCCGAAGAGGAGGCAGCATCGCGGGTCGGCCGCCAACGCGCGGGTGTGAAGCGACAGCGCCGATACGAGGGTGGCGATGCGCCCGCCCGGCAGTACCCCCACAGCGATCCGGCTGGCAAAGGGGGCCCCGGTCCGCGGGTCGATGACGGCCAGGGCGGCGGTGCGTGCCGAGAGGATCAGTTCCCGTGCGGTGCGGCGGGCCGCGTCGTCGGCCGGCCGGATGGGGTCCCTGCGATCTGTCATGCCCCGTTCTGGGCCCGAAGCCGCCGGATTGACAAGGCCCGGCCGACGTCATCACTGTCCCGCCAGTCAAGGAAACCCCGATGCGCCGCCCGATCCCGAGCTTCTCCGAACAGTTCGTCCCGAAGCTGGTGACGGTCTTCCGCGAAGGTTACCGGCCGGGCGACCTGCGTTCGGACGCACTGGCCGGGCTTACCGTCGCCATTGTCGCCCTGCCGCTGTCGATGGCCATCGCGATCGCCTCCGGGGTAGGGCCCGAGCGCGGGCTGTTCACCGCCATCGTGGGGGGCTTCCTCGTCTCGGCACTCGGGGGAAGCCGGTTCCAGATAGGCGGGCCGGCCGGTGCCTTCATCGTGCTGGTCGCGGCCAGCGTCGCGGCCATCGGTGTCGGAGGGATGCTCACCGCCACGCTGCTGGCCGGGCTCATCCTCGCCGCGACAGGGTTCCTGCGGCTCGGCTCGTACGTCAAGTTCATCCCCTATCCCGTGACCGTCGGCTTCAGCGCGGGTATCGCCATCATCATCTTCGCCAGTCAGGTGAAGGACCTGCTGGGGCTGAGCCTGACCGGCGCCGAACCCGCGGCTCTCCTGCCCAAGATGGCGGCCCTGTGGGCGGCGCGCGGCACACTGTCGCCCGCCTCTCTCGGGCTTGCCGCGGCGACGGTCCTGATCATCCAGGGTCTCAAGCGGGTCCGTCCCGGCTGGCCGGGGCTGCTGCTTGCGGTGACGGCCGCATCGGCGGTGGCGGCGCTTGCCGGGCTTCCGGTCGAGACGATCGGAACGCGGTTCGGAGACCTGCCGAGGACCCTGCCGGCCGCCGCACTGCCCGATCTGTCGCCTGCGGCCGTCACCGCCGCACTGCCATGGGCGTTCAGCTTCGCCCTTCTCGGGGCGATCGAGTCGCTTCTGTCGGCGGTCGTCGCCGACGGCATGACCGGCAGGAGGCACCGTTCGAACGCCGAGCTTGTGGCCCAGGGCGTGGCGAACATCGGGTCCGCGCTGTTCGGCGGCATGACCGTCACCGGAACGATCGCGAGGACCGCGACCAACGTGCGCGCCGGTTCGCGCGGCCCGGTCTCGGGGATGCTGCACTCGGCCTTCGTGCTGATCTTCATGATCGCGGCCGCGCCGCTCGCGTCCTACATTCCGCTGGCGGCGCTTGCGGGCGTGCTTGCCGTCGTGTCCTGGAACATGTTCGAGAAGGAAGAATTCTGGACCCTGCTGAGGAGCTCTCCGGGCGATGCCCTGGTGCTTCTGTCCACCTTCCTCCTGGTCGTCTTCCGGGACCTCACCGAAGGCATCGTCGTTGGTTTCCTCCTGGGCGCCCTCCTGTTCATCCGCCGGATGGCGGACGCCACGCATGTCGAGGAGCGGGCTGCGCTCGTCCCCGAGGACGTTCCCGACACCGAGCTGCGCTACGATCCCGCACCCGCCACCGAAGGCGAGATCATCGTCTACCGGATCAAGGGGGCCTTCTTCTTCGGCGCGGCATCGACGGTCGGTGCCGTGCTCGACCGCATCGCCGACCGTCCGAAGTGCTTCGTGGTGGACCTTGCCGAGGTGCCGTTCCTCGATTCCTCGGCCGGACGCTCGATCGCGCTGCTGGCGCGCAGGCTGGAGCGCAAGGGGGGCCATCTGATCCTGACCGGCGCCACCCCCGAGATGCGGCGCGCGCTGGAGATCCAGGGCCTGAGGGCGCCGGCGGCCGGATATGCCGCCACCATAGGCGACGGTGTTGCGCAGGCGCGATCGAGGCTCGGCCGGGACGAATCGGCCCGGCGCGCCTCCTGATCCCGGCGCGCGGCTTCGGAGACCCGCCGCCCCGACCTTTCCCGCCAAGGTAGGGCGCGCCCTTCCGAACGCCGCGTCCCGATGACAGGGAAGTTCCGGCCGGATCGTCGGATTTCCTTCCGGCGGCTGTATCGTTTACAGATTTGCGCTAGAATGTGTGAACAAATTTACACAAAATACCTTTGTAAAAAATAGGTTATCAGAAACGCACGAATTGGTTTACAATTGCCCCCATCAAACCGGAGCCCGCCATGGACAGCGGGCGGAGCAGGGGGGCGAGCCAGATGACTGCACATGCCGCAGACGACGACATGTCCAGGAGGCCCATTCCGAAAGGCTTCGAGATGGCCTATGCGACGCCCGCCATCTATGCCGCCCTCTACGCAGAGTCCGTCGCCGACCCCGAAGCCTTCTGGGGCCGCGAGGGGCGGCGGATCGACTGGATCCGGCCCTATGCGCGCGTGAAGAACACCTCCTTCGAGTTCGGCAAGGTCGACATCCGCTGGTACGAGGACGGCACGCTCAACGTCAGTTCGAACTGCATCGACCGGCACATGCTTCGCCGCGCGAACCAGACCGCAATCATCTGGGAACCGGACGATCCGAAGACCCCGGCGAGGCACATCACCTATGCCGATCTGCTCGAACAGACCTGCCGGATGGCGAACGTGCTGAAGGCGCACGGGGTGAGGAAGGGCGACCGCGTCGTCCTCTACCTGCCGATGATCCCCGAAGCGGCCTATGCGATGCTCGCCTGTGCGCGGATCGGCGCGATCCATTCGGTCGTGTTCGGCGGGTTCTCGGCGGATGCGCTGGCGAACCGGATCAACGATTCGGATGCCAACATCGTCGTCACGGCGGACTTCGCGCCGCGGGGCGGGCGGAAGACGGGGCTGAAGGACAACACCGACAAGGCGCTGCTGCACTGCTCGGACAGGGTGAAGTGCCTTGTCGTCAGGCACACCGGCGACCAGACGAGCTGGGTCGAGGGCCGCGACTTCGACCTGACCGCCGAGATGAAGGCCGCGGCCCCCTACTGCCCCTACGCCGAGATGGGGGCCGAGGACCCGCTTTTCATCCTCTATACCTCGGGATCGACGGGCAAGCCGAAGGGGGTCGTCCACACGACGGGGGGCTACCTCGTCTTTGCGGCGATCACCCACCAGTACACCTTCGACTACAGGGACGGGGACATCTTCTGGTGCACCGCCGACGTGGGCTGGATCACCGGGCACAGCTACATCGTCTACGGCCCCCTCGCGAACGGCGCGACGACCGTGATGTTCGAGGGCGTGCCGACCTGGCCCGATGCGGGCCGGTTCTGGGAGGTCTGCGCCAAGCACAGGGTCACGCAGTTCTACACCGCGCCGACCGCGATCCGCGCGCTGATGGGGCAGGGGCCGGACTGGGTCGAGAAGCACGACCTGTCCTCACTCCGGCTTCTCGGCACGGTGGGCGAGCCGATCAACCCCGAGGCCTGGCTCTGGTACGACCGGCATGTCGGCAAGGGCCGCTGCCCGATCGTGGACACCTGGTGGCAGACCGAGACCGGCGGGCACCTGATCACGCCGCTGCCCGGCGCGATCGAGACGAAGCCGGGGTCGGCGACGCTGCCGTTCTTCGGCATCAGGCCGGCCGTTCTGGCCCCCGACACCGGCAAGGTGATCGAGGAGAGCCCCTGCGAGGGCGTGCTCTGCATCGCCGACAGCTGGCCGGGGCAGATGCGGACCGTCTGGGGCGACCACCAGCGGTTCCAGGAGACCTATTTCCAGCAGTACAAGGGCTTCTACTTTACCGGCGACGGCTGCCGCCGGGACGGGGACGGCTACTACTGGATCACGGGCCGGGTCGATGACGTCATCAACGTCTCGGGCCACCGGATGGGCACCGCCGAGGTGGAATCGGCGCTGGTCGCCCACGAGGCAGTCGCCGAGGCCGCGGTCGTGGGCTACCCGCACGAGATCAAGGGGCAGGGAATCTACGCCTACGTCACCCTGATGAAGGGCGTCGAGCCGAGCGAGGATCTGCGCAGGGATCTCGTGAAATGGGTCCGCACCGAAATCGGCCCGATCGCGTCGCCCGACCTGATCCAGTGGGCGCCGGGCCTGCCCAAGACGCGCTCGGGCAAGATCATGCGCCGCATCCTCAGGAAGATCGCCGAAAACGACTTCGGGGCGCTCGGCGACACCTCGACGCTCGCCGATCCGACGGTCGTCGATGACCTCATCGCCAACCGCATGAACAGGCGCTGACCGGAACGACCCGCGCGCCAGAGGGAGGGGCGTGGCCAAGCCAACCGGGGCGATCCGACAAGCCCCAGACATGGAGGAGAAAGACAGAATGGCCGTGACAGACCTGGACCACCTCGACGTGAACCGCGCGAGGCCGATGACACGAGAGGAGAAGAAGGTGATCCTGGCCTCGTCGGCCGGCACCATCTTCGAGTGGTACGACTTCTACCTCTACGGCTCGCTCGCGGCGATCATCGGCGCGCAGTTCTTCACGCCGTTCCCCGAGGCGACGCGGAACGTCTTCGCGCTTCTGGCCTTTGCGGCAGGCTTCCTGGTGCGGCCTTTCGGGGCGCTGTTCTTCGGCGCGCTCGGCGACCTGATCGGACGGAAGTACACCTTCCTGATGACCATCGTCATCATGGGCGCATCGACCTTCCTCGTCGGCCTTCTGCCCAACTACTATTCCTGGGGCGTGGCCGCGCCGATCATCCTGATCGCACTCAGGATGCTGCAGGGCCTGGCACTTGGCGGCGAATACGGCGGGGCGGCGGTCTATGTGGCGGAACACGCTCCGATCAACCGGCGGGGCTACTTCACCTCGTACATCCAGACCACGGCGACGCTCGGCCTGCTTCTGTCGCTGGTCGTGATCCTGTCGGTCACCTCGATCATCAACAACAACTACCCGATGCAGCCGGTCCTGGATGCGGCGGGTCAGGCGACCTTCAACACGGACGGATCGCCCGTGATGCAGGACGCGTTCAAGGCCTGGGGCTGGCGTGTTCCCTTCCTCGGTTCGATCATCCTGCTCCTGATCTCGCTCTACATCCGGCTGCAGATGAACGAGAGCCCGGCCTTCAAGAAGATGAAGGAGGAAGGCAAGGCTTCTAAGGCGCCGCTGAGCGAAGCCTTCGGGCCGGGACGCAACGCGCTCGTGCTGCTGATCGCACCGATCCTGTTCGTCGGCGCAATCATGACTGGCCAGCTCAGCTCGACCGTGGCCATGTACGTCGGCATCCTCTTCGTCGCGATCGCCGTCATCTGGGGCTGGCTGAACGCCAGGATCGCGCTCATCGCGCTTCTCGGCCTGGTCGCCGGTCAGGCCGTCGTCTGGTATTCGGGCCAGTTCTACGCGCTGTTCTTCCTGCAGAACGTCGTGAAGGTGGACTTCTTCTCGGCCAACGTCTTCGTCGCCTGGTCGCTGATCCTCGGCACCGGCGGGTTCCTTTTCTTCGGCGCGCTCTCGGACCGGATCGGGCGGAAGTGGATCATCCTCGCGGGCTGCCTGATCGCGGCGCTGACCTATCAGTTCGTGTTCCCGTTCCTGACCAGAACGGCGAACCCGACGCTCTACGCCGCGCACCAGACGCCGGTGACGGTCACCGCCGACAAGAACGACTGTTCGTTCCAGTTCAACCCGACCGGCACGGCCAAGTTCACCTCGTCCTGCGACATCGCCAAGGCGCTCCTGGCACGCACCTCGGTGAACTACGCCACCGTTGACGGCGCCGAAGGCCAGATCGCGGCCGTCAAGATCGGCGACACGGAAGTCGCGTCGTACAACGGCGCGCAGAACGCCGCCGGCATCACGGCCGCCAAGGCCAAGCTTGACGAGGCCAAGGCCGGTATCGACGCCGCGCTGCTGACCGCGCTCGGCACTGCTGAGAAGGGTGTCGCGGCGGCGAAGAAGGCCGTGGCCGACGCCGAGAAGGCGCTTGCCAGCGCGCCAGACGACGCCGCCAAGGCGACCGCCCAGACCGCGCTCGACACCGCGAAGGCCGCCGTCGCGCCCGCCCAGTCCGCGCTTGACGCGGCAAGGGCCGCGGTCCCGGCGGACAGGCTCGCGGTGTACGACACCGCGGCGGCAGAGCTTGCCAAGGTGAACGGCGTCAAGGCGGCGTTCGAGAAGGGGGTGAACGACGCGCTCAAGGCGGCGGGTTACCCGCTGGTCGCGGCCGACAACACCTCGGTCGCAAAGGCCCAGAACTTCTTCGACATCTTCACCGTCCAGAAGATCACGATCGTGCTGATCCTGACCTATCTGATCATCCTGGTGACGATGGTCTACGGGCCGATCGCGGCGATGCTGGTCGAACTCTTCCCGACCCGCATCCGCTATTCCGGCCTGTCGCTGCCCTACCACATCGGCAACGGCTGGTTCGGCGGCCTGATGCCCGCGACCGCCTTCGCCATCTCGGCGCAGTCGGGCAACGTCTATGGCGGGCTGTGGTATCCCATCGTCATCGCGCTGGCGACGGTGGTGATCGGCGCGATCTTCGTGCCGGGCGGCACCCACAACAAGTCGATCTTCAAGGACGACCCGGAGCACAAGTTCCACCGCTGACGAAACCGGCCCCCGGCGCGTGCCGCCGGGGGCCACCCGTTCGCTTTCCCGCCCGCCGTCCCGACAGAGGCCCGCAGAGGACCGTCATGGAAAGGGAAAAGCCCCGTGCCCGTGTCCTGATCGTCGAGGACGAGGACACCATCGCGCTGGCGCTCGACTACCTGATGACTCGGGAAGGCTACGCGCACGACCGCGTGGCGGACGGCGCCGAGGCGTTGACGCGCATCCGCGAAACCCGGCCCGACCTTGTGCTTCTGGACGTGATGCTGCCGGGCGTGTCGGGTTACGACATCTGCCGCTGCGTCCGCACCGATCCGCGCCTGAGCGGCGTGAAGATCCTGATGATGACCGCGCGCGGATCGGCGATGGAGCGCCGCAAGGGGATGGAGCTTGGCGCGGACGGCATCATCGCCAAGCCCTTCGAGTTGACGAAGCTGCGGGACGAGGTCCGGCGGCTGCTGGGGCAGGCCGGCGTCAGGCGAACGGATCGGACGGGTAGCCGACCGAGATGAGGCTCAGGCCCTGCGGGGGCGCGACCGGGCCGCAGGCGGCACGGTCGCGGGCTGCAAGCGCCTCGGCCACGCGGGCCGGGTCCCAGGCCCCGGTGCCCACCCGTCCGAGCGTGCCGACGATCGAGCGGACCTGGTTGTGCAGGAAGCTGCGGGCGCGCAGGTGGAAGCGGTATTCATGGCCGCCGGTCGCGGGGTGTTCCTCGATCGCGATCCCGTCGAGCGTCTTCACCGGGCTGTCGGCCTGGCACATGGCCGAGCGGAAGGTGGTGAAGTCGTGCCGGCCGACGAGATGCGCGGCGCCCGCGCGCATCCCCGCCACGTCGAGGCGGCCGGGCACCTGCCAGACCTGATCGCCGTCGAGCACCGCCGGGGCGCGGCGGGCGAGGATGCGGAAGGTGTAGCGCCGTTCGGTGGCCGAGAAGCGGGCGTGGAAGTCGCCCGGCACCAGCGCCGCCCTGACTATGGCGACCGGCGCGGGCCGGAGGTGCCAGTTCAGCGCTCCGGCGAGCCTGAACGGGTCCCAGTCCCTGGAGAGGTCGGCATGCGCGACCTGTCCGCGCGCGTGGACGCCGGCATCCGTCCGCCCCGCGCCGGTGACCTGCGGCCTGCCCGGATCGAGCGCGGCGAGCGCGGTTTCGAGCGCCTCCTGCACCGAGGGCTGCCCGGACTGGCGCTGCCAGCCCGCGAAGGGGCCGCCGTGATACTCGATCAGGAGGGCGTAGCGTGGCATGGGCAGACCGGGTAGCGAGACTGCCGCGCAAATGCAACGCTGCACCATGTCGGGGCGTTCGGCCGGGCGGGCCTACCCGCCGGCGAAGGGCGCGCCTATGTTGGCACCGAAAGGGGCAGGCGCAGTTGGGCATCGCTGATGTGGCGGGAAGCGCGCTTCGCGAGGTCGGGGCCTTCGTTCCCGGACTTCCCGAGAGCTGGCTCGAGACCTCGGTGCGCCTCGGCGTCACGGGCCTGTCGCGCTCGGGCAAGACCGTGTTCATCACCTCGCTCGTGGCGAACCTGATCGACCGGGGGCGGATGCCGGGCCTCCGGGCCGAGGCCGAGGGGCGGATCGTCGCCGCCTACCTGCGCCCGCAGCCCGATGTGACGGTGCCGCGCTTCGATTTCGAATCCCACCTCGCGGCACTGACCGGCCCCGCGCCGCACTGGCCCGAGGGCACACGGGCGGTGAGCGAGTTGCGGCTGTCGTTCCGGGTCCGTCCGTCGGGGTTCCTCAGCGGCGCGCGGGCGGACCGGACCGTGCATCTCGACATCGTGGACTATCCGGGCGAGTGGCTTCTCGACCTTGTGCTGCTCGACAAGACCTATGCGGACTGGTCGCGCGAGACGCTCGAGCGGATCGCCGGGCGGCCCGAGGCGGACGGATTCCTGGCGCTGACGCGGGCCGCCGATCCGGGCGCGCGGTTCGAGGAGGTTGCGGCGCAGGGGCTGGCGCGGGCCTTCACGGGGTACCTGCGCGAGGCGCGGAAGGCCGGATGGTCGGACTGCACGCCGGGGCGCTTCCTGCTGCCCGGCGCGCTTGACGGGTCGCCGGTGCTGACCTTCGCGCCGCTGCCGCCGGGGGGGCGCAGGGGCAGCCTTGCGCGCGAGATGGAGCGGCGGTTCGAGGGCTACAAGGCGCGCGTGGTGAAGCCGTTCTTCAGGGAGCACTTCGCCAGGGTGGACCGGCAGATCGTGCTTGCCGACGTGCTGGGCGCGATCCATGCCGGGCCGAAGGCGATGGAGGACATGCGCCGCGCGCTGGCCGAGATCCTGTCGGCCTTCCGGCCGGGGCGGAACGGATGGCTGTCGTCGATCCTCGGCGGCCGGCGGGTGGAGCGGATCCTGTTTGCGGCGACCAGGGCCGACCACCTGCACCACGAGCAGCATCCGCGGCTTGCGGCGATCATGGCGGCGATGATGCGCGAGGCGAAGGACCGGGCCGAGTTCGTTGGCGCCGACACGGCTGCGATGGCGATTGCGGCGCTGCGCGCCACGGTCGAGGAGCGGTTCCGCCATGACGGGGCGGAGCTGGGCGGGGTGCGGGGGACGCTTCTCGAGACGGGAAAGCAGGCGCTGCTCTATCCGGGCGAGCTGCCCGTCGATCCGGCGCAGCTTCTGTCGCCGGCACGGTCGGGGGCGGCGCGGTGGCTCGATGCCGACTACCGGGTGATGTCCTTCGCGCCGGCGCGGATCACCCTTCGCCCGGGCGAGGGCCCACCCCATATCCGGCTGGACCGTGCGGCCGAGTTCCTGTTCGGCGACCGGCTGGCCTGAGGTGAGACGATGAACGACGGCGGCAGGAAGCCCGTCCTGATCGAGGTGGCGGACGACGCGGCCGAGACGCCCGCGACGGCGGCCCCGGTGCCCGATGCGCCCGCCGATGGGCGCGCGATGCGGACGGTCGCGGCGATCGTCACGCGGCGGCCGTCGCGGATCGGGCGGTTCTTCTGGGCGAGCTTCGCCGGGTTCCTCGGCTTCTGGATATCGGTGGCCGCCTGGACCTTCGTGGCCGACCTCTTCGCGCGGAACCCGGCGATCGGCTGGATCGCGGCGGGGCTGACGGGGCTGTTCCTGCTGGCGCTTCTGCTTGTGGCGGGCCGCGAGGTGGTGGCGTTCCTGCGGCTCACCCGGCTCGATGCGCTGCACCGCGACGCGGTGGCGGCGGCGGATACGGGCGATCTGGCGGCGGCGCGCGACGTGGTCGGGCGGATCGACGCGCTCTACCGGGGCCGGGCGGAGGTGGAGTGGGGCCGGGCGCGGCTGGCCGAGCGGCGGGGCGAGGTGATGGACGCCGACACGCTTCTGTCGCTGGCCGAGGCCGAGGTTCTGGCACCGCTCGACCAGGCGGCGCGGCGCGAGATCGAGGCGGCGGCGCGTCAGGTCGCGGCGGTGACGGCGCTGGTGCCGCTGGCGCTCGCCGACGTGGCGGCGGCGCTGGCGGCGAACCTGCGGATGATCCGGCGGATCGCGGAACTCTATGGCGGGCGGGCGGGAACCTTCGGCGGCTGGCGGCTGACGCGGGCGGTGTTCACGCATCTTCTGGCGACGGGCGCGGTCGCCGCGGGCGACGACCTCATCCATTCGATGGCGGGCGGCGGCCTTCTGTCGAAGCTGTCGCGCCGGTTCGGGGAGGGCGTCGTGAACGGCGCGCTCACGGCCCGGGTGGGGATCGCGGCGATGGAAGTCTGCCGCCCGCTGCCCTTCCGCGCGCTGCCGCGCCCGCGCGTGTCGGCACTGGTGTCGCGGGGGCTGACGGGGCTGTTCAGCAGGGACGGACCGCTGCCGGGCGATGCGGGGGCGGGGCCGCCGGGGAGCGACAGGACCTGAGGCGTCTCGAACGGTTCCTGAAGGGCCGGAGAAACCGGCCTTTGCCCTGTGCGACGGTCTGTCGTAATCCTGAAGGAAAAGGGGGACGGGGTTATGGTGGGTCTTGGCGTTCTCGCCATTCTGGTCACGCTCGGCATTCCGGCCGCGATCATCGTTCTCGTGATCTCGGTGTCGGGTCTGAAGCGGCGGGTCGCCGAGCTTGAGGCCCGGGTGAGTGCGCTGGGCCTGGCCGAGCGACCTGGCCGGGCGGCGGTGGAGACGTCGGAGGCGCCGGTCGGGCCTGCAAAGCCGGGGCCGGGGCCCTGGGCGGCGGTGGCAGCGGAGCCGGGTCCGGCGGCCGAGTCCGAACCGCTCGACACGCCGCCCCCTGCACCTACCCCTGCGCCGTCTCCTCCGCCTCCGGCCGGTCCCTCGGTCGCCGAGCGCTTCACGGACTGGCTGCGGGCGAACTGGGTCTATGCGGTCTCGGCCCTGTCGCTGGCGCTCGCGGGCGTGTTCTTCGTCCAGTACGGGATCGAGAACGGGCTTCTGACCCCGCCGATGCGGGTGGCGATGGCGATCCTCCTCGGTCTGGTCCTCGTCACGGCGGGCGAGGTGATCCGCCGCCGGAGCGGCGACGAGGGCGGGACCTCGACCGCCTACCTGCCATCGACGTTTTCGGGCGCCGGGATCGTCGCGATCTTCGCCGGCATCCTTGCCGCGCGGCAGCTCTACGGCCTGATCGGGCCCGAGGCGGCGCTGGTCGGGCTGGTGCTGACCGCGGCCGGGTCTGTGGTCATCGGCTGGTTCTACGGCCCTTTCCTTGCCGCAGTCGGCCTGACCGGCGCCTCCGCTGCGCCCTTCGCCGTGGGGGGCGCAAGCGCAAACCCGGAGTGGCTCTACGGCTATTTCGCGCTGGTCACGCTCCTCGGGCTCGCGATCGACACGATGCGCCGATGGGCCTGGGTTTCGGCGCTGGCGGTCGCCCTGGGGTTTCTGACGGGGTGGCTTCTGTTCCTTGCGGGAACGAAGCCCGAATGGTTCGCGGGATATCTGACGCTGCTGCCGCTCCTCGCCATCGCCGTTCCGGCGCGCGGCCTTCGGCCGGATCAGTCGGGTCCGATGCTGGCCGAGACGATCTGGCTGCAAGCGGGGGAAAGGCGCGAGGCGCGCGAGCCGGGGGAGGACAGGGCGGGGCCGCGACCGTCCTTCCCCACCGTCCTTGCGGGAGCGGCGGTCGCCGTGTCGTCACTGAGCGCAGTCCTCTTGCCGGGATCGAGCGAAGCTGCCTCGCTGTCGGCCTTGCTCGCGCCCGCCGCGCTTGCCGTGATCCTGATCGTCTGGACGGCTCGCGCCCCGGCGCTTGCCGACCTGGCTGTCCTGCCCGCGGCCGTCTTCCTTGTCCGGATCGTGACGGAGCCGGTGAATGACGGGGCGCTCCACCAGGGGTTCAGGGCCGCCGCGCTGGCTGTCCGCGCGCCTGAAACCCAGGCCCCGCCAACCGTTTCGGTCCTCTTCGCGCTCGGCGCCGCGCTCACCGTCGCCGCCGTCTGGCGCGGGCTGCGCGGGACGCGGCATCCTGCGGTCTGGGCCGCGGGGGCGGCGCTGACCGGGCCTGTCGCGGCGCTGCTGCTCGAACTCTCCTGGCAGCCCGCGCAGACGATGGGGGCCTATCCTTGGGCGCTGCACGTCATCGCCCTGGCGGCGGTGATGACGGGCGCGGGAGGGCTTTTTGCGCGGGCGGACGGAGAGGACCGGCGGCGGACGGCCTATGCCGCGCTTGCCGCGCTGTCGCTGATCGCCCTCGCCCTGTTCCTGATCCTCGCCGAGGCGGCGCTGACCGTGGCGCTGGCGGTTCTGCTGGTCGCCGCTGCCGCGCTCGACCGCCGGTTCCGGCTGCCCGAGATGGGCTGGTTCGCACAGGCGGGCGTCCTCGTCCTCGGCTGGCGGCTGACCGTCGATCCGGGCGTGGGCTGGGCGATGGCAGCCTCCTGGGTGCAGGTCGTCCTCGCCTTCGCGGCGGCGATCGTCGGCATGGGCGCGGCGCTGAGGCTCTTTGCCGGCCGCGACCGGAAAGGCGCGCAGGTCTTTCTCGAAGGGGGCATCGCGGCCCATGCGGCGATCTTCGCCAACGTTGTCGTCACGCGGCTGATCCAGTCGCGGATCGGGGACGGCTTCGTCGAAAGCTACTGGTCGGCCTCGCTCAACGCGATGCCGTGGCTGATCGTCGCCCTTGTCCAGGTGCACCGGATGCAATTGCCGGGCAGGCTGATGCGGGTCGTCCGCAGCGGCATCGCCGTGGCGGCGGGCATCCTTGCGTTCGCGGGAATCGCCGCGGCCGTGATTCCGCTGAACCCGCTTGCAGCCTGGGGACCCGAGGACAGGGGCGCGCTGGTCTTCGGGCCGCCGGTGCTCGACACGCTGCTTGTCGCCTATGGGGTTCCGGGGCTTCTTCTGATCGTCGCATCGCAGCGCCTTGCGCATCTGCGGCGCCGGCAGGCGCAGGCGGTGCTCGGGGCGGGGGCGGCCCTGACGGCGCTTTACGCGGCGCTCGAGATCCGTCGGTTCTGGAGGGGCGATTTCCTCGGGGTCGGGGGGATGACGCAGCCAGAGCTCTATTCCTACACCGTCGTGCTCCTGGTGACGGGGGCTGCGCTCCTCTATCAGGCGATCGCGCGGCGGTCCGCGGGGCTGCGCCGGATCGCGATGGCGGTGATCGCCCTCACCATCGCCAAGGTCTTCCTGATCGATGCCTCGGGCCTGTCGGGTCTGACCCGGGTGTTCTCGTTCCTCGGCCTCGGACTCGGCCTGGCGGGGCTCGCCTGGCTCAATCGCTGGGCGGCGGGGCAGCAGGACGATCCCGAAGGTGCTCCCTCCGCGGGGTGAGGGGTTGTTCGGACGAGCGGCGAGCCTAGGTGTTGGGCGAGTGCCGCTCTCCAGCCCCAGCCCACGGACGCCATGGAAACGATCGCCATCGACCTGACGAACACGCCGCGCAAGCCGCTGGACCCGCAGCATGTCGAGATGATCCGGCGCGCCGGCACGGAGGTGTGCTTTGCGGCCGGCGAGGCGGTCATGGAGATCGGCGAGCCGGTCGAGACCTTCTATCTGGTCGAGACGGGCGAGGTGGAGGCGGTCGATCCGCTGACGGGCGGGCGCTACATGTCCTGGACGCTCGGGCCGGGGCAGTTCCTGGGCGAGATCGGGTTTCTGTCGGGGTTGGGCGCGGCGATCGGGATGCGGGCGGTGCAGGATTCGCGCCTGACGGCCGTCCCGCGCGAGGACATGCTCGCCCTCATGTCGGCCGAGCCGGAACTGTCGGACCACATCGTCACCGTCCTGGCGGGGCGGAGGCGCCGGATGCTCGAGACCAACACTGCCGGCCTGACCCTGATCGGGGCCGAGGACGACCGCGACATCGCGCATGTGGCGGCCTTCGCGGGGCGCAACCGCATCCCGGTCCGCATCCTCGCGCCCGGATCGGCGACGGCGAAGGAGGCGGCGGAAAAGGCGGGGATTGCCTTCGACAGGCCTGCGGCGATCTTCGGCGACATCGCGGTGTCGCCCTGCACCCCCCGCAAGGTCGCTGCGGCCATGGGTCTCGAAGAGCCGATCGACCGCGACCGCACCTGGGACGTGGTGATCGTGGGTGGCGGGCCGGCGGGGGTCGCGGCGGGGGTCTATGCGGGGGCCGAGGGGCTCTGTGCGCTGGTGATCGAGGACATGGCCGTGGGCGGGCAGGCCGGGCAGTCGAGCCGGATCGAGAACTACATGGGCTTTCCGACCGGCATCTCGGGGGCCGACCTCTGCTGGCGGGGCGAGGTGCAGGCGATGAAGTTCGGCACCCGCTTCGCCCTGCCGCGCCGGGCCGAGAGCCTTGCGCGCGATGGCGACAGCTTCTGCCTGACGCTCGACGACGGCGAGAGGGTGCTGGCGCGGTCGGTCGTCGCGGCGACGGGTGTGCAGTACCGCCGGCTGCCGATCCCGCGGCTGGCGGATTTCGAGGGGCGGGGAATCTACTACGCGGCAACGGAGGTCGAGGCGCGGTTCTGCAAGTCCTGCGAGGTGGTCGTCGTGGGCGGGGGCAACTCGGCCGGGCAGGCCGCGATGTTCCTGTCGCGCCATGCCCGGCACGTCCATGTCCTGGTGCGGGGCGACAGCCTGTCGGCGTCGATGTCGGACTACCTTGTCACCCGGCTGGCGCAGAACGATGCGATCACCATCCACTACCGGTCCGAGATCGCGGGGTTCGAGGGCGAGGGGCGGCTCGGCCGGGTGCGGATCAGGGACGGCGGACGCGGCGAGGAGTGGGAGACGGAGTGCCGCGCGGTCTTCGTCATGGTCGGGGCCGCGCCGAACACCGGCTGGCTGTCCGGGCTGGTGGAACTCGACAGCCACGGCTTCGTACGGACGGGGGCCGGGGTGGGCGCGGCAGGGCTTTACGCCACGTCCTGCCCCGGCATCTACGCGGTGGGCGACGTGCGCGCGGGGTCGGCCAAGCGGGTCGCGTCGGCGGTGGGCGAGGGGAGCGTCGTCATCAGCCGGGTCTGGGACCATCTGAACGGCTAGGGCGGATCCTTCCCCCGTTGGTGCGCGGGCCGGGCCACTTTACCGCCGCGCCTGCCCCCCCTATAAGCCCTGCCCATGCGGCGCAGCCCGGCGACCATCGGCCGAATTACCGGCCCGGCTCTCTGATCCACAGAGACGCCGGGACATTGGCGCTTTCCCCGATCGCCCGCTCCCCCGCAACTCCGCTGCCCGAAGGCCGAAACCCATGTGCGCCGACACCGCGAAACCCGACACGCCCGACTATCGCCCGACCGTCTTCCTGCCCGAGACCGATTTCCCGATGCGCGCGGGCCTGCCGCAGCGCGAACCGGACTGGCTGGCGCGGTGGGAGAGGATCGGGGTCTACGACCGGCTGCGCGAAAAGGCCGCCGCCCCCGGCGCCGTGCGCGCGCCCTTCACGCTGCACGACGGCCCGCCCTACGCCAACGGCCATCTGCACATCGGCCACGCGCTGAACAAGGTGCTGAAGGACATGGTGGTGCGCAGCCAGCAGATGATGGGCCGCGACGCGCGCTATGTGCCGGGATGGGACTGCCACGGGCTGCCGATCGAATGGAAGATCGAGGAGCAGTACCGCGCGGCGGGCAGGAACAAGGACGAGGTGGACATCGTCGCCTTCCGCCAGGAATGCCGGAGTTTTGCCTCCGGCTGGATCGACGTCCAGCGGGCGGAGTTCAAGCGCCTCGGCGTGACCGGCAACTGGGCCGACCCCTACCTGACCATGGACTACCACGCCGAGGCGGTGATCGCGGCGGAGTTCATGAAGTTCCTGATGAACGGGAGCCTCTATCAGGGGTCGAAGCCGGTGATGTGGTCGCCGGTCGAGAAGACCGCGCTGGCCGAGGCGGAGGTCGAGTATCACGACCATACGAGCCATCAGGTGTGGGTGGCGTTTAAGGTCATCGACGCATTTTCGGCGCAGGCATTTGAGGTCCCACAGGGACTTTCGCCTGAGCAGCACGCTGATCTCCGGGTGGCAGAGGACACGAAGAAGAAAAAGCGCGAAGCGGAGCTTATGTCGTCCCGCGTTGTCATCTGGACGACAACGCCTTGGACGATCCCGCAGAACCGGGCCGTCGCGTTTAATCCCGAAATCGACTACGGTCTCTACGAGGTGACGGGCCGCCCGCAAGATAGTAGTGCCACTGTCGGCTTCACCTATCTGCTGGCCGACAAGCTGGCAGAGCAGGTTTTTGCTGTCGCAAAGCTTGACGGAGCGATGTATCGGCGGTTGCGTAGCGTATCAGAGCATGAACTGTCCGCCCTCACTCTCGCCCACCCCCTCCGGGGCGTCGAAGGCGGCAACGGCGAATGGGACTACGACGTCCCCATGCTCCCCGGCGATCACGTCACCGACGACGCGGGCACGGGGTTCGTCCATACGGCGCCGAGCCACGGCGACGACGACTATCAGCTGGGCGTGAAGCACGGCCTGCCGATGACCTACAACGTCGAACCGGACGGGTCCTACCGCGCCGACCTGCCCCTCTTCGGCGGGCAGGCGATCATCCTGCCCGACGGCAGGGAAGGTCCTGCCAACGTCAGCGTCATCAGGCAGCTCGCCCATGCCGGGGCGCTGTTCGCCAAGGGCAAGCTCAAGCATTCCTATCCGCATTCCTGGCGGTCGAAGGCGCCCGTCATCTACCGCAACACGCCCCAGTGGTTCGCGGCCATCGACAAGAAGCTCGATGACGGGATGGGCACCTATGGCGACACGATCCGCAAGCGGGCGCTGAACTCGATCAACCAGCTTGTGACCTGGACCCCGCCCTCGGGCCGCAACCGCCTGCATGCGATGATCGAGGCGCGGCCCGACTGGGTTCTGTCGCGGCAGCGCGCCTGGGGCGTGCCCTTGACCTGCTTCGTTAAGAAGGGCGCAAAGCCGACCGACGACGATTTCCTCCTAAAGGATGCCGAGGTTAACAAGCGCATCGTCGCCGCCTTCGAGGCAGAGGGAGCGGATGCGTGGTACGTGAAAGGATTCAAGGAGAAGGTCCTCGCGGGCCTCCACAACCCCGACGCCTACGACCAGGTCTTCGACATCCTCGACGTCTGGTTCGATTCAGGCTCCACCCATGCCTTCGTCCTCCGCGACCGCCCGGACGGTTCGGCGGACGGCCTTGCCGACCTCTACCTCGAAGGCACCGACCAGCATCGCGGCTGGTTCCACTCCTCGATGCTCCAGGCCTGCGGCACCATCGGCCGCGCGCCCTACCGGGGGGTGCTGACCCACGGCTTCACGCTCGACGAGAAGGGCATGAAGATGTCGAAGTCGCTGGGCAACACCACCGCCCCGCAGGAGGTGATCGACGACTACGGCGCCGACATCCTGCGCCTCTGGGTCGCGCAATCGGACTACACGCAGGACCTCCGCATCGGGAAGGAAATCCTGAAGAACACGGCCGACAGCTACCGGCGGCTGCGCAACACGATGCGCTTCGTCCTCGGGAACCTGAAGGGCTTCTCCGAGGCCGAGAAGGTGTCGGCCGAGGACATGCCGGAACTGGAACGCTGGGTGCTGCACCGGCTGGCGGAACTCGATGCCGTGGTCCGGCAGGGCTACACCCGTTTCGACTTCCAGGGGGTGTTCAGGGAACTGTTCGACTTCTGCACAACGGACCTCTCCGCGGTCTATTTCGACATCCGCAAGGACAGCCTCTACTGCGACGCGCCCCCGTCGCTCAGGCGGCGGTCGGTGCGGACGGTGCTCGACATCCTCTTCCACCGGCTGGCCACCTGGCTCGCCCCGATCCTCGTCTTCACGATGGAGGAGGTCTGGCTGGAGCGGTTCCCGGGCGAGGACTCGTCCGTGCATCTGGTCGACATGCCGGACACGCCGAAGGCGTGGTTGAACCCTGCGCTGGCGGCGAAGTGGGACGGCATCCGCAGGGTGCGCCGGGCGGTGACCGCCGCGCTCGAGGTGCAGCGGACGGCGAAGGTGATCGGCGCCTCGCTGGAAGCCGCGCCGGTCGTCCATGTCGAGGATGCGGGGCTTCTGAAGGCGCTGAAGTCGGTGCCGTTCGAGGATGTCTGCATCACCTCGTCGCTCGCGCTGACCGCCGATCCCGCACCCGCAGAGGCGTTCCGGCTGCCCGAGGTTCCGGGCGTGGGCGTGGTGTTCGAACTGGCGGCGGGGCAGAAATGCGAGCGCTGCTGGAAGATCCTGCCCGATGTCGGCACGCACAGGCACCCCCGCACCTGCCAGCGGTGCAATGACGCCCTCGGATGAACGGGTCCGGGGGGCATCCCCGACCGGCTGATCGGGCGCGGGGCGGAAAAGGCGATCCGCCCCTGCGGTGCCGTTCGCGTGCTTGCGCCGGAGGGGCGGGGGCGGCGTCCACACGAACCCGCAGCCTCCGGGTTGCACCCCGCCCGTCCCGGCGCGATCATCGCCCCATGCCCAGCGCCACCCTCGCCACCCCCGTCGGACCCGTCACCGTCACCGAGGAAGCCGGCCTCGTCACCCGTCTCGGCTGGCACGGCGGGCATGACGACCGCTCGCCGACCCTCGATGCGGCGCTCGACCAGATCGGCGCCTACTTCGCCGGCGCGCGCGAAAGCTTCGACCTCCCCCTCGACTACGGCACGGGCTTTCAGTCCGGCTTTCTCCGCGCGCTCACGGCCATCCCCTTCGGCCAGACCCGCACCTACGGCGACCTCGCGAAGCTGCTTGGCGTCAGCGCCCGGGCCATCGGGCAGGCCTGCGGCGCGAACCGCATTCCCATCCTCATCCCCTGCCACCGTGTGCTCGCGCAATGCGGGCTCGGCGGATACTCGGGCGGGGGAGGCGTCGAGACCAAGGTCGCGCTCCTCCGCCTCGAAAGCGCGGGCTCGCTTCTGATCTGACACTCCTTGCCCTTCCATCCCCGCGCCGTTACGAAACCGTTACAAACCGGCAGGCGGCTTCCTTGACCTTCGGCGTTCTCCTCGCGGTACTCGGCGCGGCCCTCCTGCACGCGTCCTGGAACGCGCTTCTGAAGCTCGGTTCATCGAAGCGCGCGACCATGGTCGTCCTGTCGCTGACCGAGGTTCCGACCGGGCTGCTGATTGCGCTCAGCCGTCCATGGCCGTCGACCGGGGTGTGGCCGTGGATCATCGCGGCGGGGTTTGCCCACCTCGCCTACAAGCTGTTCCTGCTCTACGCCTACGACTTCGGCGACCTGTCCCGGGTCTATCCCATCGCGCGCGGCGCCGCGCCGATGCTGGTGCTGATCGTGGGGGCAGTCTTCCTGCCGGACAGGGTGGGAGGCTGGGAATACGCAGGGATCGCGATCGTCGGCGCGGGCATCGTGATGATGGCGCAGGGCGCCTTCCAGGGTGGCGAGAACCGGCGTCTGGTCCCGCTCGCGCTGGGCTCGGCCCTGGCGACGGCGACCTACACGATGATCGACGGGCAGGGCGCGCGCATCTCGGGTGACGCGGTGGCCTATGTCGCCTGGGTCTTCGTGGCGGACGGGCTGATCTTCTCGACCGTGATCCTGTCCTGGGTCGGCCGCCGGGCGCTGCCCGCCGAGCCCGCCGAATGGGCAAAGGGCGCGGCGGCCTCGCTCGCCTCGTACTTCTCCTACGCCATCGCCGTCTGGGCGATGACCGTCGCGCCGATCGCTCTCGTTGCGGCGCTCCGCGAAACCTCGATCCTCTTCGCGGTGCTCATCGGCTGGCTTCTGTTCGCCGAGCGGATGACGCAGGGCAAGTGGCTCGCCGTCGCGCTGATCGTCGCGGGCGTGGTCGTGACGCGGCTCTGACGGCCCTCAGACGATCCGCTCGGGCCGCTCGGGCCGCTCGGGCACAAGTTCCTGCGCGATGCCGGCAAGGATGAGGTAGAGCGAGGTCACGATCAGGCCGTAGCGGGCCCATGACTCGGGGTGGAAATCGTCCACCGCCGCCCATCCGGCGAACACCACCCAGGCAAGCGCCACGGGCAGGCTGAAGGCGCGCCATCGGTCCGTCCGCACCGGGTGGATGAACTTGAGGTTGGTGAACATCGTCGCCGCGAGCGCCACGATCACGACGAGCATCACCCAGAAGTTGGGCTTCAGCGCGAAGAGGACGAGGACCACCATGTTCCAGCACGCAGGGAAGCCCGCGAAGGAATTGTCCTTCGTCTTCATGCGGGTGTCGCAGAAGTAGACGGCGCTCGCATAGGTGATGACGATGATCGCGAGCCATCCCGTCCAGCCCGGCAGGAGGCCGGAGGTAAAGAGCGCGAAGGCCGGGATGAAGACGTAGGTCAGGTAGTCGATGATGAGGTCGAGAAGTACCCCGTCATAGGCCGGCCAGTTGGTCTTGACGTGGTAGCGCCGGGCCAGCGGGCCGTCGGCCCCGTCCACGATGAAGGCGACGACCAGCCACAGGAACATCATGCCCCATTTCTGTTCGACCGCCGCGAGCATCGCGAGCATGGCGAGCACCGCCCCGGTGGCGGTGAGCAGATGGACCATCAGGGCCTTAAGTCGCGCGGTCATGGCGCTGTCATGGCCGAACCGGCGGCAGGTTGCAACGGAAAGGCACTGCCGCAGCGCTGGTCACGCACGGGGATGGGCCCTTTCATAGACCTCGATCAGGCGCGCCGCATCGACCGCGGTATAGACCTGCGTGGTCGACAGCGAGGCATGGCCCAGAAGTTCCTGTATCGCGCGGAGATCGCCCCCGGCCGAAAGCAGGTGCGTGGCGAAGCTGTGGCGCATGGCATGTGGCGTGGCCGTTGCCGGCAGGCCAAGGGCAGCGCGCGCCCTGGCCATCGCCAGCGCGATGAGCCTTGGAGACAGCGGACCTCCGCGCGCCCCCCGGAAGAGCGGTCCGCGCGGTTCGTCCGCTACCGGAAAGGGGCAGAGCGCGACATAGGCCGAGACAGCCGCGCGCGCCGCCGGCAGGACCGGCACCACGCGTTCCTTGCCACCCTTGCCACGGATGCGCAGCGCCTCGGGAAGCACGGCCTCGGCCCCGGTCAGGCCGAGGGCCTCGGAGATCCGCAGGCCGGACCCGTAGAGCAGCGTCACCACCGCCCTGTCGCGCGCCCCGATCCAGTCTGCCTGCGCGAAGTCGGCCACGCTGCCGATCATGTCGCGCGCCGCCTCCTCGGCCAGCGGCCGGGGCAGGGGCCTGCGGAAGCGGGGCCCGCGGGTGGCGAGCACGGGGGTCGGATCGAAGCCCTCGCGCTCGGCCAGCCACCGGACGAAGCCCTTCGCCGCGCTCAGCCTCCGCGACAGCGACCGCGCGCCGAGACCCCGTTCCCGTTCGTGCGCCATGAAGGCGCGCATGTCCTGCTGGCAGAGGCCGGCGATTCGCCCGGTCCCCAGGCTGCCGCCGTGGTGGGCGGCGAGGAACGACAGGAACGCCGTCACGTCGGCGACATAGGCCCTGACCGTATGGTCGGAAGCGCCGTCAAGCGCCCGCAGATGATCGGCCCAGCGGGCCAGCGCCTCGCGCAGCGCCTCGGACAGGCCGAGGGGCCCGAACCCTCGCCGGCCGGCCGGACCCCGGGGGCTCAGGCCAGCCACCGCCGCATGGTCCGTTCGAACACTCCGGCGAAGAAGCCGAGCAGGTCGGTCCCCTGGTTCGCGCGGAACTGGTGCGGATCCTCAGAGCCCATCACGATCATTCCCGGAAGGCGGCCGGGCCCGAGGTCGAGCCGCATGAGGGCCTCGGACCGGATCCAGGCCCCGTCCTCGCCATGCAGGCGGTCGCTCTCGGGCAGCGTCTGGCGCAGCACCACGGGCCGGTTCGCCGCCGGCCGCCCGCCCCGCATGTAGGCATCGACGAATCCGGGCTCGGCGATGCACAGCACGTCCCCGAGCCGGTCCAGCACCGCGTCCTCGGCCGATTGAGGCGATTCAAGCACGAGCCTCAGCACATCGACCCTGAGGATCTGCGCAACCTCCCCCCCGAGGTTCCTGAGGAAGGTCTCGAAGCTCACGGGTTCGAGCATCGCCAGTACCGCGCGATGTACCTGATTGGTGCCCGCGAGGTTCTCGTAGGCCGCCGCGATGACCGAGCGGTGCGTGTCCTCGAGCCGGTCGAGCCGGGCTTCCAGACGTTCCATCGCGATCCCGCGCAGATCCACGATGTTCGACCCCATCGCGCGTTCGTTCGCCGCGATCAGGGCGCGCATCAGGTCGCGGTCCTCGAGAATGACCTCGGGTTCCGCGATCAGACGGTCGCGGATCTCGTCGGCAATGCTTGCCGTCTCTGCCATCACTGTCCTCTTGCCTGTCGCCGGGGCCGCTTGACCGGGCCCCTTGCCGTTGCTGCTTCGCGGGCGACTATAGCAGGGTTCAGATGATTTTCTGCCCCGTTTTGGCCCAGTCCTTCAAAAACTGCTCCAACCCCCTGTCGGTCAGGGGGTGCGACGCCATCGACCTGATCACGGCCGGGGGGGCGGTGATGACGTCGGCGCCGATGCGGGCCACCTCGATGATGTGGTTCACGCTGCGGATCGACGCGGCAAGGATTTCCGTCTTGAAGCCGTAGTTGTCGTAGATCGTTCGGATGTCCTCGATCAGATCGGTGCCGTCGAGGTGGATGTCGTCGAGCCGCCCGATGAAGGGGCTGATGAAGGCGGCGCCCGCCTTGGCGGCGAGGATCGCCTGCGCAGCCGAGAAGCAGAGCGTGACGTTGACCTTGTGGCCTTCGGATGCGAAAGCCTTGCAGGCGGTCAGGCCGTCCCAGGTGAGCGGCACCTTGATCGCGATGTTCGGCGCGATCTTGGCGAGCTTCAGCCCCTCGGCGATCATCGCCCTGGCTTCGGTCGCCACCACCTCGGCCGAGACGGGACCCGAAACCATGTCGCAGATTTCCTTGGTCACTTCGACGATGTCGCGGCCCGCCTTGAGGATGAGCGAGGGGTTGGTGGTGACGCCGTCCACCATTCCGAGGTCGTTGAGCTCCCTGATCGCGGCCACATCGGCCGTGTCGACGAAGAATTTCATGGGCGTCCTCCTGCGTACCGGGTGTGTCGGCCGAGGGTTTACTGCAAGCGCCGGGGGGCGGGAACCCGGAATCGCGTCCGCAGCCGTGCCGGGGCCGAACTAGGGTGGAGCCGGTCGCCCCCCATGCGGAAGGCACGGCGGTGTCGGTCCTGACGACCGAGCCGCTCGGCAAGCCGCTCGACTACCTCGCCCCGCCGGGCGGGGTGCCGGACGGGGCGCTGGTCGAGGTGCCGCTCGGGCCGCGCCGGGTGCTGGGAGTCGTGTGGGGACCGGGCGATGGCCGGTTCGACCGGGCGCGCCTGCGGCCGGTGGCGCGCGTGCTGGCGGCAGAACCGCTGACGGCGACGATGCGCGAGTTCCTGGTGCGGGCGGCGGACTACACGCTGACCCCGATGCCCGCCATGCTGCGGCTTGCGCTTCGCGCGCCCGGACTCGGCGATCCGGCCGCGCTGCGCCGCGTGTACCGGGCGGGCCGGGGCGGGCCGGGGCGGATGACGGATGCACGGGCGAGGGTTCTCGCGGTGGTCGGGGATTACGGCGGGGCGGCCTTCACGCTGGGGGAACTCGCCGAACTCGCAGGCGTGACGGCGAGCGTGGTCAAGGGACTGGCTGCCGCCGGTGCGCTGGTCGAGGAGGAGGCGCCGAAGGACGCGCCATTCCCCCGGCTGGACTTCGGCCGGACGGGCAAGCCCCTCGCCCCCGACCAGTCCGGGGCCGCCGGACGGCTGCGCGCCGGGGTGAGGTCCGGCGAGTACGGGACGACGCTTCTGAAGGGCGTCACCGGCTCGGGAAAGACCGAGGTCTATCTCGAGGCCGTCGCCGAATGTCTGGCGATGGGACGGCAGGCGCTGGTCCTTCTGCCCGAGATCGCGCTGACCGCCGAGTTCCTGGCCCGCGTCGACGACCGTTTCGGTGCGCGGCCCGGGGAATGGCACTCGGGGATCACCCGGACGGAACGGCGGCGGCTGTGGAAGATGGCGGGGGAGGGGGGCGTGCAGCTGGCCGTGGGGGCGCGGTCGGCGCTGTTCCTGCCGTTCCGCGACCTGGGCCTCATCGTCGTCGACGAGGAACACGACACCTCCTACAAGCAGGAGGACGGGGTTCTCTACAACGCGCGCGACATGGCGGTGCTGCGCGCGTCCCTCGAAGGGGCGCAGGTGGTTCTGTCCTCGGCGACGCCCTCGCTCGAGACCTGGGCCAATGCCGAGGCGGGGAAGTATGCGCGGATCGACCTGACCTCGCGGTTCGGGCCGGCGGAACTGCCGGAAATCCGGTCCGTGGACATGCGCGAGGAGACGCTGCCCGCCAACCGCTGGATCGGGCAGGCGCTGGTGACCGGAATCCGCGACCGGATCTCGGCGGGGGAGCAGTCGCTGCTGTTCCTCAACCGCCGCGGCTACGCGCCCGTCACGGTCTGCCGGGCCTGCGGGCATCAGGTGGGCTGCGACCACTGCGACGCCCGGATGGTGGAGCACCGGTTCCTCAGGCGCCTCGTCTGCCACCAGTGCGGCGAGACCAAGCCGATGCCGGCCGCCTGCCCGTCCTGCAAGGCGGAGGGGAGGATGGCCCCGGTCGGCCCCGGCGTGGAACGGCTGGCCGAGGAGGTGGCGGAGCGGTTCCCCGAGGCGCGGGTCGCGGTGCTGTCGTCGGACCTGTTCGGGACGGCGCGGGCCCTGAAGGCCAAGATCGAGGAGATCGCGGGGGGCGGGGCCGACATCATCATCGGGACGCAGCTTGTCGCGAAGGGGCACAACTTTCCGCTGCTGACGCTCGTCGGCGTCATCGACGCGGATCTCGGTCTCCAGGGGTCGGACCTGCGGGCGGCCGAGCGGACGTTCCAGCTGATGCGGCAGGTTTCGGGCCGGGCGGGGCGGGGGGAAAGGCGGGGGGTGGCGCTGCTCCAGACCTGTCAGCCGGACCACCCGGTGATCCGGGCGATCCTCGCCGGCGACGAGGAAGCGTTCTGGCGGGCCGAGGCGGCGGCCCGGAAGGCGGCGGGAGTGCCGCCCTACGGGCGCATGGCGGGGATCGTGCTCTCCGCGCCGGACATCGCGCAGGTATTCGACTTCGGGGCCGAGCTTGCCCGCCGGGACGGACCCCTCAGGCGGGTGGGGGCCGAGCTTTACGGGCCGGCAGCGGCGCCCGTCGCCCGGGTCAGGGGGCGGCACCGGGTGCGGCTCCTCATCAAGGCGGCGAGGGGCGTGCCGCTGCAGCCCGCGATCCAGGAATGGCTGGCCCAGGTCAGGGTGCCCGCGAACCTGCGCCTGAGCGTCGATATCGACCCGCAGAGCTTCTACTGACCGCCGGCCCGGTCCCGGCCGGCGGTCAGCCCAGCGCCTCGTAAGCCCGGGCGGCCATCACCTTGAGCACGTCCCGCGGGGCATCCCCGACGACGGCGCAGCCGAAGCCGTCCTCCACCCACCACCAGCCTTGCGTCCCGCCGCCCTCGACCAGTCTGAGCGCGGTCTCGCGCACCCCCGGCTCGGGAGCGAGGTAGAGGGTGACACGCCGGCCCTGGGAATCCTCGTACATCAGGGCCGCCGCCGGCCCGTCGGGGTCGGGAAGGATCCGGCCGCCGACCAGCCGGAATCCCTCGGGCGAAAAGTCGGGCAGCGTCAGCGGCCTTCCCACCCGCCTGCCCAGCCAGGCCGCAAGCCGTTCGGGATCCGCGGCGCTCATCTCGACCGGATGGGTCACCTCGGGGGCGAAGGTCCGGTGCGCAAGGAGCGCCGCCTGCGCAAAGTCCAGCCCCCCGGCCGGGGGACTGCCGAGGCGCGCCGCACCGAAGCCCAGGGCGGAGCCGACCGCCACGAACGCGGCCGCTGCGGCCAGCGGCCTGAACCGACG
>JBMOOH010000021.1:0-26363 GCA_049323795.1 Pseudomonadota bacterium
ATGCGGCCCTGCGCGCGGGACTCGAGGCGGCGGCACGGCATGTCGCCGGACTCTGAGCCGGACTCTGAGCCGGACTCTGACCGCTCAGTCCCCGGCTGCCAGCCCCGGGAGACCCGCCTGCACCCGTCCGCCCGGACGGCCGGCGAAGGTCGCCTGTCCGGCGGCGGCCTCCTGCGCCTCCTCGGCGGAGCCAGCCGGCGACCCGTCCGCCGGGGCATCGTCCCGGCCAGCGTCGGCCCCGCCCGCCGGATCCCGCCGCCCCGCGGCCGGGCTCTCGCCCCGCCCATCCATCCGGCCCCCGATCCGGCCCCCGATCCGGCCCCCGATCCGGCCCCCGATCCGGCCGTCGAACAGATCCTCGATCAGCAGGCTGACGAGTTGGCCGCGGCCGGTCAGGCCCGACTTGCGGTAGATCGCGTTCAGGTGGTTCTTGACGGTTCCCTCGGCGGAACCGCGCATCCGGGCGACTTCGGCAATCGAGAATCCCTTGATCGTGAACGTCGCCACGTCCGCCTCGGCCGGCGTCAGGCGCCAGTCGCGGTAATAGTCCTGCATGACCTCGTTCAGTGCGCCCGATGCGGCCGACACGGCCCGCTCGGCGGCCGCATTGCGCCGCAGGAGCTGGCGCATGATGACCGCCTCGCCTGCCAGCGCCGCGACGAGAGAGCCATTGGCTGCCACCTCGAACAGGAGATGCAGCGGCTCGTAGCTTTCGGCGGCGATGTCGCCGATGATATCGGTCAGGAAGAAGACGACCGACAGGGCCTGAATGAACATGAGGGCCAGCAGACCTGCAACCCGAATGTCCCAGTTCCGCTGCGACGCCACTCGTCCGATCCCTGCCCCGGCACCGCAACGTGCCCGCCGCCGCCCGGGGTCATTATCTCCGCGCTTCGCGCCGGGTTCAACCGCCGTGCCGTCCGGCGGCGCCTGCCGGCGGCATGCCGCGCAGCGGGCGGCCCCCCCCTCCCCGCCAACCGGCCAGCCTTTAGCTTGCGTTAACCAAGCGATGCTCTAAGCAGGACAGGTTAATGGATTCGCAAGGAGGAAGCAGGCCATGGCGGGATCTGTGAACAAGGTCATCCTGGTCGGCAACCTCGGCCGCGACCCCGAGGTGCGGTCCTTCCCGAACGGGGGGAAGGTCTGCAACCTCCGCATCGCCACCTCGGAGACATGGCGCGACCGCCAGACCGGCGAGCGCAAGGAGAAGACCGAATGGCATTCGGTCGCGATCTTCAACGAGAACCTCGCCAAGATCGCCGAACAGTATCTCCGCAAGGGATCGAAGGTCTATGTCGAGGGCCAGCTCGAGACCCGGAAGTGGCAGGACCAGTCCGGGCAGGACCGCTACTCGACCGAGGTGGTCCTGCGGCAGTTCCGGGGCGAGCTGACCCTGCTCGACGGTCGCGACGGAGGCGGCGGTTCGGGAGGCGGCTACGATGACCCCGGCTACGGTGGCGGCATCTCCTCGGGCGGGGGGGCGGACCGGATGCCCGCGGCGGCGGGTGCCGGCGGGTCGGGCGGCAGCGGGTCGGGCGGCAGCGGGCGCGGTCCCGACTTCGACGACGAGATTCCGTTCTGAGGCGTTCCCCTGCGGGGCGGCACCGGGGCGGCTCAGGACGCTGGCCCGGCGGGTTGCGCCGACCAGCCTGCGGGTGACGGATCCGCCCGCTCGCCCGCCTCCCCTCTCGCGTGCCGGCGCACCCGATCCCCGCCCTGCCCCTTCATTGCGCGTCGCCCGCCTGCCCGCTTGGCCCATCGAGCCGGCCTCGCCACCGGACCGGGCCGGCGTCAGGCGCGCCGGAGTGCGGGTGCATGCGCGGTTGCACACGCGGACCCGCCGGCCCGGCCGCGGCGGCTCAGTGGCGCGGCGGCGCGACGGCCAGCGACTCCTCCAGTACCGCACGCACGACCCCGGGATCCACCCCGTCGGCGACGAAGGCCTCGCCGATCCCGCGCGCAAGGATGAAGCGGAGCCGGCCGTCGCGGACCTTCTTGTCCTGCGCCATGAGCGCGATCAGCCCGCCCGCGTCGGGCAGCGGTCCGGGAATCTCCGCAAGGTCCGTGCGCAGTCCCATCGCACGCAGATGCGCCCGGACCCGGCCCGGCGTCTCCTGCGCGCAGAGACCGAGACGCCGGCTCGTCTCGAAGGCCAGCACGCATCCGATCGCCACGCCCTCGCCGTGGAGGAGCCGCTCCGAGTATCCGGTCGCCGCCTCGATCGCGTGGCAGAACGTGTGGCCGAGATTGAGCAGCGCGCGCTCGCCCTCCTCGGTCTCGTCCCGCTCAACGATCCGGGCCTTCATCCCGACCGAGCGGAGCACGGCCGCGCCCCGGAGATCCGCATCGCCGTCCCGCAATGCCGGACCGTTCGCCTCGAGCCAGCCGAAGAAGGCCGCATCGCCCAGAAGGCCGTATTTCACCACCTCGCCGTAGCCGGCGAGGAAGTCGCGTCGCGGCAGGGTGTCCAGCGTGCCGGTGTCGGCAAGAACCAGCGCCGGCTGGTGGAACGCTCCGACAAGGTTCTTTCCGTGCGGCGAATTGATCCCGGTCTTGCCGCCCACCGAGCTGTCGACCTGCGCCAGAAGCGTCGTCGGAACCTGCACGAACCGCACCCCGCGCCGGAGAATCGCCGCGGCGAAGCCCGCAAGGTCGCCAACCACCCCGCCTCCGAGCGCGATCACGATGTCCTTGCGCTCGATCCGTTCGGAAAGCAGCCACTCCACCGCCCGTTCGAGCCCGCGCCAGCCTTTCGTCGCCTCGCCCGGCGGCAGGGCCAGCGCGCTTGCCGCAACATCGCCCAGACCCTCGACGAGCCGGTCGAGCCAGAGCGGCGCGACCGTCTCGTCGGTGAGAATGGCGACACGCGGCCGGCCGAGCAGCGGGGCGATCTCGGCACCGGCGCGCGCGATCAGCCCGGGGCCGATCCGCACGTCATAGGAGCGCGCCCCGAGATCGACCCGTACCGTGGCAGCGTCGGGGGGAGATCCGGTCATGTCCGCTCCAGCACGTCCGGCCGCGACGCCAGCGCGCCGATCACCTTGGCGGTCATGTCCTCGACCGAATAGTCCGGCCGCGCTTCGACCGTCAGCCCGGCCTGTTCGTAGAACGGAGTGCGCAGGATGAGCAGCTCGTGCAGTGTCGCGCGCGGATTGTCGGTCCGCAGGAGCGGACGCGTGGTCTTGTGACGCACGCGGTGCCACAGAAGCTCTTCATCGGCCTTGAGCCAGACGGCGACGCCGCGCGCCGCGATCTCGGCACGGCTGGCGGCCGAAAGAAAGGCCCCGCCTCCGGTCGAGATGACCGCCGGTGGCCCTGCCAGCAGCCGCGACAGCACGCGTTCCTCCTTGGCGCGGAAGAAGGCCTCGCCGTCGCGGGCGAATATCTCCGAGACGGTCATGTTCGCGGCCTTCTCGATCGCGTCGTCGCTGTCGAGGAAGGGAACCGCCAGCGCCCGGGCCATGGCGGTCCCCACAGCGGTCTTGCCGGCGCCCATCATGCCCACGAGCACCACGCTCTTGCGCAACCGCGTCCGCATCGCCTCCACCTGCTGCCGGGCCATGCCGAGGGACGCTGTCCGCTGCGGCGAGATATCCTGTCCTAATGGCGTGAACTCGGATCGAATGCCATATATAAGTTGCCGCCGAACCCGCCCGTCAGGCGGGAATGGCAGGCAATCGGAAGGCAGGTGGGAAATGGGGCGCATCATCGTGGCTTTGCTGGTCCTGGCGGCAATCGCCTTTGTGGCGCTCTCCGTCTATGCCTATTTCGGGAACCTTTCCCCCGTGCAGACCGAGATGCGCCAGCCCGTGACCCTCGATGTCAGCCCTTAAGTCAGCAACGATCGCCGCACTGGTCGCCCTGCCCGTCCCGGCCTTCTCCGAGCCGCCGCTCTCGGCCATCGACTGGCTGTCGAGATCGGTCGCCGAGCCGGCGAGTCCGGTGGCGCTTTCGGTGCCCGGCCGATCTGGCGGCCCGGCTGGCGGCCCGATCAACGTCTCGCCGCTCGGCGGCCCGACGCTCGACGGGATCGGGCTCTTGCCATCGTCCAAGACGGGCCTCCCCTTCGATCTCTGGGGATCAACGCCGTCCGGCGAGGCCGCGCGGCTCTTGCGGGCCGAGCGGATCGACACCCTGCCGTCGATCCAGTCGCTGCTCTACATGCTGCTGCTTGCGGAAACGGCCCCGCCGCGGGACGCCGATGCCGACAGCGCGCTGTTCCTGGCCCGGGTGGACAAGCTTCTCGATCTCGGCGCGCTCGACCCGGCGCTCGCGCTGCTGGAGCTTCCCCCGTCCCTCGGCCCCGAGGCGTTCCGGCGCCGCTTCGACGCCGCCCTGCTTCTCGGGCAGGAGGACCGCGCCTGTGCGGCCATGCGCGAAAATGCCCAGATCGCGCCGAGCTTTCCCGCCCGCATCTTCTGCCTCGCCCGTGGCGGCGACTGGGACGCGGCCGCGCTGTCGCTCCGCACCGGCGAGGCGCTGGGGTTCATCGCACCCGGCGAGGCGCCGCTTCTCGAACGCTTCCTCGATCCCGGACTGGCCGAAGGCGAGGCCGACCTTCCCGTTCCCGACCGGCCCTCGCCGCTGGTCTTCAGGATGATGGAGGCGATCGGACAGCCGCTCCCGACCACGACGCTGCCGCTGGCCTTCGCACAGTCGGACCTGCGGTCGAATTCCGGTCTCAAGACCCGGATCGAGGCGGCCGAACGGCTGGCGCGGACCGGGGCCATCGAGGCCAACCTGCTGCTCGGACTCTACACCGAACAGGCCGCCCCGGCCTCCGGCGGCGTCTGGGACCGGGTTCGCGCCGTCCGCGACCTCGACGATGCGGTGGCACGGAACGACACCAACGCGATTGCGATCGCCCTGCCCCTGGCCTGGAACCGGATGGCCGCGGTCGAACTCGAGGTCCCGCTCGCCGAGATCTACGGCGAACGGCTGGCCGCCCTCGGGCTGGGCGGGGATGCAGGCGGGATCGCCTTCCGGCTCGGGCTGCTGTCCTCGGCCTACCAGAAGGTCGCGTCCGCCCGGGTGGCCGCGGACGGGGACGAGGCCTTCCTGATCGGACTGGCGCTGGGAGACGCGGGCAAGACCCAACCGCCGGACCAGCTGGGCGCGGCCGTCCGGCTGGCGTTCGTGCCGCAGCCGCCGACTGCGGCCGCGGCCGTCACGGGACCGGACGGCGGGGCGGACCTGGACGCGCTGCTGGCCCAGGGCCGCAGGGGCGAGGCGATCCTGCGCGCCATCGACCATGTCACCGAGGGCGCACGCGGCGACCTGCGGGACGTCACCGCCGGCTTGCGCCTGCTCAGGTCGGCCGGTCTCGAGGGCGTGGCCCGGCGCGCGGCCCTCGAGCTCATCCTTCTGGATCGCCGGGGCTGACAATGGCTTCCGACCGCCAGGCGATCTCCGATTTCCTCGCAGCCGCGGCCGCCGAACGCTCTGCGGCGCGCAACACCCTGCTCGCCTACGGGCGGGACCTGAGGGACTTCACCGACTGGATCGCCGCGCGCGGCAGATCCGCGGCCGATGCCGAACGGGCCGACATCGAGGCCTATCTGGTCGCCTGCGAGGGCGGGGGGCTGGCACGGACCACCCGCGCGCGCCGTCTCTCGGCGATCCGGCAGTTCTTCCGCTTTCTGCATGACGAGGGCCGGCGGGCGGACGACCCGGCGATCCGCATCGCCGGGCCCGGCCGCGAGCGGCGCCTTCCCGGGACGCTGTCCGAGGCCGATGTCGGCCGGCTCCTCGACGCGGCGGCGGCCTTCGGCGCCACTGCGGCCGAGCGGCTCCGCAACCGCTGCCTTGTGGAGCTTCTCTACGCCACCGGGCTGCGCGTCAGCGAGCTCGTGACGCTGCCCGCTGCGGCGGCCCGGGGCGAGCCGCGGATGATCCTCGTCCGCGGCAAGGGCGGCAAGGAGAGGATGGTCCCCGTTTCCGGCCCGGCGCGCGCCGCACTCGCCGCCTGGCTCGCGGCGCGCGATGCGGCCGAGGAGGCGGTGGCGCGCCCCGAACGTCGCCAGCCGCCGTCGCGGTTCCTCTTCCCGGCCCGCGGCCGCGACGGCCACATGACGCGCCAGGCCTTCCACGGCCTGCTCAAGGACATCGCGGCGGCGGCGGGCGTCGCGCCCGCCGCGGTGACGCCGCACCGTCTCCGCCATGCCTTCGCAACGCATCTTCTTGCCGGCGGGGCCGACCTCCGCGCGATCCAGACGATGCTCGGCCACGCCGATGTCGCCACCACCGAGATCTACACGCATGTGCTCGACGCGCACCTGAAGACGCTGGTGCTGACGCATCATCCGCTTGCGCGCGGGCCGGTGGACGCCGCCCCGGCCGCGGCGGACGCCGCCCCCGGAAAGCCGGTGATGCCATGACGACCGACGGTGCCTTCTGGCTTACCGTCGGGGTCATCCTGGTCCTGATCCTCGTCTCCGCCTTCCTCTCGGGATCGGAAACGGCGATCGCCGCCGCTTCGCGGTCAAGGCTGCGCGCCCGGGCCGACCGCGGCGACCGCGGCGCCGGCCGTGCCCTGCGGCTCTCCGAGGACGGCGAGCGGGTGGTCGGCGCGATGCTTCTGGGCAGCAGCGCGGTGAACATCCTCTCGGCCTCGCTGGCGACGGCGCTCCTCACCCGGACCCTCGGCGATCCGGGCGTGGCCATCGCCACCGCGGCGATCACCGGTCTCGTCCTGATCTTCGCGGAAGTCCTGCCCAGGACCTACGCCATCACCTATCCCGAGTCCGTCGCCACCCGCGTCGCCCGCCCGGCGTCGTGGTGCCTCCGGGTGCTGTCGCCGGCGGCCGGCGCCGTCCGCTCGATCGCGGCGGGCATCCTGCTTCTGTTCGGCGTCCGCCCCGATCCCGGCCGGCACATGTACTCGATCCGCGACGAGATCGCCGGCGCCCTCGCCATCGGGCATTCCGAAGGGGCGTTCGGGAGGGAGGACCGCGACCGGCTTCTCGGCGCACTCGACCTCTCGGACAGGACCGTGGAGGAGATCATGCGCCACCGCAGCCAGATCGAGATGATCGACGCGGACTCCGACCCGAAGGCGCTCATCCAGGCCGTCCTGTCCTCGGCGCATACCCGTCTGCCGATCTTCCGCGGCACGCGCGAGAACATCCTCGGTGTCGTCCATGCAAAGGAGCTTCTCAGGGCGGTGGACCGCTTCCTGCGCGAGGGCGACGGGCAGCTCGACTCGGTCAGCGACCTCGACGTGATGTCGGTGGCGGCGAAGCCCTACTTCGTTCCGGACACCACCACGCTCGACGAACAGATGCGGGAGTTCCTCAAGCGGCGCAGCCACTTCGCGCTGGTCGTCGACGAATACGGAGACCTCCGGGGACTGATCACGCTCGAGGATATCCTCGAGGAGATCGTGGGCGAGATCACGGACGAGTTCGACATCGACCGCGAGCATCCGCTGAAGCGGCTCGACACCGGCGACTGCGTGGTGGACGGCGCCATGACCATCCGCGACTTCAACCGGGCCACCGACTGGTCCCTGCCCGACGACGAGGCGAATACCGTCGCAGGGCTGGTGATCCACGAGGCGCAGACGATTCCGACCGAAGGGCAGGCCTTCAACTTCCACGGCTACCGCTTCGAAATCCTCAGCCGCAAGGAAAACCGGCTAACCCGTCTGAAGATCCGTCCGGTGTGAGCGGGCGGCTCTAGGGTGCCGGCCGCAGGATCTCGGCCTCGCCCCCGCTGCGGACCGCAATGTGGAAGCAGGTGTGGCGCCCGGTGTGACAGGCCGGTCCGGCCTGATCGACCACGGCCAGAAGCGCATCCCGGTCGCAGTCGATCCGGAGCTCGACCAGCCGCTGCCGGTGCCCCGATGTCTCGCCCTTGACCCAGAACGACCGCCGCGACCGCGACCAGTAGGTCAGGTCGCCGGAGGAAAGGGTACGCGCCACCGCCTCGGCGTTCATCCAGGCGAGCATCAGCACCTCGCCCGTCGAACGTTCCTGAGCAATGACGGGGATCAGACCGTTCGCATCATAGCGGAGAGTCGCGGGATCGAATGGCACGGGCTGGATCCTTTCCTGTCCGGGCGGGATTGCCTATCTATAGGCCGGCGGCGGCAAGCGGAACCCCGCCCGGCACGGACCATGAGCGAACCCGACCTCATCAAGCTCTATTCCCAGCGCATCCTCGCCCTGGCTGCGGACATCCCGAACCGGGACCGGCTTGCCGCTCCGCAGGCAACGGCGCGCAGGCGGTCGCCCCTCTGCGGCTCGACCGTGACGGTCGATCTGGACATCGAGGGCGGGCGCATCGCGCGCTTCGGTCAGGACGTGCGCGCCTGCGCGCTCGGTCAGGCTTCGGCGGCGGTCGCCGGAGCGGTGATGATCGGGCGGACCAGGGCCGAGGTGGAGCGCGCACGCGACGAACTCGCCGCGATGCTGAAGAGCGGCGGCCCGGTGCCGGCCAGGCCCTTCGACGGCTACGAGGCGCTGCTTCCGGCCCGCGACTACCGCAACCGCCACGCCTCGATCCTGCTCTGTCTCGAGGCGACCGCCGAGGCGATGGCGGCGGCGGAAGCCCGGGGCTGAACCGGAAAGAAACGGCCGCCGCGCCCGACAGGGCGACGGCGGCCAGTGACGCGATCTTCGGTGGCCGGCCCCTGCCGCAGACCCCCTGCCGCAGACGATGCGGGGACAGATCTGCAGGGTCGGGACGGGCAGTCAGCCGACGGGCACACGAAGCAGGGGACCGGTGCGCCGTACGGGGGCCGGGCGAAGGACCGCGAGGCAGGACAGGACGTTCAGATCACTTCTGGCAGGTGCAGCGCCGCGATCAGCAACGCCACCAGAAGTCCAAGCCCGAGAAGATCCTCGACCAGGGTTTCCGACAGACGCTCGAGCAGCGGGGGCTCGCGGTCTTCACTCTGCATCATGGTCCGGCTCCCTTGGTGTGTCTTGTGTTGTGTTGCCATTTTGTTCTCATTATCGGAGGGCGAAGTAAAGAACTTTTTGGCAACTTCCGCCGATAGCATGCGGAACCTCACCCGATACGGATCATTCGCACCGCCCGGTCCTGCTCGGTCAGCCACAACAGCACCCTTGCCGCCCGCCCGCGCGGCCCCGTCAGGTCCGGATCGGCCGCGAGGAGCGCGCGCGCATCGCTCTGGGCAAGCGCCATCAGGTCGGCCTGCCGTTCGAGATCGGCGATGCGAAAGCGCGGGAGTCCCGACTGGGCCGTTCCGATCAGGTCGCCGGCGCCCCGCATGGCGAGATCCTCCTCGGCGATGCGGAAGCCGTCCTCGGTCTCGCGCAGGAGCGACAGCCGCCGTTCGGCCGGCGCCGAGAGGGGCGGGCTGTAGAGCATGAGGCAGGTCGAGTCCCCGCTCCCCCGCCCCACCCGGCCGCGGAGCTGGTGAAGCTGGGCGAGGCCGAAGGTATCGGCGCGCTCGATCACCATGATCGTCGCCTCGGGGACGTTGACGCCGACTTCGATCACCGTCGTGGCGACAAGGACGCGGGTGCGTCCGGCGACGAAATCGGCCATAGCCGCGTCCTTCTCGGCCGCGGGCATCTGGCCGTGGACAAGTCCGACGACGCCGTCGCCGAGCGCCCCGCGAAGGACGCGGAACCTGTCCTCGGCCGCCGTCAGGTCCACCGCCTCGCTTTCCTCGACGAGCGGGCACACCCAGTAGGCGCGCCTGCCGTCGGCGACTGCACGGGCCAGATGGGCGACGACCTCGCCGATCCGCTGCGTGGCGACGAGCGCCGTCCTGACCGGCCTTCGTCCGGGTGGCTTCTCGTCGAGTACGCTCACATCCATGTCGCCATAGCTCGCCAGCGCCAGACTGCGCGGAATGGGCGTCGCCGTCATCACCAGAACATCCGCCACCTCGCCCTTTGCGCCCAGTTCCATGCGCTGCGCGACGCCGAAGCGGTGCTGCTCGTCCACGACGGCAAGCCGAAGGTCGCGGAACTCGACGTCCTTCTGGAACACCGCGTGCGTGCCGATCAGGACGGCGGTGCCGCCCGACGCCAGCGCAGCCAGCTTCGCCGCCCGCTCGGCCCCCCTGTCGCGACCAGTCAGGAGGGCGATGCGGACCCCTGCCGCCGCGGCGAGGGGGGCGAGACTCTCGAGGTGCTGGCGGGCGAGAATCTCGGTCGGCGCCATCAGCACGCCCTGCCCTCCCGCCTCGACGGCGACGAGGAGTGCCAGGAAGGCCACGAGCGTCTTGCCGGAGCCGACATCGCCTTGCAGAAGCCGGTTCATCCTTTGCCCGGATGCCATGTCCGCGGCGATCTCGGCGAGCGCGCGGGCCTGCGCGCCGGTCATCGGGAACGGCAGCGATCCGATCACCCTGCGCTGCAACCCGCCGGTGCCGAGCGACGGGCGCCCCTTGCCGCGCCTCATCGACGCCCGTGCCAGGGCGAGGCCGATCTGGTGGGCCATGAACTCGTCATAGGCCAGGCGCACCCGGGCAGGCGCATGGGCGGCCAGGTCGTCCGGTCCCGCCGGAGCGTGGACGGCGAGAACGGCCCTCCGCCAGTCGGGCCAGCCTTCCCGCGCAAGAAGCGCGGGGTCGATCCACTCGTCCAGGGCCGGAACCCGCTGCAGCATCGAGCGCACCGCGCGCGTCACCTGCCGCAGGGCCAGCCCCGTCGTCAGAGGATAGACCGGCTCGAACGGGGCAAGTGTCGCCGCCTCGTCGGGCCGCAGGATGTGGTCGGGATGGACCATCTGGGCGATGCCGTCGAAAAGCTCGATCCTGCCGGACACGATGCGCCGCTGGCCGGTGGGAAGCTGGCGTGCCAGCGTCTCGGGGCGGGCGTGGAAGAAGACGATCTGGAACTCGGTCGCCGCGTCGCGCACGGTCACGCGCGACGGCCCGCCCTTGCGCCGCGCCGGGGCATGCGCACCAACCGTGACCTCGACGGTCACGGTCGCCGGCGGCACGACCTCGCGGATGGACCGCCGCAGGCTGCGGTCGGTACCCGCATAGGGAAGCGTGAACAGAAGATCGCGCGGCCGCAGGATCCCCATCTGCGCGAACAGTTCCGCAGTGCGCGGACCGACACCGTCCAGCGTGTCGATCCCCGCGAACAGCGGGAAGAGGACGGGCGGCCGGCTCATCCCCCGATCAGCGCGATCCACGCCGCTTCGTCGATGATCCTGACGCCCAGACGCTCGGCCTCTCTGGCCTTCGATCCGGCCCCGGGCCCCGCCACCAGAAGGTCGGTCCGTGCCGAAACCGACCCGGCGACCTTCGCCCCCATCGCCTCGGCCCGGGCCTTCGCCTCGGCCCGGGTCATCTTTTCCAGTGTGCCGGTGAACACCACGGTCAGTCCCGCCACGGGGCTGCCCGCGATGTCGGCCCGCGCGACCGGCTCGATTTCGGACAGCTCGGCGACGAGCCGTCCGACCGAGGCGCGTTCGCGGTCCTGACCGAGGGTCGTGACAACCGAGGCGGCGAGCGTCTCGCCCACTCCGTCGATCGACAGGAGATCGGCCCATTCCGGCCCCTCGCCGACCCGCGCCGCCCGCATCGCGCCAAAGAACGCATCCCAGCTCGCGTAATGCCGCGCGAGGATGCCGGCGGCCGCTTCGCCGACATGACGGATCCCGAGCGCGAAGATCATCCTGGCAAGGGGGATGCGCCGGCGGTCGTCGATGGCGCGGAAGAGGTTGCCCGCCGACCGCTCACCCCAGCCGGGGTGGTCCTTCAGGGGAAGGCGCGAAAGCGCGTCGTAGCGCCCGGCGAAGGCCACCCGGTCGAATGCGTCGAGCCCGGCCGCCTCCGCAAGCCGCGCCTCGTGCTCGCCGCGGGTTTCGCCGCCCCCGGGCCCGAGAACCTCAGAAGCCGCGACGAGCGCCTTGGCCCCCTGCCGGTCGCGCGCCGCGAGCGTGAAGATGTCGGCGGGCTCGCGGATCCAGCCGAGCAGGTGGAACTGCTCGATCTGTCTGGCCCCCAGACCCTCGATGTCGAAGGCCGCGCGGCTGACGAAGTGCCTGAGCTTCTCGACCGCCTGCGCGGGGCAGATGAGCCCGCCCGTGCAGCGGCGCACCGCATCGCCGGGCTCGCGGATCGCGTCGGACCCGCATTCGGGGCAGCGATCGGGAAAGCGGTAGGGCTGCGCGCCCTCGGGTCGGGCCGACAGATCCACATCCGCGATCTTGGGGATCACGTCCCCCGCGCGGTAGACCTGCACGCGGTCTCCCACCCGGATGTCCCTGCCGCCGCGGATTTCCTCTCCGCTCGCGCTCCGGCCGGCGATGTAGTCCTCGTTGTGCAGCGTGGCGTTCTGGACGACGACACCGCCCACCGTCACCGGCGTGAGCCGCGCGACAGGCGAAAGCGCACCGGTCCGGCCGACCTGGATGTCGATGGCCTCGAGCCGCGTCCAGGCGAGTTCGGCGGGAAACTTGTGTGCGATCGCCCATCTGGGGGTTGTGGACCGGAACCCCAGCCGCGCCTGGAGCGCAAGGTCGTCCACCTTGTAGACCACGCCGTCGATGTCGTAGCCGAGAAAGGCCCGTTCCGACTCGAGCGCCTGCCAGACCTCGAGCAGCGCCCGGGGACCGTCGCAGAGGCGTGTCCGGTCGTTCGTCGGAAACCCGAGCGCGCGCAACCGGGCCAGCGCGCCGGATTGCGTCCGGGCGAGCGGTGCCGAGACCTCTCCCCAGGAATAGGCGAAGAACCGCAGCGGGCGCGACGCGGTGACCGAGGGGTCGAGCTGGCGCAGGCTTCCGGCCGCGGCGTTGCGCGGATTGGCGAAGCTCCGGCCCCCGTCCGCGGCGGCCCGCGCGTTCAGGCGGGCGAAATCGGGGGAGGTCATGTAGACCTCGCCGCGGACTTCCAGAACCTCGGGCGGGTTCGCGGCCGGGTTCAGCCGGTGCGGAATGTCGCGGATCGTGAGGGCGTTCGCGGTCACGTTCTCGCCCGTCTCGCCGTCACCCCGCGTGGCGGCCTGGACCAAGTGCCCGCCCTCGTAACGCAGGGACAGCGACAGTCCGTCGATCTTCGGTTCGGCCGTGTAGGCGAGCGGCGCGTCCGGCGGAAGGTTCAGGTATTTCCTGATGCGGTCGTCGAACTCGGCGATCTCCTCGGGCGCGAAGGCGTTCCCGAGGCTCAGCATGCGGACGCGGTGGCGGACCTTGGCGAAGGTCTCGGACGGCGATGCCCCGATGGCGGCTGTCGGGCTGTCGATCGAGGCAAGCGCCGGGAAGCGGGACTCGATGGCGGCGAGACGGCGCTTCTTCGCGTCATACTCGGCATCGGTCATCACCGGCGCGTCGAGCATGTGATAGGCCCGGTCGGCCGCCCGCAGGGCGGCCGCCAGTGCCCCGGCCTCGGCGGCGGCCTCGTCTTCGGTGAGCTGCGCGACTTCCGATGCCGGCTTGCCCGATGCCATGGACCGACCTCCCGCAAAGGCTGCGGGGGAAGTCATAGGTTCGCGCGGCGCCAGCGTCCAGACCGCCAGCGTCCAGACCGCCAGCGTCCAGACCACCCGCCGGACCATCCGCCGGTCCGGCGCAGCCGGGTCTCGCTTCCGGTTCTCGCGCACGTCGCCGGCGGATGAAGGACGCCGCCGCGGCCGGAGAGACGGTGCGGGAAGAACCTCGGCCCCGTGCGGGGGCAGAGCAAGCAGAGACGGGGGGGGGCCGGACGCCTGCGAACCGGTACCGGGACTGCGACGACACTCCTCGACGCAAGCGGGTGTCAGGGGGCGCGCGCCCGGCGGTGTCCGTGCCGGGGCACGCGGCCGGGTTCGGGCGGGGTCGCGGAACCGGGTTCGGGCCAGACGGGAGCGTGCCCGACGCCGGATCGTTCCGGACCGGGGGCGCGCCGGAGGAGCGTGCGGCCGCTGTCTGCCCCCGGCGGCCTGGCGGCTTGCCGCGGCAGGCGCGATGCGAGAGCGGGCATGGCGGCGGGTCGTGGCGTGGAGCGGGCGGTCCCAGGGCGGTCTCCCAGGGCGGTCTCCCAGGGCGGTCTCCCAGGGAGCGGGAGGGACGCGGCCGTCAGGGCGCAGAGGCGTTCCCGGCGGGCACGCGCGCGGTTCGCGCGGTTGGGGAGGAGGAAGGGGGAACGCGTTCGGCGGGGGGCCTGACAGACGGACCCGTCAGACGGACCCGTCAGACGGAACCGTCCAGGCGGGCCCCGCAAAGGCTCGGCCTCGGGCGGGGCCTGCGGGCGCCGTTCACGGGGCGACCCTCGTCACGGGGCGACCCGGGCCTGCCTTCCAGCCGGGTCGACCCGGTCAGTTTCACCCGGCCGCAGCCGTCCGTCAAACCGCCGCCGCGGATGTGGAAGCACCGTGCGCGGGCGTCACGTCCGCACGGCCCCAGCCGCCCGGCCGCAGAGCCCCGCCCGGCCGCAGAGCCGCGACGGCTCAGGCCCCGATCGGCTCAGGCCCCCACGGCCAGTCGGCGCGACACCTCGCTCGGGGCGGGATCCCGCAGCACATAGCCCCTGCCCCACACCGTCTCGATGTAGTTGTCCCCCCCGGTCGCTTCGGCCAGTTTCTTCCGGAGCTTGCAGATGAAGACGTCAATGATCTTCAGCTCCGGCTCGTCCATGCCGCCGTAGAGGTGGTTCAGGAACATCTCCTTGGTCAGGGTGGTCCCCTTGCGGAGCGACAGAAGCTCGAGCATCTGGTATTCCTTACCGGTCAGGTGGACCGTCGCGCCCTCCACGTCCACCGTCTTGGCATCGAGGTTGACCGCCACCTTGCCGGTGCGGATGATCGATTGCGCATGGCCCTTCGAGCGGCGGATGATGGCGTGGATGCGCGCCACAAGCTCCTCTCGGTGGAAGGGCTTCGTCATGTAGTCGTCCGCGCCGAACCCGAAGCCCCTGAGCTTGTTGTCGGTGTCGTCCGCACCCGAGAGGATGAGGATCGGCGTCGCGACCTTGGCCAGACGCAGCTGGCGCAGAACGTCATGACCGTTCATGTCGGGCAGGTTGAGGTCGAGAAGGATCAGGTCGTAATCGTAGAGCTTGGCGAGGTCGATCCCCTCTTCGCCGAGGTCCGTGCAGTACACGTTCAGGTTCGCATGGGTCAGCATCAGTTCGATGCTGCGCGAGGTGGTCGGATCGTCCTCCACCAAGAGTATGCGCATGGCACGGTCCCCGCATTAAGGTCTTGCTCAGACCGACACTCGCCCAAAATGGTTAATCAGCCGTTACCCGTGTATACGGTGCGCCTCGCTCACGCGAAAGTTGCTTCGGCAGTCCGCCGGCCCTGGCCGGGCTCCTGGCGCAACGCTGCGCGCGCCGCCTGCCAGACGGCCGCCGGCCAGTCATGATGTCCGGCCGGTGGCCTTCTGGCGGGCAGCCCGGAGCCGGGCGAAATCGTCGCCCGCATGATAGGACGACCGGGTAAGCGGTGTCGCCGATACCATGTGGAACCCCTTGCCCAGCGCGGCGCGCTCGTAGTCGGCGAACTCCTCCGGGGTCACGAAGCGGTCGACGCGGTGGTGCTTCGGCGTCGGCTGGAGATACTGCCCGATGGTCAGGAAATCCACGCCGGCCGACCGCATGTCGTCCATGACCTGAAGGACCGACTGCCGGTCCTCGCCCAGTCCCACCATGAGTCCCGACTTGGTGAACATCGCGGCGTCGATCTCCTTCACGCGCTGGAGAAGCCGCAGCGAGTGGAAGTAGCGCGCGCCGGGACGGACCTCGGGGTAGAGGCCGGGCACCGTTTCGAGATTGTGGTTGAACACGTCCGGCCGCGCCGCCACGACGGTCTCAAGCGCCTCCGGCCCGCACCTGAGGAAGTCGGGTACCAGAACCTCGATCGTCGTCCCGGGCGCGCGATGCCGAATCGCCCGGATCGTCTGCGCGAAATGCTCCGCCCCGCCATCCTCGAGGTCGTCTCGGTCCACGCTCGTCACGACGACATGGGCAAGGCCGAGCTTCTGCACCGCGTCCGCGACCCGCCCCGGCTCGAAGAGGTCGAGCGCCTGCGGCCGCCCCGTGGCCACGTTGCAGAAGGTGCAGCCGCGCGTGCAGATCTCGCCCATGATCATCATGGTCGCGTGGCCCTGGCTCCAGCACTCCCCCACGTTCGGACAGCCCGCCTCCTCGCATACCGTGACGAGCCGGTTCGCCCTGAGGATGTCGCGGGTCTGACGGTACCCCTCGGACGTGGGGGCCCTGACGCGGATCCAGGACGGCTTGCCGGGCTGCGCCTGATCGGGGCGATGGGCCTTTTCCGGGTGTCGCTCGCCGGGGATCTTCAGATCGCGCACCGCATCACCTCGCCGCTTCGCCGACGCCTTCATTAGCGCCGCGCGCCCCCGAAGACAACGGACCGGGGCACTGCGGCGGCACTGCGGCGGCCCGCGCGGTTCCGGCCGCCCGCCCACCCCGGGCGCGGGCGCAAATGCCAAAGAGTTGCTGCGGGTGGCTTAGACTTGTTCTAGATCCATCCCATATAGCGGAATGAGCGATTCCCCCGAACTCCCGACGGGGAGAGTTGTTCCGGCCGACACCAGGGCGCGTTCCCCGGGCCGGCCGCGCAGGGATCTGGACCGGAGAGCGAGAATGGACGGAAACGATGCGGGCAAGTGCCCGGTGAAGCATGGCGATCATCTCCCGCGGCGCGGCAGCGCGAACCGCGACTGGTGGCCGAACGCACTCGACCTGCGGGTCCTGCACCAGCACGACCCGCGCTCGAATCCGCTCGGCTCCGCATTCGACTACAGGGCCGAGTTCCGGAAGCTCGACCTCGCGGCGGTCAAGGCCGACCTCTTCGCGCTGATGCGCGACTCGCAGGACTGGTGGCCGGCCGACTGGGGGCATTACGGCCCGTTCTTCATCCGCATGGCCTGGCACAGCGCGGGCACCTACCGGACGGGCGACGGGCGCGGCGGCGCCTCGTCCGGCGGCCAGCGCTTCGCGCCGCTGAACAGCTGGCCCGACAACGGCAACCTCGACAAGGCGCGCCGGCTGCTCTGGCCGGTGAAGCAGAAATACGGCAACCGGCTGAGCTGGGCCGACCTCATCATCCTCGCCGGCAACTGCGCGCTTGAATCGATGGGCTTCAGGACCTTCGGCTTCGGCGGGGGCCGCGTCGATGTCTGGGAACCCGAGGAAGACATCTACTGGGGGTCCGAGGGCGAATGGCTCGCCACGTCGGACAAGCCGAACAGCCGCTACTCGGGCGACCGCGTGCTGGCGCGCCCGCTCGCCGCCGTCCAGATGGGCCTCATCTACGTCAACCCCGAAGGTCCGGACGGCAACCCCGATCCGGTCGCCTCGGGCCGCGACATCCGCGAAACCTTTGGCCGGATGGCGATGGACGACGAGGAAACCGTCGCGCTCGTCGCGGGCGGACACACCTTCGGCAAGGCGCACGGCAACGGCCCCGCCGCCGCCGTCGGCCCGGAGCCCGAAGCCGCGCCGATCGAGGCGATGGGCCTCGGCTGGCTCTCCACCCACGGCACGGGCCACGGTTACGATACCATCACCTCGGGCATCGAGGGCGCGTGGAAGCCCAATCCCACCACCTGGGACATGGGCTACTTCGACATGCTCTTCGGTTATGAGTGGGATCTCGTCCGGTCTCCGGCCGGCGCCAGGCAGTGGCAGGCGCGCAACGTCCGCCCGGAACACATGATCCCGGACGCCCATGACCCGTCGAAAAGGCATCCCCCGATGATGACGACGGCCGATCTCGCCATGCGGTTCGACCCCGTCTACGGGCCGATCTCGAGGCGCTTCCACGCAAACCCGGACGAGTTCGCCGACGCCTTCGCGCGGGCCTGGTTCAAGCTCACCCACCGCGACATGGGGCCGAAGGTCCGCTACCTCGGTCCCGAAGTCCCGGCCGAGGATCTGATCTGGCAGGATCCGATCCCGGCTGTGGACCACCCGCTCGTCGATGCGGCCGACATCGCGGCGCTCAAGGCCGGGATTCTGGCCTCGGGTCTCGCACCCGCGCAGCTCGTCAGGGCGGCCTGGGCCTCGGCCTCGACCTTCCGCAACTCGGACAGGCGCGGCGGCGCCAACGGCGGCCGCATCCGGCTTGCCCCGCAGAAGGACTGGGCGGTCAACGACCCGGCAGAACTCTCGCAGGTCCTCTCGGCGCTCGAGGCGGTCCGCGCGGACTTCAACGCGGCTGCGCCGGGTGGCAAGAGGATCTCGCTCGCCGACATGGTCGTGCTCGGCGGCTGCGCCGGTGTCGAGGCGGCGGCCAGGGCCGGCGGCCACGACATCGCCGTCCCCTTCACGCCCGGCCGCATGGACGCGACCGAAGAGCAGACCGACGCGTCGAGCTTCGCGGTCCTCGAGCCCGAGGCCGACGGCTTCCGCAACTACCTCGCGCGGCCGATGTCGATCCCGCCCGAGGCGATGCTCGTCGACAGGGCGCAGCTCCTGACCCTGTCCGCGCCGGAAATGACGGTGCTGGTCGGCGGCCTGCGCGCCATCGGCGCGAACGCGGGCGGATCGGCCCACGGTCTCCTCACCGACCGGCCCGGCGCGCTGACGACCGACTTCTTCGTCAACGTCCTCGACATGGGCACCGTCTGGACTCCGGCCGAGGGCATGACCTACCAGGGCTGCGACCGCACGACCGGCGCGCCGAAATGGACGGCGACGCGCGTCGATCTGGTCTTCGGCTCGAACGCGCAGCTCCGCGCGCTGGCCGAGGTCTATGCCCAGGCCGACGCGAACGGGAAGTTCGTCGGGGACTTCGTCGCCGCCTGGACCAGGGTGATGAACCTCGACCGGTTCGACCTCGCCTGATCGCGGCGGGAAACAGAAAGGGCGGCGCTCCGGCCGGTGCGCCGCCCTTTTCATGTCCCGCCCCGGGGCTCACCCGATCAGCGGCGGCCGGCCGCCGTTGATCCCGTCATAGTGACGCTTCAGCCGGATCAGCGCGATCCGCAGCACGATCTTGCCCGACCGCGCCGACCATCCCATGCGCCGCTCGGCCATCTCGAGCCCCTCGAGAAAGCAGCAGCACCGCAGCACCATGTCGCCGAGCCCCGGCCCGAGGTCGCGCAGCGCGGCGGCCACGCGGTCCTGCGCCATCCTCGGCCCCTCGGCCATGCCCCCTTCCCCGGTGAAGCCTCCCCGGTCCCCGGCGGTCAGGAACCGGTCCCAGTTCTGCGCGACGCGCGGCCCCATCTGCGCCAGTTCGAAATCCTCGCGCAGCCGTTCGCCGGCCGCCACCATCTCCTGGGTGAGGAACGGCTGGCCGTCCTTGTCGCGCCGCCGCGCCAGCACGCCCATCGGACTTTCGGCCAGGTTGTAGCGCACCCGGCGCGGACCGTCCTCATCCGGCACCTGCCGGTCGCTCCAGTCCCGGTGCTGGTCGGCAAACCGGGCATCCGACCGCTCGGCCCCGGCATTCCGGTCGTCGCTCAGGAACCGCTTCAGCGCGGCACGGCCGCTCGCCGTGATGCCATAGGTTGTGGCCTTGCCCGACCGCAGGACGTGAATCCAGTCGTTCAGCGCGAAGGCCTGCGCCACGCCACGGTCCACCACCGCCATCCGCACGTCGCCCCTCAGAACGACCGCCTTGGGCAGGTCCGGCGCCACGGCAAGGACTGCGCCCGTCTCGCACAGGCGCCGCAGGATGCGCCGCGCCTCGCTTGCGACCGTCCGGTCATCGGTCACGGCCTTTCCTGCCTGCTGCTGACGGGTCTGAAGGGTCATGTCGGTCCTGTCTCCATTCGTGCTGAGATGGTCTGGGGAAGCGCCGACGCCCATGCTCTGGCCGATCCGGTCGAGCGCCTCGTCGATCAGCGGGTCGTCGCGCCGGTTCTCGAACGTCCGGACCTTCCGCAGGACGGTCGAGGCGTGGCACCCCTCGCGGCGGGCAAGCGCCCGCAGCGAGGTTCCACCCTCGGTATGCGCGAGATAGAGGCGCGCATCGTCGGTCACCCACTCCGGCAAACCGGCGCGCACAAGCTGTCTTGTCATGTCGTTCCACCCCGGTGACATCGGCCGCCTTCCGGCGGTCCGAAACTGTGTCAAGAACCCGACGGTCAACCTGAAGTTGTATTGGTTACCCAGAGGTTAATTTGAACTGCCCCGCCATTAGGTGTTGATGAATTCTAAATTTCCTTGAGAGAAACGACCGCAGCTTTCCCTGCAAGCGCAACGCACCTGCGTTCTGAACATCTTCAGGTTGCATCATGCTGGGGGACACACCATGCAAGACCTTCTCGCTTCCGTTTCCGGCCTGCGCCGGCCCCGGACCCTGATCCAGGCGGCCCGCCACGGTCAGGAGGACTACTCCCGCACCCGCGACCTCCGGCGCGTGATGAGAACAGCCGACCCGCCGCCGCCGGATCGCGCCGTGGCCGAGCTTCTGGACGAAGAGGAGAGGATCGAAGAGCGCAGGCGCGCCGGCGATGCCTCGTACAGTGTCAGCCGGCACATCGAGGTTCTGATCGCGATGATCGCCGAGGCGCGGCTGCTCCGGCCCGACGAGGGCCGCGCGCTTCCCTGAGGCCCGACCGGACCGGACGCGCGCAAGGCCGCACCGCGCCCGGTCCGGGTCGGCCACTGCCTCAGACGAAGGCGTCCGGCATTCCCGCCTTCTTCTTCGCCACGAACGCGTTCAGCGCCTCGTTCACGGCCGGATCGAGGTAAGGCTGCTGGTAGTCGCCCAGCATCTTCGCCACGCGCTCGCGGGCAAGCTGCACGGTATCGCGCCCGCCCTCCTCGTCCCAGGTCTCGAAAGGCTTGTAGTCGAGAAGATCCGTCCGCCAGAACGCGGTCTTGAAGTTCGCCTGCGTATGCGCGCAGCCGAGGTAATGCCCTCCCGGGCCCACCTCGCGCATGGCGTCCATCGCCTGGCCGTTCTCGGTCACGTCCACGCCCCTGGCGAGGCCGTGGAGCACGCCGAGCTGGTCGGCATCCATCACGAACTTCTCGAAGGACGACACCAGGCCCCCTTCCAGCCAGCCGCAGGCGTGCAGCATGAAGTTCACGCCGCTCAGAAGCCCCATGTTCAGGCTGTTCGCGCTCTCGTAGGCCGCCTGCGCGTCGGGCAGCTTCGAGCCGCAGAAGGCCCCGGCCGAGCGATAGGGAATCCCGAGCCGCCGCACCAGTTGGCCCGCGCCGTAGGTGATGAGGCTCGCCTCGGGCGTCCCGAAGGTTGGCGCGCCCGAGTTCATGTCGATCGACGTGACGAAGGCCCCGGCGATGACCGGTGCGCCCCTGCGGACAAGCTGGCTGTAGGCCACGCCCGTCAGGATCTCGGCCAGCACCTGCGTGAGCGTGCCGGCCACCGTCACCGGCGCCATCGCGCCGCCGACGATGAAGGGGCTGACAATGGCCGCCTGGTTCGCCCTGGCGTAAACCTCCAGCGCCCCCATCATGATCCCGTCGAAGGTGAGCGGCGAGTTGATGTTGATGAGGGACGTCATCACCGTCCGGCCGCCGAGGCCGCCGAACAGGATCTCCGACATCGCGACCGAATCCTCGGCCCGCTCGGGCGCCGTCACCGACCCCATGTAAGGCTTGTCGGAGAGCGTCATGTGGGCGAGCAGCATGTCGAGGTGACGCTTGTTCACCGGAATGTCGGTCGGCTCGCAGACCGTGCCGCCCGAATGGTGGACCCACTTCGACAGGTAGGCGAGCTTCACGAGCTTGCGGAAATCCTCGATCGTCGCATAGCGGCGGCCGCCTTCGTCGCGGATGAAGGGCGGTCCGTAGACCGGGGCGAGGACGAGATTTCGTCCGCCGACCTCGACGCTCCGCTCGGGGTTCCGCGCGTGCTGAGTATAGGTCGCAGGCGCCGTCTTGCAGAGGCTCCGGGCAAGTCCCTTCGGAATGCGCACCCGCACCCCGTCCACATCCGCGCCTGCCTGTTTCCAAAGCTCCAGGGCGCCGGGATTGTCGGTGAAGTTGACGCCGATCTCCTGAAGCACCGTCTCGGCATTCGCCTCGATGATCTCGATGGCCTCTGCGTTCAGAATTTCGAGGTTCGGAATGTTCCGCTCGATGTACTTGGCGACCTCGAGCCGGACCGCAGTCCGCTCCGCCCGCCGCGCCGCCCCCCCGCCCCCGCGTGCCCTGCGTCCTTCGAGTAATTCCGTCATGCTCTCGCCTCCGGTCATCTGCTGGCGTCGGTTCTACGGAAAGGCAGGGGGAAACCGGAATGCGGATGCGTCGCTTTGAGGGGGAAAACGACATGGGGCGTGTCGGGGATGGGACAGGTGAGGCGCTTTGGGCGCGCCCTCGTGGACGGCTCGTCGCAGAGGCCATCGCCTCTGCCATACGGGTCCGATCTCCATCCGCGCGCGCGGAATGCCGCGGGGTTCCGGGCGGCGCCTGGCCGCCCCTCGACAGGCGCCTGCGCCAATCGGCCAGCACCCGTCCGCCCGCCCGATTCTCCCCCCCCACCCGTCAACTCGCAGCCCGCCACCCGCCCCCGCATCCGGCAGCCTGCCTCATGCCTGCCCTGCGGATGCCGGCACCCGGTGAACGCCGTCGGCGGAAGCGGTTGCCGCAGCGGCCGCGGGCACCTTTCCGCCGTCCCCCCGAAGCAACGCCCCGCCTTGCGCGCCGCGCCGCACGCCTTTATCTGACCCCATGTCCCACCAGCGCCTCCTCATCATCGACTTCGGTTCCCAGGTCACGCAGCTGATCGCCCGCCGCCTGCGCGAACTGAACGTCTACTGCGAGATCCACCCCTACAACCGGGTGGATGATGCCTTCCTCGCCCGGTTCCAGCCCAGGGCCGTGATCCTGTCGGGCGGCCCGGCCTCGGTCTTCGAGGATGGTGCGCCGCTTCCCCCGAAGTCGCTGTTTTCGCTCGATGTCCCGATCCTCGGCATCTGCTACGGCCAGCAGGCGATGATGCATCTCCTCGGCGGCAAGGTCGAACGCGGCCACGGCACCGCCGAGTTCGGGCGCGCCTTCGTGACCCCGACCGGCGCCCGCCTGCCCCTCCTCGACGGCTGGTTCGCGCCCGATCAGAACGGCGGCCGCGAGCAGGTCTGGATGTCCCACGGCGACCATGTCAGCCGGATCGCCCCCGGCTTCCAGGTCTACGGCACCTCGCCCAACGCCCCCTTCGCCATCACCGCCGACCCGGCCCGCCGCTTCTTCGCCGTCCAGTTCCACCCCGAGGTGCACCACACCCCCAGGGGCCCGAAACTCTACGAGAACTTTGTCCGTCTCGCCGGGTTCACCGGCGACTGGACGATGGGCGCCTACCGCGACGAAGCGATCCGCAGGATCCGCAACCAGGTGGGCGGGGCCAAGGTCATCTGCGGCCTCTCGGGCGGCGTCGACTCCTCGGTCGCGGCCGTCCTGATCCACGAGGCGATCGGCGACCAGATCACCTGCGTCTTCGTGGACCACGGGCTCCTCCGGCTAAACGAGGCCGAGGAGGTGGTCGCGATGTTCCGCGACACCTACAGCATCCCGCTCATCCACGCCGACGAGAGCGCGCTGTTTCTCAACGCCCTCGACGGCGTTTCCGACCCGGAGGTGAAGCGCAAGACGATCGGCAGGCTCTTCATCGACGTCTTCCAGAAGCACGCGGCGGAAATTGGCGGGGCAAAGTTCCTCGCGCAGGGCACCCTCTACCCGGATATCATTGAAAGTGTGAGCTTTTCAGGTGGACCCTCGGTCACCATCAAGTCCCACCACAACGTCGGCGGGCTTCCCGAGAAGATGGGCCTGGATCTCGTCGAACCGCTCCGCGAGCTCTTCAAGGACGAGGTGCGCGCCCTCGGCCGCGAGCTCGGCCTGCCCGACAGCTTCATCGGCCGCCACCCCTTCCCCGGCCCCGGCCTCGCCATCCGCTGCCCGGGCGAGATCACGCGCGAGAAGCTCGCCATCCTCCGTCAGGCCGATGCGGTCTATATCGACCAGATCCGCAGGCACGGCCTTTACGACGAGATCTGGCAGGCCTTTGCCGCGATCCTGCCGATGCGCACCGTGGGCGTGATGGGCGACGGGCGGACCTACGACTACGCCGTCTCGCTCCGCGCCGTCACCAGCGTCGACGGGATGACCGCCGACTACTTCCCCTTCACCCACGACTTCCTCGGCGAAACCGCCACGCGGATCATCAACGAGGTGAGGGGTGTCAACCGGGTGTTCTATGACGTGACGTCCAAGCCGCCGGGGACGATCGAGCTGGAATAATTTTTGCCCATCCGAGGGTATCCGAAACTACGCCAGAATACGCTCTAACCCACTGAAAAACAAAAATAATGAAGCCAAAGCCTATCGAGGTCTATCGGTGGGCATAGAACGCGTCTGTCGTGTCTGGTGACGGACCCGCCCCCCGTTGATCATCCGGAAAATCGAAAGTACCGTCAGAGCGACCGAGGCCAATGACGGTACTTTTCTCAGTCTAAAGAGCTGAAAATAAACGGAATTCTCCGTCAAATGCCTCCAAAAACCGCGTGACGGTCTTTTTTCCGCGAGGAGGCCCAAATGTTGACGGACGCAGCACTCAAGTGCCTGAAACCAAAAGCGAAAATGTACAAGGTGTCAGATCGTGACGGCATGTATGTGCGCGTCGCACCGACAGGCGGCATCTCGTTCAGGCTCGACTACCGGCTGAATGGCAGGCGGGAGACCGTCCATCTTGGCAAGTACGCCCGAGATGGGATCACACTCGCCCGGGCGCGTGAACTGTGCCTGGACGCGAAACGGATGATCGCCGAAGGACGGTCTCCCGCGATTGAGAAGCAGCGGGATAAGCGCCGGATCAAAGAGGCCAAGAGTTTCGGCGAGTTTGGCGAAAAGTGGCTGACGGGCGCCCCGATGGCCGACAGCACGCGCGCCATGCGCCGCGCCATCTTCGAGCGTGAACTCAAGCCCGTCTGGCGGAACCGTTTGCTGACAGAGATTACCCCTGACGACTTGCGCGCCCATTGCGCCAAGATCGTGGAACGGGGTGCGCCGGCGACGGCCATCCATGTGCGGGACATCCTGAAGCAGATCTACGCCTTCGCCATTCTTCACGGCGAGAAAGTCGCGAACCCGGCCGATGACGTCGGTCCTGCCTCGATCGCCACTTTCACGCCCAAGGACCGGGCGCTTTCACCGACCGAGATCCGCATCATGCTCAAGCAGCTCGAGCATGTCGCGACGCTGCCGACGATCCGTCTCGGCATGAAGCTCTACCTCCTCACCATGGTCCGGAAGAGCGAGCTGCAAGACGCGGTGTGGGACGAGGTCGATTTCGAAAACGCCGTCTGGACGATCCCGAAGGAGCGCATGAAGCGATCGAAGCCGCACAATGTCTATCTGTGCCGGCAGACTCTCGACATCATGATCGCTCTCAAGACCTGCGCCGGTAATTCCCGGTATCTGCTGCCGTCCCGCTACGATGCGGATGCGCCGATGTCGCGGGCGACCTTCAACCGGGTCACCTACGCTGTCGTCGAACAGGCCAAGAAGGAGGGGCTGCCGCTGGAGCCGTTCACCGTGCATGACCTACGCCGCACGGGCTCGACGCTGCTCAATGAGCTGGGCTTCAACCGCGACTGGATCGAAAAGTGCCTGGCGCACGAGGACGGACGTTCATCACGCGGCGTCTACAACAAGGCCGAATACGAGGTTCAGCGTCGCCACATGATGCAGGAATGGGCTGACACCGTCGATGCCTGGGTCGAGGGCCGGAAGTATGTTCCGACGCTGCTGCCGACAGTCATGCCGCCTATCGCGCTCGATCCTGCCCTTTGACCGGGCGGGATTTGCGCTTGGTGACGTCGGGATGCTGTGCGCGATGGATCGGCTTCGCGCGCCGCGCCAGCAACCAGGCCTGGACCTCGGCGAGATCCCAGACGATGCAGCGCGGCGACAGCGCGAAGCGGCGCGGGAATTCGCCGCGCTGCTCCATCTCATAGATCGTGCTGTCGGCCAAGGGCGCCATCTCGCGCAGCTGATGCCGCCTGATGGTCTTCCTGATCTCCAAAGGCTCGCTCTGACCCATGCTCAATCTCCTTCGCGGATGTCGCTGGCGATTGAGAACGATAGGTGCCGATCACGGAAGTCCCTTCCGAGTGGCGTGCGGCAATCTCGGGCTCTGGCGTAGAAATCGGCGGGTCCTTTTCAGTCCCGGCAGGCTGCCAGGTATCTGTCAGCCCACAGAATCTGCACGACTCGCCGCACGCGTTCCGCGCCGTAATTGCGCTGTTCAGATCACGCACCATTTACTGCTTGCACCGGCGAGATGCGATCCGGAAGTCCGCTATCTTCCCCAATGACGAGGCCATCGTCCGCCTGGTCGGGGCGCTGCTGCTGGGACAGAACGACGAATGGACCGTCCAGAGGGCACGCTACATGACGCTGGAAACCATCGCGCCGATGGGCGACGATCCCGTCATCAGCCTGCCCGCCGTGGCATCCCGATCAAGCAGGCCCGCGCCGAACATCACGGTGACGATCAGCGCCAGCTACACCA
>JBMOOH010000022.1:0-26234 GCA_049323795.1 Pseudomonadota bacterium
CTTCGCCCGCGGGCTCAAGACCCTCGGCGGCCTCACGCCATACGAATACATCTGCAAAATCTGGACTTCAGAACCAGATCGATTCATCCTAAATCCGATCCACCAGATGCCGGGACTGAACACCTAGATGCAGAATGCGTTTTCTATGACGTCGATGCGTCCCCGGGCATCGACGAGCGCGACGTCAAAGCGCATCTCGGTGTCCTGGCCGAGGGGTTCGCCGGCAAGAAATTCCGATGCGGCGGCACAGATTCGGGCGACCTGCCGGTTGCTGACACGTTCGGCGGCCCAGGCAAAGGTTTCGGCCTGCTTCACCTCGACGAAGATGAGCGCATCGCCGTCGCGTGCGACGATGTCGATCTCGCCACCCTGCCCGCGCCAGCGGCGCGCCGCGATGGCGCGACCGGCCGCTTCGTAATGCGCCGCGACCTGCGCCTCGGCAGCAATTCCGCAGTGGTAAGAGGTCAGTCCGCTCATCAATTCTCCGTTCCCAGGCCGAGGGCGAGCCGGTACACGTCGCGCCGCGGCAGACCGGTCGCCTCGGCCACCACCTGCGCGGCATCCCTGACCGACATCGTCCGAAGCGCCGTTCGGAGCGCGCTGGTGACATCGGCCTCCCGAACTGGCAGGGCGGCGGGCCGGTCGATCACCAGTACGATCTCGCCCTTTGGCGGGTGCGATGCCACCCGGTCGCACAGTTCGGCCAGCGTCCCCCTCTGCACGTCCTCGAACCTTTTCGTCAGTTCCCGGCACAACGCCGCCTGTCGATCCGGTCCGAAGATATCCGACAGATCGGCTAACATTTCGCGAATGCGATGCGGCGCCTCGTAGATCACGAGTGTCGCCGCAACGGCCGAGAGGTCGCGCAGCCACGTCCGGCGCGCGGCCCCTGACGCCGGCGCAAACCCGGCGAACAGGAAGCGGTCGGTCGGCAGGCCGGCGACCGTCAGCGCCGCCAGCATGGCGGAGGCACCGGGCACGGGCCGCACCGGGTATCCTGCCCGGCCCGCCGCGCGGGCAAGATCGTAGCCCGGGTCGGCCACAAGGGGCGTGCCTGCCTCGGACGCATAGGCGACCGACTTGCCCTCGGCGAGTGCGGCGAGGAGTCTCGGTCGCGCCTTCGGTGCGTTGTGGTCGTGATAGGCCACGATCTCGCGCAGGCCCAGGGGGATCCCGTGGATGCCCATGAGGTGGCGGAGGGTCCGGGTATCCTCGGCGGCGAGAACGTCTGCCTCTGCCAGGACGTCCAGAGCGCGCAGGGTGATGTCACGGGCGGCGCCGATCGGCGTGGAGACGAGGTAAAGCCCGGGCCCGAGTGCCGTCCCGCCGCCGTGCATCGCGCCCGCTCCATCCGTGAAAGTTTACTTCGGCCCGGCGAGGGCCTAGGGTCCGCTCCTACGGCCCGAACGACCGAGGTGTTTCATAATGTTCCCCAATCCGCTGCGCCGCCGCAAGGCCATCGTGACGCTCTTCGGCGTTGCAGCAACGTTTCTGGTCGCTTCCTGCGCGGCGCCCACGGCGGGCCGGGGTCCTTCGGTCAATCCCGATGCAGCCGTTCCGGTCGCGCTTCTCCTGCCGGGCGGGTCCGGCAACTCCGGGGACGAGGTGATCGCCCAGAGCCTTCGGCAGGCGGCCGAACTTGCAATGGCAGACCTGCAGGGCGTCCGGATCGACCTGCGCGTCTACAACACCGGGCCGGATCCTGCTGGGGCGGCACAGGCCGCGACGAAGGCGGTGGACGAGGGCGCAAAGATCATCCTCGGCCCGGTCTTCGCCGAGGCATCGAATGCGGCCGGGATCGCTGTCGCTGCGCGCGGGGTCAACGTTCTGTCGTTCTCGAACAATACCGACATCGCCGGCGGGAACGTGTTCGTGCTCGGGCCGACGTTCCAGAACACCGCAACGCGCCTTGCCGGCTTTGCTGCCCGGCAGGGCAAGGGACGGATCGCGGTCGTGCAGGAGAAAACCCCGGCGGGCAATCTGGGAGCGCGCTCGATCGCGGCCGCGGCCCGCGCGACGGGGGCACAGGTCGTCGGCACGGCAAGCTACGACTTCTCCCAGCAGGGACTGATCGCCGCGATGCCCTCGATCGTCTCCACGGTCAAGGGATCGGGTGCGAACGCGGTCTTCCTGACGGCGGACACCGACGGCGCGCTGCCGCTGCTCACCCAGCTCCTTCCGGAAGCCGGAATCGACCCGAAGGTCACGACGTTCATCGGGCTGACGCGCTGGGACATACCTCCGGCCACCCTGTCCCTGCCCGGCGTCCAGGGCGGCTGGTTCGCGCTTCCCGATCCGGGGCTCACCGCGCAGTTCCAGGCCCGCTATGCCGCTGCCTACGGGACGCCGCCGCATCCGATCGCCGGGCTGGCCTACGACGGGATCGCGGCGGTCGGTGCGCTGGTCCGGACGGGCAACCCCAATGCCCTGTCGGCTGCGGCGCTGACCCAGGGGTCGGGTTTCGCGGGCGTGAACGGCATCTTCCGTCTCCGCCCCGACGGAACCAACGAACGGGGTCTCGCGGTGGCGTCGATCCAGAATGCCCAGGTGGTGGTGATTGACCCTGCACCCAGAAGTTTCGGCGGCGCCGGCCTCTGACCCGTCCGTGCCACGTGCCACAGGCGCGGCCGGTGCGGCCGCGGCAGGGCCGGCCGGTCTGTCTGGCGGCGATCGGCCGGAGGGCGCTGGCGAAGAAGGGCGCCCCGCGGACGGGACCGAAACCCTGCTCGCCGAGTTCCGCGCCGAGCCCGACCCGCGGGCACGCCGCGCGCTTGTCGTCCGCCGCCTCGGCGAACGGCGCCGCACCGCGATGGCCGCGATCGAGGCCGGACTGCTCTCCCGCCACCCCCGCCTCGGCCGCGAGACCGTCCGCGCCCAGGCCCGGCTGACGGACGAGATCGTCCGCACCCTCTTCGACGTGGCGACAAGGGTGCTGCATCCGCTGCCGAACCCGACCGAGGGCGAGCGGCTGGCGGTGATCGCGGTCGGCGGATACGGCCGCGCCGAGATGGCCCCCTTCTCGGACGTCGATCTGCTGTTCCTCACGCCGTGGAAGGTCACGCCCTGGGCCGAGAGCGTCATCGAATCGATGCTCTACGTCCTGTGGGACCTGCGGCTGAAGGTGGGCCATGCCAGCCGGACGGTGAAGGACTGCGTCCGCCTCGCGCGGGAGGATGTCACCATCCGGACCGCGCTGCTCGAGCATCGGTTCCTGTGCGGTGACGCGGGGCTTGCCGCCGACCTGCGGCTGCACTTGCGCGCCGACGTGTTCAAGGGCACCGCGGGCGCCTTCGTCGAGGCCAAGCTTGCCGAGCGTGACGAACGCCACGGCCGCCAGGGCGGCAAGCGCTATGTGCTCGAACCCAATGTGAAGGAGGGCAAGGGCGGGCTGCGCGACCTCCAGACGCTCTACTGGATCGCCAAATATGTGCACCAGGCCGACAGCACCGACGAACTGGTTGCCCTCGGCGTCTTCACGCGCGAGGAATACCTGAGCTTCGAACAGGCCGAGGACTTCCTCTGGGCGGTCCGCTGCCACCTGCACATGATCTCGGGGCGCGCGATGGACCAGCTCACCTTCGACCTCCAGGTCGAGGTCGCGGCGCGCATGGGCTACCGTGATTCGGGCGGACGGCGCGCCGTCGAGCACTTCATGCAGGACTACTTCCGCCATGCCACCCGCGTCGGCGACCTCACCCGGGTGTTCCTGACCGCGCTCGAGGCGCGTCACGTGAAGAGCGCGCCAAGGCGCCTCGTCGACATCTTCACCCGCTCGACGCGGGTGCACCACGGCTTCCGGCTGAACCAGAACCGGCTGACCGTGACCGACCCCGCCGCGTTCCTGTCCGACAAGCTGAACCTCCTGCGCATCTTCGAAGAGGCGCTGCGGACCGGCCACCTGATCCATCCGGACGCGATGCGGCTTGTCGTGTCGAACCTCCACAGGATCGACGAGGACATGCGCGAGGACCGCGAGGCCGCGCGTCTCTTCCTCGATATCCTGCTCAACCACGGCAACCCCGAACGGGCACTGCGGCGCATGAACGAGCTTGGCGTCCTGGCCGCGTTCATTCCCGAGTGGGAGCCGATCCGGGCGATGATGCAGTTCAACGTCTACCACAGCTTCACGGTCGACGAGCACATCATCCAGTGCATCTCGAACCTCGCGCAGATCGAGCGCGGCGAGCTGGTCGAGGAACTTCCGGTCGCGAGCGCCATCCTGAAGGACGGCGGCGTCAACCGCCGCGTCCTCTACATGGCGCTGATCCTGCACGACATCGGCAAGGGCCGATCCGAGGACCACTCGGTCCTCGGCGCCCAGATCGCCCGCCGGGTCTGCCCGCGCTTCGGGCTCGACGAGGACGAGTGCGACACGGTGGAGTGGCTTGTGCGCTACCACCTGCTCATGTCGGACATGGCACAGAAGCGCGATCTGTCCGACCCGAGGACGATCAGGGACTTCGCCAAGGCCGTGAGGACGCGCAGGCGCCTCGACCTGCTGACGGTGCTGACCGTCTGCGACATCCGCGGGGTGGGTCCGAAGGCATGGAACAACTGGAAGGCCATGCTCTTGCGGCGGCTCTACCACGAGACTGCGACCGGGCTCGAGGCGGGGCTCGAGAACGTCAACCGCGAGAAGCGCGCGGGCGAGGCCAAGACGGCCCTGTCCGCCGCGCTGCCGGACTGGCCCGACGCGGACCTGCGCCGCGAACTGGCGCGGCACTACGATCCCTACTGGCAGGGCCTCTCGACCGAGACGCACAGTGTCTTCGCCCGGCTTCTCCGCGGCATCCCCGACGACGAGATCAGGATCGACATCAAGCCCGATCCCGACCACGACGCGACGCGCGCCTGCTTCGCGCTGACCGACCACCCGGGCATCTTCTCGCGTCTGGCGGGCGCGCTGGCGCTTGTCGGGGCGAACGTCGTCGATGCGCGGACCTACACCTCCAAGGACGGCTACGCGACCGCGGTGTTCTGGGTGCAGGACGCCGGGGGCCGGCCCTACGAGGAATCTCGCCTGCCGCGCCTGCGCGCGACGATCGACAAGACCCTGAAGGGCGAGGTCGTGGCACGCGACGCGCTCAGGGACCGCGACAAGATCCGGAAGCGCGAGCGGCAGTTCCGGTTTCCGACCTCGATCACCTTCGACAACGAGGGCTCGGAGATCTACACGATCATCGAGGTCGATACCCGCGACCGGCCCGCGCTTCTCTACGACCTGACGCGGACGCTCGCGGCGTCGAACATCTACATTGCCTCCGCCGTGATCGCGACATACGGAGCGCAGGTGGTGGACACCTTCTACGTCAAGGACATGTTCGGACTGAAACTCCACACCAAGGCGCGGCAGGATTCGCTCGAACGCAAACTCCGGCAGGCCATCGAGGAAGGGGCCGAAAGGGCGCAAGGCTGATGAAGCCGATCAGGCTGGTCCGCGGCTTTCTGACCGTGGGATTCTGGACATTGCTGTCACGGATCGCGGGCTTCGTCCGCGACGTGATGATCGCGGCCTATCTCGGGACCGGGCCTGTGGCCGAGGCCTTCCTCGTCGCCTTCGCGCTTCCCAACATGTTCCGCCGCTTCTTCGCGGAGGGGGCGTTCAACACCGCCTTCGTTCCCATCTTCTCCAAGAAGCTCGAATCGGGCGAGGATCCGCGCGGCTTTGCCGAGGACGCCTTCGCGGGGCTTCTGCTGGTCACCGGCGCCGTGACGGTGGTGGCGACGGTTCTGATGCCGTGGCTGGTCCTTGCGATGGCGAGCGGCTTTGCCGGAGACGCGCGCTTCGCCCTGGCAACCCAGTTCGGCCGCATCTCCTTTTCCTACATCATCCTGATCTCGCTGACCGCCCTGCTATCGGGGCTTCTCAACGCGGGCGGACGCTTCATCGCGGCGGCGGGCGCCCCCGTGCTTCTGAACGCGATCTTCATCGCCACGATCCTGATCGCCGACCGCCAGGGATGGGACATCGGCCTGACCATGGCCTGGGCGACCCCCGTGACCGGGCTGTCCCAACTGGCGCTCGTATGGGTCGCGGCCGCCCGCATGGGCTATCCGCTGCGGCTGCGCCGCCCCCGCTATACGCCCGAGCTCCGCCATCTCGTCGCGGTGGCGGCCCCGGCCGTGCTTGCGGGCGGGGTCGTACAGGTGAACCTGCTGGTCGGGCGGCAGGTGGGCAGCTTCTTTGACGGCGCGATCGCATGGCTGTCCTATGCCGACCGCCTCTACCAGCTTCCCCTCGGCGTCGTCGGAATCGCGATCGGGATCGTGCTTCTGCCCGACCTGTCGCGCAGGCTGAAGGCCGGCGACACGTCGGGAAGCCGGCACGCCTTCTCGAGGGCGACGGAGTTCGCGCTGTTTCTGACCTTGCCCGCAGCGGTGGCGCTGATCGTCATTGCCGTGCCGCTGATCCGGGTCCTGTTCGAACGCGGCGCCTTCGGACCCGGAGATACCGGCCCGACCGCGCTCGCGCTGGCCGTCTATGGCGCCGGACTTCCGGCCTTCGTGCTGCAGAAGGTTCTCCAGCCGCTCTACTTCGCCCGCGAGGACACCGCGACGCCCTTCCGCTTCGCGGTCTGGTCGATGGTGGTGAATGCGGTCCTCGCCGCCGGGTTGGCGCCCTTTCTCGGCTTCGTCGCCGCAGCGCTCGGGACGACCCTGTCGGGCTGGGTGATGACGGCGCAGCTGTGGCTCGGGTCGCGGCGGATGGGGCCGGCGGCCGAGCCGGACGACCGCCTGCGGTCGCGGTTCTGGCGGATCGTCGCGGCGTCCCTGGCGATGGGTGCCGGCATCTGGGCGGGCGCCTACTTTCTTGCCGGCCCGCTGATGGACACCGGGCACCGGTACTGGGCGCTGTCGGTCCTGGTGGTGGGCGGAGGTGCGCTCTACCTCGGCGCGGGGCTGGCAACCGGCGCGATCCGTATCGCCGACCTTCGCGGGGGCCTGACCCGGTAGGATGGCCCCGGCGGGGAAGGCTATGGGCCGGGCCCTCTCTCTGGCGGCGCCGCCGCCCTGCGCCGGTCCTGCCGCCTGCCCCGGTCCGCCTCAACGCCGGCGAAGGGCCCCGATCAGGTCGCGCGGGCCGCCGGGACCGACCACGAAGGACAGGGCGAAGCCCGTGCCGAACCCCACTAGGTCCGCGATCCACTCCGGGCTTCCCCCGAACAGAAGTCCGAAGACGAGCTGGACCCCGAGCAGGAAGCCGATGAGCGTGAACGCGCGGTACCGGTTCGCATTCACCGCTCCCAGACGGCGCCAGAGAATGAACGTGAAGGCCCCGATCAGGCCGTAGACCGGCGGATAGGCCCCGACCAGGGCGGGCTGAACACCGGGCACGAGCGAATAGGCGATGCCGCCAAGGACCGCCGCGGTCACGAACACCGCCACGACCGAGGCGGGGTGGAAGACCTCGGCCACCATCTTGCCGAGGGCGAGCAGGAACACCAGCGCGAAGAGCGCGTGCATGAAGCTTGCATGGACCAGCGGATAGGTCAGGAACCGTATCAGGTACTCGGCCGGCCACGTCCGGTTCCCGAGCATCACGTCGAGCATCATCGGCGACAGCGCGAAACGCTGGATCGCATCGCTTCGCCACCCGATCCCGAACTGCCCCCCGGCCAGCCCGAGTTCGCCCGCCGAAAGCACGATCTCCATTGCGGCGATGGGCAGGATCAGCAGCCAGACGACCGGCGGAACCGGGTTCAGGGGAGACGTATCGTAGCCGTCGCGCAAATCAGACCCTCCGCATTGACGCATCCGGACCCACCCGATATGCGAGCGGGGCCGGAAAAGCCAGACGACACGCCCGACAGGACGCCGACCAGAAATGACTGCCGAAGCCAGTGCCGCGTTCAAGCCCCGCATCTTCTCGGGCATCCAGCCTTCGGGCGGGCTGACGCTCGGCAACTACCTTGGCGCGCTGAAGCGCTTTGTCGAGAAGCAGAACGAGGGGATCGAGACGGTCTACTGCCTCGTTGATCTGCACGCGATCACGGTCTGGCAGGATCCGGCGAGGCTCCGCGCCCAGACGCGCGAGGCGGCGGCGGGCTTCATCGCGGCGGGGATCGACCCCACACGCTCGATCCTCTTCAACCAGAGCCAGGTCAGCGCCCACGCGGAACTCGGCTGGGTCTTCAACTGCGTCGCCCGGATGGGCTGGATGAACCGCATGACGCAGTGGAAGGACAAGGCCGGCAAGGACGCCGAGAAGGCCTCGCTCGGCCTCTTCGCCTATCCCTCGCTGATGGCGGCCGACATCCTCGTCTACCACGCGACGATGGTGCCCGTGGGCGAGGATCAGAAGCAGCATGTCGAGCTTTGCCGCGACATCGCGTTCAAGTTCAACCACGACTACGGGGTGGAGTTCTTCCCGGTCCCCGCACCGCTGATCGAGGGCGCGGCGACCCGCGTGATGTCGCTCAGGGACGGCACCAGGAAGATGTCGAAGTCCGACCCGTCCGACCAGAGCCGCATCAACCTGACCGACGACGCCGACGTGATCGCGCAGAAAATCCGCAAGTCGAAGACGGATGCCGAGGTCCTGCCGGAGGCGCTTAACGGGCTCGCGGGCCGCCCCGAGGCGCGGAACCTCGTCAACATCTATGCCGCTCTGGCCGGGACCGCGCCGGCAGACGTGCTGAACGATTTCGGCGGCAAGGGGTTCGGCGCGTTCAAGCCCGCCCTCGCCGACCTGGCCGTGGCGAAGCTCGCGCCGATCTCGTCCGAGATGAAGCGCCTGCTCGCCGACCCCGCCGAGATCGACCGCATCCTCGGGGCCGGCGCGCGGCGGGCCGAGGCGATGGCGCGGCCGATCCTCGAACGGACCTACGACATCGTGGGCATGATCCGCTCGCGCTGAAGCGCCCGCCGCAGGCGGCAAGCGTCACGAAACCGATTCAGGATGGCGGCAACATGCTTCCTGCCCGGCTCCCCCGCCGGAGGCAGCCAGCGCGGCGCGGCCTCTCCTCCGGCTCCACGCGCCCGCGGGCGTCCCGATGCCGCCGCTCCCCAAGGCGGCCGTGCGCCTGGCCCCCGGCCGAAAAGCCGGGGGCCTCTTTCCCGGCGGTACTTCGGAAGCCGGCCGCGGGCTCTCGGGGTCCGGAGGGCAGGGACTTCGGGTCGGCCCGGAATTCCGGGGTTCCGGCGGTTCAGGCGGCGCGGACGGTCGCGGCCTCGTGCCAGTCGATGGCCTCGGATATGTCGGCAAAGACCCGAACCGCTCCGGCGTGCAGGACGATCGCCGACGTGCAGAATTCCCGCAGGAGCGCCGGCGCATGGGAGACCATGACAAGGCCTGCCCCCGACAGGCGGTGGTGGAACGCATCGGCCGACTTGCGGCGAAAGCCGGCGTCGCCCACCGCCGCGATCTCGTCCACGAGATACCAGTCGAAGCGCATGGCCATCGACAGCCCGAAGGCAAGCCGCGCGCGCATTCCTGCGGAATAGGTCCTGACCGGCATGTCCAGCGCAGAGCCGAGTTCCGCGAAGGCCGTCACCGCGGCCTCGGTCTCGCCGGTGTCGGCACCGTAGATGCGGGCAACGAAACGGAGGTTCTGCCGCCCCGTCAGGTCGGCGGCAAAGCCACCCGCGAAACCCATGGGCCACGACACGGTCCCATGCCGCTCGATCCGGCCTGCATCGGCAGGGGTGGTGCCTGCGATCACCGAAAGCAGCGTCGACTTGCCCGCCCCGTTCGCGCCCAGAAGCGCGACCCGCGCGCCCGCCGGCAGCGTCAGGTCCAGCCCCTCGAACAGCACCTTCCGCGTCCGCCCGAACGGGAAGGACTTGCGCAGGCCGCGCAGCACGATCATCGCCGGGCCCGTCCCCGCCTGCCGCCGGTCACAGGCTGTCCCGGACGTTGTAGCGCAGGACCATCAGGACCGACCAGACGATGCCGAGCCCCAGACCCCAGAGCGCCAGCAGCGTCCAGCGGCGCGGAAAAAGCGCCGATTGCGCAAGGGTCGGTTCGATATGGGCCGCAAGGTAGCGCGCCTGCCGGCGGGATTCGGCACGGGCGACGGCGAGGTTGGCCAGCGCCTGCGTGTAGGCCGTCTGCGCGAATTCGAGATCGGTCAGCAGCGCCTCGTACCGGCCGACGACCTCGGGCCCCGCATCCTCGCCCGTGCCGGTCGCCAGCCTGGTCCGTTCGGCCTCGATGCGCGACCGGACCGCCTCGATCCGCCGGTTGGCCTTCCTGACCCGGTTGTCATCCTCGCTGGCATAGGTGAGCAGCGTATCGCGGGCCACCATCGCATCGGCCAGCTCGGTCTCGAGCGATGTGACGATTCCCATCCGTCCCGACACGTCGGCGCCGGGGTCGATCATCCGGTGGGTTCTCCGGAAGTCCGCAAGGTCGGCACGCAGCAGGCGCAGGGCGGCTTCGGCCTCCGCCAGGTCCGCGGCCGCAAACCGGATCGCATCCTGACGGGCCTGATCGGACAGTCTGTTCACGAGGGCGGCGCTTTCGGCAAGGATCGCGCGGGTGACCGCTCGCGCGTCGGCGGCCGAGAACGCGCGGGCCCGGACGGAGAGAAGCCCCGCCTGCCCGTCGAGCGAGACGTCCACCATTCGGCCCCAGTGCCTCACCAGGTCCTCGACGGTGGCGTCCGGCGGCAGCGCCCAGACCGGATCGCGGGCCGATCCGGCCCAGATCCGGCGCAGGTCCACGCGCTTGTCCACCGCCAGAACCATCGCCTGGCTTCGGGCGAACTCGTAGAGGATCTCGGCATCGACGCTGCCCGATGCTCCGAGCTGGGTCATGGCGCCGAGAAGTCCGATGGCGGCGGACGGCCCGTCCTCGGACCGGACCGAGAAGGCGACGTCGGAATGGTACTGGTCGGCCGCCCTGTCGAAGAGATACCAAGCGACCGCGAGCAACGGCAGCACGACGACGAGGACGAAGCCCGCGGCCACCCGGCTGCGCCGGCCGAAACCGCGGGCACGGCGTTCCGCCCGGGCGGCGCCGGGCAGGAACGCCGCCGGAACCTCGACGGCCGGGGCGGCGACGGCCAGCCCGGTCCCGCCGCGGAAGTCCTGTCTGACCGGAGAAAGATCGCCCATGTGCCCTCCGCCCTGACCACCCGGCCGCCTGGCCGCCTGGCCGAACAGGGTCAACGCTTCGTCAATAAGGCCGGCCTATTAAGAAACCCTGAGGCAGCGAAAGGGCGTGGCGACGTGCGCAGTTCACCTCTCGGGTTGCGGACACGGGTGCTTGCGGCACTCGTGATCCGCGAGACGTCCGCGCGGTTCGGCCGGTCATGGGGCGGGTATCTCTGGGCCGTCGGCGAGCCGCTCGGCGGCATCGTGCTCCTGTCGGTCGCCTTCTCGTTCGTCGTCCACGCCCCGCCCCTCGGCAAGAGCTTCGTGCTGTTCTACGCCACCGGGGTCATTCCGTTCCTGACATACAGCGCGGTCGCCGCCGGCGCGATGAACGCGCTTCAGGCGAACCGCGGCCTTTTCGTCTACCCGGTCGTGACACCGCTCGACAGCATCCTCGCGCGGGCGGTGCTCGAGACGCTGACCTTCGTGGTGATCGCGGTCCTGTTCTTTCCCGCGCTGATCCGGCTGACCGGAGAGGACCCGGTGACCGACCCCGCGGCCTTCGCGCTGGCGATGGCACTCGCGGCCGCGTTGGGGCTCGGGGTCGGGACGGCGAATGCGGTCGTGGCGACGCTGTTTCCGGCCTGGCGCGCGATCTGGTCGGTCCTGAACAGACCGCTGTTCATCATTTCGGGTGTGCTCTTTCCGTTCGATGCCGTGCCGGACGACCTCAGGCCGGTCATCCACGCCAACCCGCTGACCCACGTCATCGCGGTCATGCGCGCGGCTTTCTACGGCAAGGCGCAGGCCGTCCACGCCTCGCCCGCCTTCGTCCTGTTCGTCGCGGGCGCCCTTTTCGCCGTTGCGGGCCTGGTGCTGGCCGCCCGCCCGTCGCGCTTCGCCGCGGCATGAGCGCGGTCTCCGGCAGCGGGGTCGAGATCCTGATGGCCACCCGGAACGGGGCGGACCACATCGCCGAACAGCTCGCCTCGATCGCGCGGCAGACCCATCCGGACTGGTCGCTCGTCGTCTCGGACGACGGATCGTCCGATGCAACGGCGGATCTCGTGGCGCGCTTCGCGTCCGGCGTGCCGAGCCGGCGCGTGTCGCTGCGGGCCGGACCGTCGCGGGGAAGCACCGCGAACTTCCTGTCGCTGCTCGCCGGGCCGGGTGCGGCCCCCTTCACCGCCCTGGCCGATCAGGACGACATCTGGCTGCCGGACAAGCTGTCGAGGGCGGTCGCGCAGCTCGGGCCCTGCGGTCCGGCACCCGCGCTTTACGGCGCCCGCACGATCATCGTGGATGGCGCGGGACGCCGCCTCGGCCTCTCGCCCCGGTTCAGGCGGCGGCCCGGCTTCCCGAATGCCCTGGTCCAGAGCTTTGCGGGCGGCAATACGATGGTCCTGAACTCTGCCGCGCGCCGCCTTGCCGCGGAGGCTGCGGGCCGCCTCGCCTGCCTGCCTGCCTGCCACGACTGGTGGCTCTACCAGATCGTCGCGGGCGCAGGGGGCCGGGTGCTCTACGACCCCGTTCCGGTGCTGCTCTACCGGCAGCACGGCCGGAACCAGATCGGCGCGAACCTCGGGCCGCGTGCGGCGCTGCGGCGGATGCGGCTCGGACTCGCCGGGCAGTTCCGGCGGTGGAGCGACCAGAATCTTGCGGCGCTGCAGACATCGGCGCAGATCCTTTCCGACGACGCGCGCCGCCTTCTGGACGAGTTCGCACGGATCAGGCAGCGGCGCGGACCTGCCGCAGCGCTTGCCCTGAGGCGTGCCGGACTGCACCGGCAGACCCTTCGGGGCGATCTCACGCTGGCGCTCGCGGCTGTCCTCGGCAAGCTCTGAGCTAGCCGAGGACGATATCCCCCGCGAGCAGGCCCGGGTCGGCAATGCCGCGGATGAGCAGGCGGTCGCCGCCACCGAAATCCAGCCAGCTGTCGGTGCCGTCGCCTGCGCCGAACCTCAGCACGATGTCGCCGGCCGACAGTCCGGCGATCTGGGGCAGGGAAGAGGACAGCGACAGCCTGTCCTGCCCCGGCACAAGATCGAGGACGCGGTCATAGCCGTCTCCGCGGCCGAAGGCGAACACGTCCTGCCCGGCGCCACCATGGAGCAGGTCCCCGCCGGCTCCGCCCCAGAGGGTGTCGTTCCCCTCGGCCCCGACCAGAAAGTCGGCGCCGGCGCGGCCGGACAGGCGGTCGTCTCCCCTGGCGCCGTTGAGCATGTTGTCACCCGCGTCGCCGCCGAGATCATCCGGGGCCGGCGAACCCTGCAGGTTCTCGATCCCCGCATAGCTGTCGCCCGCGGCGAGCCCGGTATTCCGGGACGGGTCCAGAAGATCCGCGACAAGGCCGGCGGCGCTGTCGCCGTAGTTCGCACGGTCGAGGCCTGCGCCGCCCAGAAAGACGTCCGCCCCGGGGCCGCCGAACAGCACGTCATTGCCGTCGCCGCCATCGAGCGTGTCGGCACCGGCGCGGCCGACCAGCCAGTCGGCGCCGCCCCGCCCGACCATGCGGTCGTTTCCGAATCCCGCATCGATCTGGTTGGCCTCGTCGTCCCCGGCCAGCGTGTCGTCGTAATTCGTGCCGCGGAAGCCTTCGACCGAAACGTAGATGTCGCCCGCCGCGATCCCGGTGTTCGCCGAGGGCGACAGCAGATCCGCCACCAGCCCGGCCGTGGCATCGGAATAGCTGGCGCGATCGATGCCGGCGCCGCCATCCAGCAGGTCCGCTCCGGCGCCGCCGATGAGATTGTCGTTGCCGTCTCCGCCGGCAAGCGTGTCGCTGCCACCGCGGCCCATCAGCCAGTCCGCGGACAGTCCGCCCGAAATCAGGTTCGCCCCGGCATCGCCGCGCAGGTCGTCCGCGTAGGCCGATCCCGCCAGCGCCTCGATGCCGGCGAAGGCATCGCCTGCGGCCCATCCCGTGCCGTTCGCCGGGGTGACGAGGTCCGCGACCACGCCCTGCGGCGCATCGGCATAGTCCGCGCTGTCAAATCCCGCGCCTCCGTCCAGCCGGTCCGCCCCGGCGCCTCCTGCGAGCGTGTCGTTCCCGGAGCCGCCGGCGAGCGTGTCGCTGCCCGCAAGGCCCGTGAGCAGATTCGCGCCCCCGTCTCCTGTCAGGCGGTCGTTCCATGCGGAGCCGGTCAGGTTCTCGATGCCGGTCAGACGGTCGCCGTTGGCTTCGCCCGCCATGCCCGCGCCCAGCGCGAGGTCGACCGCCACGGCCTGGCCGGCGCCCGAATGGTCCGCGGTGTCGGTTCCGGGGCCGCCAGCCAGCACATCCGCCCCCGTCCCCCCGACCAGCGTGTCGTCGCCCGCACCCCCGTCGAGGGTATCGGCCCCGCCGCGGCCCGAGAGGCTGTCGTCGCTGGCGGCCCCCGAGAAGATATTGTCGGCCCCGTCGCCCTGCAGCATGTCGGCGAAGGCACTTCCAATCGCGCCCTCGATCGAGACGAGCACGTCGCCCAGCGCCTCGCCGGTGTTGCGGGCGGGCTGGTTGAAGTCGAGCGTCACCCCGGCCGCGGCGGCGGCATAGACGGCCAGGTCCGTACCCGGCCCGCCGTCGAGCGTGTCGCCGCCCGTGCCGCCGTCCAGCCGGTCGTCCGACAGGCCCCCCGAGAGGAAATCGCCGCCGTCCCCGCCCGACAGGCTGTCGGCGAACGGAGTTCCGCGGAGGGTGTCCGCGCCCGGCGTCCCGCCCGTCACGGTCCCGTCGAGGATGAGCTGCACCGGCGACCGGGGCAGGTTCAGGACCATCGGCGTGGACAGGTCGGCCGGCATGAGAGGCGCGCCGTTCGCAGTGACGATCACCACGGTCTCGTCCCCGTAGGTCAGGACCGCGCCCGTCGCGGTGGGGGCGACCGAGATCTGGGACAGGCTGTAGAGAAGCGGCAGGAAGGACAGGTCCAGCCGGTCCGAGGCGGGGTCGAAATCCGCAACGGTGTCGGCTGTCCCGTCCGGCGACAGCACGAAGAGGTCACGTCCGGCGCCGCCGGTCAGGGTGTCGGCCCCCGCGCCGTCGGCCAGCACGTCGTCCCCGCCCAGTCCCGCAAGCGCATCGTCCCCGCCCCGGCCGAGGATCACGTCCTCGGCCGCGGTGCCGGTGAGGCTGTCGTTGCCCGGCGTGCCGTCGAGGCTCTGCCCCGGCGGGCCCGGGGTGAAGAGGAACTGGGCTATTCCGTTCTCGGTCGCCGAGGAGACGAAGACCTGCACCGCGCCGCCGAGGACGACCGCGCGGATCGCGGCCACGTCGGCCAGGGGGAGGGCATCGGTATCCGCCAGCGTCGCGGCGAGGACAAGACGCCCGTCGCCCAGAAGCTGGAAGACGCTGATCCCGTCGTCGATCCCGCCCGCGAAGACCCAGGCGCGGCCGTCCAGATTGACGACGTCGAGTGCCCGGACACCCTGAAACCGGGTGTCGAGCGTATCCGTCGCGTGATCGGTCGGCGTCAGGCCGGCGGGGTCGAGCCGCAGGACCGAAAGCGAGGACGATCCGCCGCCCGCCACGATCACGTAGGCCGCGCCGCCGAGGGCGACCTCCCGGATGACGGCCGGCGCGTCCAGTCCGAGGCCGTCGGCCGCGCCGATCGATCCCACGGCGGTCAGCCCCCCGTCCGGACCCACGGACAGGGCCGTCACCGCGTCCTCCGACGTGCTGGCGACCAAGAGCCACGGCTGCCCGTCGCCCGTGCGGAAGGCGCGAATCGCGCTGATGTCGGCAAGCTGGGTGATGGCGTCGTCGGCCAGGCCCGGCATCTGCTGGAGAACCGAGGCGCCGGCCGAAAGCTTCCACGCCGCCACGCCGGCCGAGCCCGCATAGGTTCCGTAGATCCAGGTGTCCGTTCCGATCCGGACGGTTTCGAGGTCGGTCAGGCTTCCGCCCGGCCCGGATCCGTCGGGGAAGGTGACCGACGGGGCGAAGGACCCCGTCGGGGAGAGCGCCGGCCCGCCGAGTTCTGCGGCGAAGCGGCCCGGGGCGAGCAGGACCGTCGCGTCCGGCGTGCCCAGGATATCGAGGCGCGTGGGCCCGAAGCTGTCCGCCCCGGCGGGATACTGGAAGGCACTCGAGAAGCCGGCGGCACGGCCGGCGCCGAGCGAGAACGACAGAAGCCCCATCCCCGGCTGCGCGCCGGCATAGAGCATCGGACCCGTGACCGTGTCGAGCAGCGCGAAATCGGTGACGCGCGCGCCGGCGGCCAGGGAGCCGCCGAAAAGCGTCGTCACGTATTGCATCGTCAACATGCCGTCACCTTCGCCCGGCCGCGAGGGAAGCAGCCGCGGGTAAAGATGACGCTAAGCCGCGGGAAAGACCGGGACGGCCGCCTGGCCACGGCCCGTCGCGGTTCGGGTTCAGGTGACGGACGCCTCCTCCGACAGCCCGCCCGGTCAGACCAGATTTTCCAGGAGCCGTGCAACGGCCTCGGCGCCGGGATCATTGTAGCCGGCGAGTTTCGCACCCGAGATGTAGGCCGCCCGCCCCGCCTTGGCCCGGGTGATCCTGGCCGTCGCATCGGCCCCGTCCCGGGCCGCCCTGGCCGCGGCGGCGAGACCGCCCGGCAGCGCGTCGAGCGCCGGCTCGAGCGCATCGATCATGGTGCGGTCGCCGGGCTTGGCGCCGCCCACCTGCTTGATGCGGTCGAGACCGGCACGGAGCGCACCGACCACGTCCTGGCCGCCGGCCGATGCGTCGCCGGCCGCCGCGAAGAAGATCGCCAGCAGCACGCCCGACGACCCGCCCATCGTCTGGCTCAGTTCCTGTCCGATCGCGCGGTGAAGCTGGGTGAGGTCGGCGAGCGGAAGCCGGTCGAGCGCGCCCTTCAGCGCGCGCGCGGCGGCGGCCAGCGTCGACCCCGTGTCGCCGTCGCCCGCCTTGGCGTCGAGCGCGTTCAGGTCGGCCTCGCAGGCGATCAGGATGTCGCAGCATCGTCCGAGGAACGCCCGCATGGCCGGGTTCGGCGAGGGGAGCGGCTGGATCGGCGTCAGCCCGTCGGGCAGCGGCAGAACCGGTACCGCATCGACCGGCAGGCACCCCGGCCAGGCATGCGGCGCGACGGGGGCCGAAAGCGCGGCCTCCTCGTCGGCCCCGACCGGCAGAAGCGACACCGAAAACCCCTGCATGTCGAGCGAGGTCATCAGCGGCGCGGGCCCGACCATCCACGAAATCCGCGACCCGATGCGCGACCGGACCAGTTCCTCGGCCAGCACGGCCATCTCGAGAGGGGTTGCACCGCCGAGGTTGTTCAGAAGCGCCGCGTGCGGCCCCGCCCCCATATGCGGGGCGAGGCGGTCCACCACCATCTCGATCGCCGCGCGGGCGCCGTTGAAGTCGACCTGCTCCGCCCCCGCCTCGCCATGGATTCCAAGGCCGAGTTCGGCCTTTCCGGGGGCGATCCGGTGCTCCTTTGGGCTGCCCGGCACGGTGCAGGTGTCAAGGCTCATGCCGATCGACACGACGCCGTCGATCACCTTCCGTGCGGCTGCCGTCACGGTCTCGAGGTCGGCCCCCTGTTCGGCCAGCGCGCCCGCGATCTTGTGAACGAAGAGCGTTCCGGCGACGCCCCGCGCCTGCGGCAGGTCCGGAAGCGCGATGTCGTCGTCCACGATCACCATGCCGACCTTCAGTCCGAACGCCCGGGCGCGCTCGGCGGCAAGGCCGAAGTTCAGACGGTCGCCCGTGTAGTTCTTGACGACCAGAAGGCAGCCCGCCTTGCCCGTGACGGCGAGGATCCCCGCCAGAACGGCGTCGACCGAAGGCGAGGCGAAGACGTCGCCGCAGACCGCCGCCGTCAGCATCCCCTTGCCGACGAAACCCGCGTGGCTCGGCTCGTGCCCCGACCCGCCACCGGACACGAGGGCAACCCTGGATCGGTCCCAGTCGGTACGCACGACGACCTTGATGTGCGGGTAGCCGTCAAGCCGCGCGAGGAGCCCGCCGCCAGTCCGGAGCACGCCGTCGATGGCTTCGGTGACGAGGCTGTCCTTCGTGTTGATGAACTGGTTCATGGATCGGTCCTTTAGGTCACGCGCGCGCCGGTGGCGTCGAAGTAGAGGGGGTTGTGCGGGGTGATGCGGATCGTGTCGCCCGCCTTGTGGCTCGTGTGAATGTCCGTCAGGGTGACGATCGGGTGCCCGCGATAGGTCAGATGCAGGCGCGTCTGGTCGCCCAGATGCTCGACGCGCACCACCCGCGCCTCGGCGCCCTCGCCCTGCCGGATGTGCTCGGGCCGGAGGCCGATGCTGGTTGCCCCGTGAGGGCCCGCCCCGAATGCATCCGCCGGAAGCGTGTTTATCCGGGGGATTCCCAGTCGTTGGGCGACGTAGAGGCTGACCGGGTTTTCGTAGATTTCGCGGGGCGTCCCGAACTGGACGAGCCGCCCGTGGTCGAGCACACCCACGTGCGTCGCCATCGTCATCGCCTCGATCTGGTCGTGGGTGACGTAGAGAAATGTTGCGCCGAGGTCGGCGTGGATGCGCTTCAGTTCCACCCGCAGGTCGGCGCGGAGCTTGGCGTCGAGCGAGGAGAGGGGTTCGTCCATCAGGTAGATCGACGGACGGCGGACAAGCGCGCGGCCGATCGACACGCGCTGCATCTCGCCGCCGGACAGCTGGGTCGCCTTGTTGTCGAGCTTGTGCGCGATGCGCAGGACCGCCGCGACCTCGGTCACCAGCCTGCCGATCTCGGCCTTCGGCGTGTTCAGGATCGGGGACTTCAGCGGAAAGGCGAGGTTTTCCCGAACGGTAAGGTGCGGGTAGAGCGAGTATTGCTGGAACACCATCGCGACGTTGCGCTGCGCGGGCGTGTCGGCGGCGACGGACCGGCCGGCGATGCGGATCGCGCCGGCATCAGGTTTTTCGAGTCCCGCGATCAGGCGCAGGAGCGTTGTCTTGCCGGCCCCGGTCGGGCCGAGAAGGACGACGAAGGCGCCGTCGGGGATGGCGAGCGAGACATTGTCCGAGGCGCAGGTCACGCCGAAGGACTTCGTCACGCCGGAAAGCACGACCTCGGCCATCAGCGCGCGCCCCCGTGAAGGGCCGACCTGAGTGCCCGGCCGCCGGCTTCGTCGAAGAGCGTGATCGTGCGGGGATTGAAGGTCAGGCCCACCTCTTCCCCCGGGCGGGCCGTCTGGCCGGAGGGTGCGCGGGCCTTGACTGCGCCGTTCGGGGTGTCGAGCGTGACGATCTGCGTCGTGCCAAGGTATTCCGTCGCCAGGATCTTTCCGCGATAGGGGGCGCTGTCCGAAAGGGCGACATGTTCGGGGCGGACGCCGAAGACGAGCCTGCCCGTCGCGGCCTCGGCCAGGGCCGGAACGGCGTGGCTCGTCCCGCCCATGCTGACCGCCGCCGCGCCCTGTTCCAGGACGCCTTCGAAGCGCAGGAAGTTCATCGGCGGCGAGCCGATGAAGTCGGCCACGAACATCGTCGCCGGGCGGTCGTAGATTTCCCGGGGCGTGCCGAACTGCTCGACAACCCCGTGATTCATGACGACAATCTTGTCGCCCATCTGCATCGCTTCAAGCTGGTCATGGGTGACGTAGACGGTCGTCGCGCCCATCCGGTCATGGAGCGCGCGAAGCTCTTCGGCCATGTGTTCGCGGAACTCGGCGTCGAGGGCGCCCAAGGGTTCGTCCATCATGAAGGCCGCGGGGCGGCGGACGATGGCGCGGGCCAGCGCGACCCGCTGGCGGTCGCCGCCCGAAAGGCCGCCGACGCCCTTGTCGAGGAGGTGGCCGATGTCGAGGATGCGGGCCACCTCGGCCACCTTCGCCTGCACCTTTTCGCGGGCCATTCCCTGGCTGACAAGCGGATAGCTGATGTTCTTCCGGACGTTCATGTGGGGGTAGAGGGCGAACATCTGGAACACCATCGCGATGTCGCGCTGGCTGGCGGGCTTCTGGCTGACCTCTTCGCCGCCGATGTAGATCTCGCCCGAAGTGGGCAGTTCCAGCCCCGCGATCATCCGCAGCGTCGTCGTCTTGCCGCAGCCCGAGGGGCCGAGCAGCATGAAGAATTCGCCATCGCCCACAGTGAAGGTGGATCCCTTCACCGCGACGAAATTCCCGAATTCCTTCCGCAGGTTGCGGATGACGATCTCGGCCAAGGCGCGCCCTATTCCGGAAAGTGCGAGACGATGATGAACATGACGGTACCGACGAGCGTGACCCCGAAGGACCAGGTGAAGATCTGGATCGCGAAGGGCTGCATCAGCATCACGACCCCGAGCGCGATGAGCACCGAGGCGACCATCTCCCAGGGGCCGCGGCGAAGGCGGCGAAGACCTGTCAGGAAGCGGCTCATGCGCGCCCCCTTTCCGGTGACCGCACGAGTTCGGCGCGGGCCTCGGCCCAGAGCCTGACTGTCAGACCTTCGGCCGGTTCGACGGATCGGATGTCGCCCACGCCTGCCCCGGCATAGAGGCAGGCCGACCGCAACGCCCCAGTGGCGCCGGGCATCGGCGAGGTGTCGGAATAGCGCGGGAAGTCCTCGTCCACCCCCCGAAACACGGTCTCGCCTTCGCCGGGACGCGCGGGCGGCTGCGGGCAGCCGGCGGCCTCCCACGCCTTGAAGGTGTCGTTCCTGAGGACGCGGTGCATGGCGAAGGGCCAGCCGACATCGAAGCAGTTGGTGAAGGCGGTGTCGTCGGAACATGCCGCGATCAGCGCGGCCTGGTAGTCGGCGTGCACGTCGGCCTCGGCCGAGGCGAGGAAGCGGGTTCCCATCATCGCGCCGGCGGCACCCGCCGCGATGACCCGGGCGATGGCCGCGCCGCTGGCGATGCCGCCCGCCGCGATCACCGGCAGCCCGCCGGCCTCTGCCAGGACGGCGGGCAGAAGCGTGGCCAGCGGCGTCGTGCTTTGCACATGCCCGCCCGCCTCGACCCCTTGCGCGATCAGGAAATCCGCCCCCGCCTCGCGCGCCCGCCGCGCGCCGTCCGCGTTGCCCACCTGGATGCCGACCTTCGCCCCGGCCCGGTGCGCGCGTGCCACCATCCCGGCGTTCAGCCCCCATGACAGAGTCACAATCGGAACGCCCGCGTCGAGCGCCGCGCCGAAGCCTTCGCAGGGGAAGTGCAGGACGAAGTTGGCGAAGAACGCGGCGCCGCCCGTCGCTTCCCGTGTGGCGCGGACCTTCGCCACCGCTGCGGCCGGGTCCGACCAGGTCATCGCCAGCCCGCCCATGCCGCCGGCCCGTGTCACCGCCCCTACGAGCGCGGGGGTCGCCGCCGAACCGATGGGGGCCTGGACGACCGGGATACGCTGGCCGGTCAGCGCCAGCAGCGCCCCAACCTGTTCCGGAAGGGCTCCGCCGGTCATTTCCGCACCGCCCCGAAGGTGATCCCGCGCAGCAGATGCTTGCGGAGAAGCACGGTGAAGACGACGACCGGCAGGAGGAAGAGGGTCGCGGCCGCTGCCACGGCGGGCCAGTCGATGCCGCCGCCGACCGAGAGGATCGTCGGGATGAAGGGTGGCGCGGTCTGGGCGTTGCCGGAGGTGAGAAGGACGGCGAAGGCGTATTCGTTCCAGGCGAAGATGAGGCAGAAGATCGCGGTCGAGGCGATGCCGGTCGCGGCCTGCGGCAGGACGACCTTCCGGAACGCCTGGAAACGGGTGTAGCCGTCGATCAGCGCGGCTTCCTCGTATTCGCGCGGGATCTCGTCGATGAAGCCCTTGAGGAGCCAGACGGCGAGCGACATGTTCACCGCCGTGTAGAGGAGGATCATCCCGAGGCGGGTGTCGCTGAGGCCGAGTTGGCGGAACATCAGGTAGATCGGGATCGCCACCGCGATGGGCGGCATCATCCGGGTGGAGAGGATGAAGAACAGCAGGTCGTCCTTGAGCGGCACCCGGAAGCGGCTGAAGGCGTAGGCGGCAAGCGTGCCGAGGAAGATCGACAGGAACGTCGAGCCGAAGCCGATGATGACCGAGTTCAGGAACCGCTGCCCGAAGCGCGAGGGTCCGACGATGATCATGCCGTCGGCGCGGGCGATCCTGTCGTACCAGGTTTCGGGCGGCGGCAGGCTGGCGAGGTCGGCGGCCGAGGGGCGGGCCTGCGTCGTGAAGAGGTTCACGTAGCCTTCGAGCGTCGGCTGGAAGAAGACCTTGGGCGGGTAGCTGATCGAGTCCGGGCCGGACTTGAAGCTCGTCGAGATGATCCAGAGGAGCGGGATGAGCGTGATGACGGCGTAGGCGACGACGAGGAGGCCGGCGACCCATTTCGACGCGCGCGAGGGGTCGGTGACGGAATAGGCGCTCATGTGCGTCGCTCCGGAAGCGGGCGCGGGCTTCGGACATCCGGTTCTTGCGCGTCGCGCCGCGACGTGCAGCGCCCGTCGTCGTCACGCAGGGCAGGCATCCGCGCGCTCATCTCTGTTTCACCCGGTTGAGCGCCTTCACGTAGATCGAGGCGAGCCCGAACACCGTGACGAAGAGGATGATCGCGTAGGCCGAGGAATAGCCCGTCCGCCACTTCTCGAACGCCTCGCGCTTGAGGTCGATCGAGGCGAGCAGCGTCTCGTCGCCCGGGCCCCCGCCGGTGAGCAGCACCACGAGGTCGAACATCCGGAAGTTCTCGATGCCCCTGAACAGCACGGCGAGCATCAGGAACGGGAGCACCATCGGCACGGTGATGGTCCAGAACTGCCGCCATTTCGAGGCGCGGTCCACCTCGGCCGCCTCGTAGATGTAGTCGGGAATCGACCGCAGCCCGGCGAGGCAGATGAGCATCACGAAGGGCGTCCACATCCAGGTATCGACGATGACGATCGACCAGCGCGCCCAGCCGCCGGGGCCAAGCATGGAGAAGCTGTCGGCGGGGATGCCGGTCAGGAACTCGACCGCGTAGTTCACGAGGCCGATCTGCGGCTGGTAGAGGAAGGTCCAGAAGTTGCCGACCACGGCGGGCGAGAGCATCATCGGGATGACGATCAGGGTCGTCACCAGATCGTTGCCCCTGAACTTGCGGTTGATGAGCCAGGCGAGCGTGAAGCCCAGGGCGACCTGGAAGATGATCGTCCAGATCAGGAAATGTGCCGTGGTCTGCATGTTCGCCCAGGTGTCGGCGTCGGTCAGGATGCGCGTGTAGTTGCGCAATCCCACCCACTTCACCTCGGCATTTGGCTTGTTCGCGGCGAAGTTCGTGAACGAAAGCCTGATGGTCCAGATCAGCGGGAAGATGTTGACCGACAGCAGCAGGAAGATCGTCGGTGCCACAAAGATCCAGGCGATGGCCCGGTCGCTGAGCCCCCGGATGCGGCTCGCCACCGGCGCGGGCGTCGCGCGGGCGATGCGGTCTGCGGCGGAATCGGTCATCGTTCGGCCCCGTCACCAAGGGATCGTGCGACTATGGCACAGGTTTGCTGAAGCGGAAGCCTGTCCGGCAGGGGGGACGGGCGGCGGCGGGATGGGGCGGGCCGCGATGGCCCGCCCCGCCGGATCAGAGCTTGCCTTCGTCCTGGAACGTCTCGGTCCAGTCGGCGATCAGGCCGTCGAGCGCCTCCTTGGCGGTGCCGTTGCCGGCGACCACGTAGTCGTGGAACCGTTTCTGCGAAGCCTGGAGGAGCGTCGCGTAGGACGGCTCGGCCCAGAAGTCCTTCACGATCGCCATCGAATCGAGGAAGGTCTGCGCATAGGGCTGGCTGGTCGCGAAGGAGGGATCCTCGACCACCGCGCGGAGGTTCGAGAAGCCGCCCATCGACCACCACTTCTCCTGCACGTCCTTCTGGGCGAACCATTTGATGTAGGCGAGCGCGCCGTCCATGTTGTCGGTGTTGGCAACGACCGAGATGCCCTGGCCGCCGAGCTGGGCGAACCGTTCGCCGTTCGGGCCGGCGGGGTTCACGAGGTAGCCGGTCTTGCCGCCGCCCACGTTCGGATCGACCTCGAAGCCCGGCCAGGTGAACGCGAAGTTCATCTGGAGCGCGACCTGGCCCGACTTGTAGGCGTCGATGCCCTCGCCCATGTAGGTGTTCGAGGCGCCCGGTGCGGTGCAGCAGTCATAGAGCGCCTTGTAGAACTCGAGGCCGGCGACGGCGCCGGGCGAGTTCACGAAGCCTTCCATGTCGTAGGGCTTGTCGGGGTTGTCGTATTTGAAGCCGAAGGAATAGAGGACGTCCATGACGCCCATCGTGATGCCTTCGGAGTTCCGCTCGGTATAGATCGAGGCGCCATAGACCTTCTTGCCGTCGATCTCGCGGCCCTGGAAGAATTCGGCGACCTGCTTCAGTTCGTCGAAGGTGGCGGGCGGTGTGAGATCGCGGCCGTATTTCTCCTTGAAGGCGGCCTGGATTTCCGGACGCTCGAACCAGTCCTTGCGGTAGGTCCAGCCGACCACGTCGCCGAAGGCCGGGAGCGACCAGTAGTTCGGCGTGTTCTTCGGCCATTCCGAATAGCCGACGACCGTCGCCGGAACGAAGGCGTCCATCGAGATGCCGTTCTGGTCGAAGAAGTCGTTGAGCTTGACGTACCAGCCGTTCTCGGCCGCGCCGCCGATCCACTGGCTGTCGCCGATCATCAGGTCGCAGAGCTTGCCGCCCGAATTGAGTTCGTTGAGCATCCGGTCCGCGAAGTTCGGCCACGGCACGAACTCGAAGCTCATCTTGATGCCCGACTGGGCCTCGAAATCCTTGCTGAGTTCGACGAGCGCGTTCGCCGGGTCCCAGGCCGCCCAGCAGAGTGTCAGTTCCTTTTCCTGCGCCATGGCGCCGGTCGCGCCGAGGCCGAGGGCAAGCGCGGCCGCGGCGAGAAGGTGAGTTCTCATGAGAAGTCCTCCCGTTGACAAGATCGGCCCGGGTAGACTCCCCCGGTGTTCTCGACTGAAGCGGACGATAAGGGAGGGGATGTCGCGTGTCCACCGTTTTTTGAGGGACGTACCTCAAGACTGGTTCCGCAGGGGAAGCGCCGGCGGTCGGGGGGCCGGGAAAGGGGAAGCGGGCTGCGGCGGGCCGGGGCGCGTGCGGCCCCGGCTCCGACGTGGTGCGGCGGTCAGATCGCGAGTGCCGTCCAGGCGCCGTTGCGTTTCGACGACCGCACGCAGGCGTCGACGAAGGCAACGCCCAGCAGCCCGTCCCGGACGGTCGGGAAGATGACGCCGGCGTCGGGCTTCTCCCCCGCTTCGGCGGCGCGGATTGCCCGGGCGGCTTCGGTGTAGATGTTGGCGAAACCTTCGAGGTATCCCTCGGGGTGGCCCGGCGGCACGCGCGTCACCCGCCCCGCCGCGGCCCCTGCCCCCGCCCCGCCGCGCGTGAGCTTCCGCTTCGGCGCGCCAAGCGGCCCGTGCCAGAGGTAGTTCGGATCCTCCTGCGCCCATTCGAGGCCGCCCTTGGTGCCGTAGACGCGGATCCTGAGCGCATTCTCGTTGCCCGGCGCGACCTGGCTGCACCAGAGCATCCCGCGCGCGCCGCCCCTGAATCGCATCATCACGTGGCCGTTGTCGTCTACCCGGCGGCCCGGCACGAAGGTCTGGAGGTCCGCCGACAGCGTGTCGAGGTCGAGCCCGGTGATGAACGAGGCGAGGTTGAAGGCATGGGTGCCGATGTCGCCCGTCGATCCGCCCGCGCCGGTGCGGGCCGGGTCGGTGCGCCAGTCGGCCTGCTTCTGGCCTGTCCGCTCGATCGGCTCGCTGAGCCAGTCCTGCACGTATTCGACGTGGACGAGCCGGAGTTCCCCGATCTCCCCCGCCGCGATCATCTCGCGCGCCTGCCGGACCATCGGGTAGCCCGTGTAGTTGTGGGTGAGGACGAAGAGCGCCTGCGACGCCTCGGCCGCCGCCACCAGCTTCCTCGCCTCGGGCAACGTCGCCGTCAGGGGCTTGTCGCAGATGACGTGGATGCCGCGCTTCAGGAACGCGATCGCCGGGCCGGCATGGACGTGGTTCGGCGTCACGATCGCGACGGCGTCGATCGCGTCCTTCCGCCGCGCCTCGGTCCGGGCCATCTCCTCCCAGCTCCCGTAACAGCGCTTCGGATCAAGACCGAGGTCGGCGCCCGAGGCGCGCGACTTCTCGGGGGTGGAACTCAGCGCCCCCGCCACCAGTTCGTACTGGTCGTCGATGCGGCTGGCGATGCGGTGGACGGCGCCGATGAAGGCCCCCTGCCCGCCCCCGATCATCCCGAGCCTGAGCCGCCGCCCGCCCACGTCCGCGCGTCCCGTCACCATCGCGTCTCTCCTCCCATTTTCGGTCCTCAAGCATCCCGGGGGCGCGGG
>JBMOOH010000023.1:0-26171 GCA_049323795.1 Pseudomonadota bacterium
GCAACACGAGCCTTGAAAGCCGCGTCATGGTTCCTGCGTTTCGACATGTTCTGATCTCCTCCTCTTGGGGATCAGCAGACCTCAGATCGTAGCTTCCGTCACTGTCCGATTTTCGGGGGGTAGCTCACGTTACGCCCAAGAACTCATAGTGTGGGTTTCTCTTCTTTGGGTCTGAGCCTCCCGGCGCGGTAATATCAAACGAACCAAAGCGCCTGCCGGATTTTGGTTCCACGAACCGATAGAATTTGTCCTCATACGTTTCATCGTAGTCGTGATACTGCGTGTTCCACGTATATTGCTCGCTCTTCATGTATTGGAAAATTGCGTCGTGTTGATAGCCGAGTAGGCGCCGCCCTTGTCCAGCATCGCTATGTGCGGAAGTCCTCTTCCAAACAATCTCAGCGCCGAACCGCTTCGCCCCAAACACCGCATCCAGCAAAATCTTCAGATAGTGGCTCGCCGTCGGGTCGCAGTGCAGGTAGAGGCTTCCGGTCGGCTTCAGCACCCGGTGCAGCTCCACCAGCCGCACCGCCATCATGGCGAGGTATGCCATCATGTCGTTCGTGCCCAGGAACGACCGCATCGCCTCCAGCATCGTCGCGGCATCCGTATGCCCCGTCCGCCTCACCTCCTGAAACGCGCTCTCCGCCTCGTCCCCCCAGTGCCACGTATCGTCGAAGGCCTCGATCTGCGCCGCGCTTTGGTCCCCGGTAGCCGACTTGAACAGCACGTTGTAGCTGGCGTTCGAATTGAACGGCGGGTCGAGGTAGATCAGGTCCGCGCTTTCATCGGCGATGCTGTCCCTCAGCACCCTCAGGTTGTCGCCGTAGTAGAGGTGGTTCATCCCCTGCCCCCGTCCCGGGCCTGATCCGGGACCTCTTGCCCCCTGACCCTGCCCGGTCATGGTTGATGCCTCGTCAACGCGATCCTGACAGGCGCCCCCGTCGCGGGCAAGCGACCGGTTCCGCCGCCCCCGGCCGAAGGCCCGGAACCCCTCCAGAGCCTCCAGAGCCTCCAGAGCCTCCAGAGCCTCCAGAGTACGTACGTAACGAAGACGTTGGGAAGACGTGAAGAAGACGCGGAAAATCCCGCCGTTTCAGTGGCTTGCGTCTCACGGCGTCGCCTGCCTTGCGCGCCGCGTCTTCCGGCCTACTCCGCCGCCTCCTGATAGCTCTCCACCGGCGGACAGATGCAGACGAGGTTCCGGTCGCCGAAGACGTTGTCCACGCGTCCGACCGGCGGCCAGTATTTGTCCACCCGGAAGCTCGCGGGCGGGAAGCAGCCCTGCTCGCGGGAATAGGGCCGGTTCCACTCGCCCACCATGTCGAGCACGGTGTGGGGCGCGTGCTTCAGAGGGTTGTTGTCGGCGGGCATCCGGCCTTCCGCCACGTCGCGGATCTCGTCGCGGATCGCCAGCATCGCGGTGATGAAGCGGTCGAGCTCGGCCTTGGTCTCGCTCTCGGTCGGCTCCACCATCAGCGTTCCCGCCACCGGCCAGCTCATCGTCGGGGCGTGGAAGCCGTTGTCGATGAGGCGCTTGGCGATGTCGTCCACGGTCACACCCGCCTCCGCGAAGGGCCGGGTGTCGAGGATGCACTCGTGCGCCACCCGACCTCGGTTGCCCATGAAGAGGACCTCGTAGGCCCCCTTGAGCCGCGCGGCGATGTAGTTCGCGTTCAGGATCGCGACCCTGGTCGCCTGGGTCAGCCCGGCGCCCCCCATCATCAGGCAGTAGGCCCAGCTGATGAGCAGGATCGACGCCGACCCGAAGGGCGCGGACGATACCGGCCCCTCGGAGCCGCCCGTGAACGGATGTCCCGGCAGGTGCGGCGCGAGATGCGCCTTCACCCCGATCGGCCCCATGCCCGGCCCGCCGCCGCCATGCGGAATGGCGAAGGTCTTGTGCAGGTTCAGGTGGCTCACGTCGCCCCCGATGGCGCCGGGTTTCACGAGCCCCACCATCGCGTTCATGTTCGCCCCGTCGATATAGACCTGCCCCCCGTGCTTGTGGGTGATCTCGCAGACCTCGCGCACCGTCTCCTCGAAGACGCCATGGGTGGAGGGATAGGTGATCATGCAGGCCGCAAGGTTCTGGCCCGCCTCGTCCGCCTTTGCGCGGAAGTCGTCGAGGTCGATGTCCCCGTTGGGCGAGGACTTCACGACGACCACCTTCATCCCCGCCATGACGGCAGAGGCCGGGTTCGTGCCATGCGCCGAAACCGGGATCAGGCAGATGTCGCGGTGCCCTTCGCCATGCGCCCGGTGATAGGCCATGATGGTGAGCAGACCCGCGTATTCGCCCTGCGCGCCCGAATTCGGCTGCATCGAGAAGGCGTCGTAGCCGGTGATCGTGCAGAGCTTCGCCGAGAGGTCCGCGATCGCCTCCTGATAGCCCTTCGTCTGGTCCATCGGCGCGAAGGGATGCAGCGCCCCGAATTCGGGCCAGGTGATCGGCATCATCTCGGCCGCGGCGTTGAGCTTCATCGTGCACGAGCCGAGCGGGATCATCGCCCGGTCGAGCGCGAGGTCGCGGTCGCTGAGGCGCCGCATGTAGCGCATCATTTCCGACTCGGCCCGGTTCATGTGGAAGACCGGATGCGTCAGGTACTTGCTCGTCCGCACCAGATCGTCCGGGAAGCCCACGTTCGCCCGGTGCGGCGGCACGCCCTCGATCCCGAAGGCGCGCAGGACGCGGATCAGCACCTTCTCGTCCGAGGTCTCGTCGAGCGAGATGCCGATCCGGTCGTTCCCGATCTTGCGGAAATTCAGCCCCTCGGCCCGCGCGGCGGCGAGGATGCCCGCCTGACCCACGCCCACCTCGACCGTCAGCGTGTCGAAGAAGTGCTTCGGGCTGACCTTCGCCCCCGCCGCCTTCAGCGCCCGCGCCAGCCGGTTCGTCAGGTAGTGGACGCGCTGCGCGATGGCCTTCAGCCCCTCGGGCCCGTGGAAGACCGCGTAGAACGAGGCCATGACGGCCAGGAGCGCCTGCGCCGTGCAGACGTTCGAGGTCGCCTTCTCGCGCCGGATGTGCTGCTCGCGGGTCTGCAGCGCCAGCCGGTAGGCCCGCCGCCCGCCGGCATCGACCGACACGCCGACGATCCGTCCCGGCATCGACCGCTTGTAGTCGTCGCGGCAGGACATGAAGGCCGCATGCGGTCCGCCATAGCCCATCGGCACGCCGAAGCGCTGCGACGAGCCGATGGCGATGTCGGCGCCCATCGCGCCCGGTTCCTTGAGCATGGTCAGCGCCAGAAGGTCCGTCGCCATCACGGCCACCGCCCCCGCCTCATGCAGCGCGGCGATCTCGGGGGTGAAGTCACGGACATGGCCGTAGCTGCCGGGATACTGGAAGATCGCCCCGAAGACCTTCGACGCATCGAGATTGTCGGCGCTCTCCTCGATGATCTCGATGCCGAGCGGCACGGCGCGGGTGCGGATCACCTCGATCGTCTGCGGGTGGCAGAACCGGTCCACGAAGAACGCGCGCGCCTTCGACTTCGCCACCCGCTCGGCCATCGTCATCGCTTCCGCCGCCGCGGTGCCTTCGTCGAGAAGCGAGGCGTTGGCGACCGGCAGGCCGGTGAGGTCGGAAACCATCGTCTGGTAGTTCAGGAGCGCCTCGAGGCGGCCCTGGGCGATCTCGGGCTGGTAGGGGGTGTAGGCCGTGTACCAGGCGGGGTTTTCCAGGATGTTCCGCTGGATCGCGGGCGGCGTCACCGTGCCGTGGTAGCCCTGCCCGATCAGCGAGGTCATCACCCGGTTCTTGGCCGCGACCTCGCGCATCCTGGCGAGCAGTTCGTGCTCCGCGAGCGGCGCCCAGTCGAGCGCGTCCCTCTGGCGGATGCTCGCGGGAACCGTCTGGTCGATGAGTTCGTCGAGCGTGCGGACGCCCACCGCCTTCAGCATCCCGGCCATCTCGGCGGGCGAGGGGCCGATATGGCGGCGGTTGGCGAAGTCGTAGGGGTCGTAGGCGGTGGGGATGTAGGGCATGTGGAAGCGCTCAGTTCGAGGGATCGGCTATGCGATCGGTGACAATCAGGCGGATCGAGCCATCGGTGCCAATGTCGAGATCGCGGTAGGAAAAGACCCCGACATATCCATCTCGGTCCAGACTGCCCTTGGCGTCCTTCTGGATCACTGCCTGAGTTCCTCCCCGGAGAGCGGCGACGAACTCAGTGTATCGGGCACCGTCAATCTTCGCGTCCGACATTGGGTCGAAATACTCATTTGGACCTCGACGCCAGGAATGGTGGAGAACCGGCAGCATCTGGCCCTCCACCTCGGCGAGCCAGCGCCCTCGCTGGCCGATGATGTGCACGCGTTTGCGCAAGACTACCCCACCATCGCCTTGTAGGCCGCCTCGTCCATGTAGGCGTCGATGGCCTTCGGGTCCGCGACCTTCATCTTGAAGAACCATGCCGCCCCGGTCGGGTCCTCGTTCACGAGCGCGGGTTCGTCGGCGAGCTTCGGGTTCACCTCGACGATCTCGCCGTCGAGCGGTGCAAGGATGTCCGATGCCGCCTTGACGCTCTCGATCACGCAGATCTCGTCGCCCTTCGATACCTTCCTGCCCACCTCGGGCAGGTCGACGAACACCACGTCTCCGAGCTGCTCGCTCGCATGCGCGGTGATCCCGACGACGATCACGTCGCCCTCGGCCCGCAGCCATTCGTGTTCCTCGGTGTAGCGCATCGGGGTCTCCCTGATCTCAGCGTTTGTAGGTTGTGGGTTGGAACGGCATGTCGGAGACGGTCGCGGACAGGCGACGTCCTCGCACCTCGCCCCAGACACGGTCTCCTGTCCTGAAGGTCACAGGCAGGTAGCCCATTGCCACCGGCGCATCGAGCGACGGGCCGAAGCCGCCCGAGGTCACGCGGCCGACCGGGATGCCGCCGGTTTCCGAAACGAAAAGCTCGGTCCCCTCGCGCATGGGGGCCCTGCCGTCGGGGCGGATGCCGACACGGCGGCGCGCCGGCCCCTCGGCCAGTTCCCGCAGGATGCGCGGCGCGCCCGGGAAGCCGCCCGCGCGGTCGCCCCCCGCCCGGCGCACCTTCTGGATCGACCAGTTCAGCGCCGCCTCGACGGGCGAGGTCGTCTCGTCGATGTCGTGGCCGTAGAGGCAGAGCCCCGCTTCGAGCCTGAGCGAATCCCGAGCGCCAAGGCCGATCATGGCGACGTCGGGGTTCTCCAAGAGCCGCTTCGCCAGGGTTTCGGCATAGCCCGCGGGGACGGAAATCTCGAACCCGTCCTCGCCCGAATAGCCCGACCGGCTGATCCAGATCTCGACGCCCTGCCAGGACCGGATGCCCACATCCATGAAGGCCATGTCCGCGACGTTCGGCACCAGCGCCGCCAGAGCCGCCTCGGCCTTCGGCCCTTGCAGCGCCAGCAGCCCGCGCATGTCGGCCATCCCGACGTCACAGCCCCTGAGCCCCTTCAGGTGGCCGAAGTCATGCTCCTTCCGCGCGGCGTTCACGACCAGGAACAGGTGATCGCCGCGGTTGGCGAACATCAGGTCGTCGAGGATGCCGCCCGTCCCGGAGGTGAAGAGCCCGTAGCGCTGCCGACCCTCGGCCAGCCCCAGCACGTCGGCCGGCACCAGCGATTCCAGCGCCAGCGCCGCGTCGGCGAGCCGCCCCGATTTCGGCGCGACCAGCACCTGCCCCATGTGGCTCACGTCGAAGAGCCCCGCGGCGGCGCGGGTGTGGAGGTGCTCCTTCATCACGCCCAACGGGTATTGCACGGGCATCTCATAGCCCGCGAACGCGACCATGCGCGCGCCGAGCGCGACATGCAGGTCGTAAAGACAGGTCCGCCTCAGGCCGCTCACGCCGCCCTCCTTCCTTCCTGCCGGTGACAATGCCCGGCATCGCGGCCCGCTGCCAGCCCCCATGACTGGCCCCGATCCGCCGATGCCCCCTCTGTCCCTGCCCGGCCCTTGCTGTGCCCGGCGCCTGAGATCGTTATCCCTTCGGCGGCCCCTCACGGGGCACTCTCCAGAGTTTTCGCAGCCAGGGACCGGTCCTTGGGCCTGAGAGATTGCTGGGGCGGTTGCTCCTTCGGCAGGGGGCCCGACGACCGGCGCCCCTTCTCCCGATCCTGACGCTGCCATGCCTAGCCGAAGCGAAGGCCGGCTGGCAAGAGAAGCAGGGGTCTCTGCCCCCCGTTTCTCGGGCGCGTCCACCGACGATGCTGGGCGCAGGGGCGAAAGGACCGGCATGTCTGCCGCCGTCCGACCCCGAGACCGGCGGCGGCGCGACTCGGGGGCCGGGGGGCGGCGGGGGGGCCTCGCGGTTCAGACCGCGGGCAGCTTCTGCAGAAGCGGCAGAAGGTCCGCCATCTCGGGCCCGCTCTCGCGCCCCGTCAGCGCCAGCCGCAGCGGGCGGTAGAGGCCCCTCCCCTTCCGGCCCGTGGCCGCCTTCACGGCCTCGGTCCATTCCCCCCAGGTCGCCCTGGTGAAGGGCCGCGCGGGCAGCATGGCGAGGGCCTGGCGCACGAAGTCGCGGTCCTCCTCGGCGAGGACCGGCGCGGCCCCGTCGCGGCAGAGCACCCACCAGGCGCCGAGTTCGTCGAGCCTGGTGATGTTGTGGCCCGCGACCGCCCAGAACTCGGGCGCGATTGCGTCGGGGACACCGAGCGCGCGCAGCCGGTCCGCAACCTCGGCATAGGGCCGGTGCTGGTGGCTGTGGCGGGTGAGCGGCCAGAGGTCCTCGGGGTCGAACTTCGTCGGCGCCGCGCCGAACTGGCCCAGATCGAAGCCGTCCGCGATCTCGTCGAGGCTCATCCTGAGCACGACCGGCTGCGACGACCCGAGCCGCGCCATCAGGCTCAGAAGCGCCTCCTTGGCCACGCCCGCCGCGCGCAGGTCACGCAGCGAAAGCGTGCCGAGGCGCTTCGACAACTCGCTCCCGTCCGCCGCGGTCAGCAGCGAATGATGCGCGAAGGCCGGGGGCGTGCCGCCCAGCGCCTTCATGATCTGGATCTGGGTTGCGGTGTTCGTCACATGGTCGGCGCCCCGGACGATGTCCGTGACCCCCATGTCGATGTCGTCCACCGACGAGGCGAAGGTGTAGAGCACCTGCCCGTCGGCCCGGATCAGGACCGGGTCCGAGACCGAGGCCGCGTCGATCGAGATGTCGCCGAGGATGCCGTCCGGCCAGACGATCCGCTCCTGGTCGAGGAGGAACCGCCAGTACCCCTCGCGCCCCTCGGCGCGGGCCTTGTCCTTGTCGGCGTCGGTCAGCTTCATGGCCGCCCGGTCATAGACCGGGGGTTTCCCCATGTTGAGAAGCTTCTTGCGCTTCAGGTCGAGTTCCGCCGGCGTCTCGAAGCATTCGTAGAAGCGCCCGCGCCCCTTCAGTTCCCCGGCCGCCTCCATGTAGCGCCCGATCCGGTCCGACTGCCGTTCCTCCCTGTCCCAGTGCAGCCCCAGCCAGTCGAGGTCGGCCTTGATGCCGTCCGCATATTCCTGTTTCGACCGCTCGCGGTCGGTGTCGTCGAGCCGCAGGATGAAGGTGCCGCCCGCCTTTCGCGCGATCAGGCAGTTCATCAGCGCCGTGCGGAGGTTGCCCACGTGGATCCAGCCGGTCGGCGAGGGGGCGAAGCGGGTGACGGTCATCTGGGGTTTCGGGCCTCCGCGCCCTCGTGAAGCGGCCAGACCCTCTTTCACACGGCACGCATTTTGTCCATATGAGGCGCCTGAGGGCCGCCCCTGCGGGACCGGCCGCATGGTGGACCGATGGACGATTGGCTGGGCCGTGCGGCCCCCGACCTCGACGTGATCGAAGAGATGGCGCGGCGGACGCTGGCCGAGCTTCCGCCGCAGTTCAAGCCGGCGGCCGAGGGCGTCATGCTGCGCGTGGCCGACTTCGCCCCCGACGAGATCCTCGACGAGATGGAGATCGAGGATCCGTTCGAACTGACCGGCCTCTACGACGGGGTGCCGATGACCGAGAAGTCGGTGATGGACACGGTCGACCGGCCCGACACGATCTGGCTCTTCCGCCGCCCGCTTCTCGACGAATGGGCCGAGCGCGGGGACGTGAGCCTGGGGCAGCTTGTGAGCCATGTTATGATCCACGAGCTTGCCCATCATTTCGGCTGGACCGATGAGCAGATCGCCGAGATCGACCGCTGGTGGGAATGACGCGCACGGTTTCGTGATCGCCACCGGGGCCGGCCGCGCTAGCTTCTCCCGCGAGCAGGACGAGGAGGGCCAGTTCATGCAGACGAAGATCCACCTGTCGCGCCGCCAGGCGCTTCTCTCGGGTGCGGCGGCGGTGCTGGCCGGCGCCTCGGGCGGGCTGACGGCGGTGCCGGCATTCGCAAAGGCCGAGATGAAGGGCGTGGCCGTGCCGCTCTTCAGCCGGGCAAGGCTCGGCAGGTTCGAGGTGACGACGCTTCTCGCCGGAACCCGGACCGTCGCCGATCCGCAGTCGATCTTCGGCACGAACGTCGATGCCGCCACGTTCCGGTCGGCCGCCGATGCGGCCTTTCTCCCGGTGGACCGGGCGCAGTTCTTCTTCACCCCGACGCTCGTCAATACCGGATCCGAGGTTGTGCTGTTCGACACGGGCCTTGCTCCCGAGGGGCTGACGGCGGCAATCGCCGCTGCGGGATACGAACCCGGCCAGGTCGATGTCGTCGTCGTCACCCACATGCATCCCGACCATATCGGCGGGCTGATGGGCGCGGCCGGCCCGACCTTCGCCAATGCGAGATATGTGACCGGCGCAACCGAGCACAGCTTCTGGTCGGGCCAGGGCAGCGAAGCGTTCGACAAGGCGGTGAAGCCCCTGAACGACAGGTTCACCCTGATCAACGACGGCGGCAGCGTCGCGCCGGGGATCACCGGCATGAACGCCTACGGCCACACGCCCGGCCACATGATCTACCTGCTCGAAAGCGGCGGGCAGCGGCTTGCCGTGACCGCCGACACCGCGAACCACTATGTCTGGTCGCTCGGCTACCCGGACTGGGAGGTGAAGTTCGATGCCGACAAGACCGCCGCCGCGGCGGCGCGCAGGCGGGTCTTCGGCATGATTGCCGCGGACCGAATCCCCTTCATCGGCTACCACATGCCCTTCCCGGCGATGGGCTTCGTCGAGGCGGCGGGCGAGGGGTTCCGCTATGTCCCGGCGAGCTACCAGCTCATCATGGACGAGCCGGGCTGAGGCTGGCCCGGCGCCGGCGGCCCCTTTTCCCGGCCGGCGTTTCCTGACAGGGTGCGCGCCGATCGATCATCCGGCGCGCGCCCATGCAGCAGACCCCCATCCTGACCGTGACCCTCAATCCGGCCATCGACATATCGACCTCGACGGTCCATGTCGTGGCCGGGCCGAAGCTGCGCTGCACCGGCCCCGAGACCGATCCGGGCGGCGGCGGCATCAACGTGAGCCGGACGATCCGCATCCTCGGGGGCCAGTCCACCGCGCTTGTCGCGCTCGGCGGCGCGACGGGAGAACGGCTGGCGGGAATGCTGATCCGGTCGGGACTGACGCTGGCGGGTTTCGACGCGCCGGGCGAGACGCGCGAAAGCTTCAGCGTGATGGACGGGACAACCCACGCGCAGTACCGCTTCGTGCTGCCGGGAACGCGCTGGCCGAAGTCCGCCACCGCGGCGGCGCTCGACGCGGTCGAGCGGGCGGCGGCGACCGGCTGCTTTGTCGTGCTGTCGGGCAGTCAGCCGCCGGGGGTCGAGGACGACTTTCCGGTCCGGCTGTCCAAGCGGCTCGCGCCGAAAAAGGTCCGGATGATCCTCGACACCTCGGGGGCGCCTCTCATCAGGGTTGCAGAGGGCCGGGACGCGGATCTCTTTGTTCTGCGCATGAACCATGACGAGGCCGCCGAGCTTGCCGGCGGACCCCTGACGACCCGCAGGGAAAGCGCCGATTTCGCGCAGGGCCTCGTGCAGGCGGGCGTCGCCGAGATCGTGATCGTCGCCCGAGGGTCCGAAGGCAACGTCCTGGCCACCGCCACCAATCGGCTCTTCGCCTCGGCCTACGAGGTTCCGGTGAAAAGCCGCGTCGGCGCGGGCGACTGCTTCGTGGGCGCCTTCACCTTGTCGCTCGCCCGGGGCGAGGACATGGCGATGGCGCTGAAATGGGGCACGGCCACCGCTTCGGCCGCCGTGATGACGCCGGGCACCAGGCTCTGCACCCTGTCGGACGTGAAACGCCTGATGCGCGGGGAAACCATCAGCCACCTGTGATGGCGGATCACCTGGCAGCCACTCGGCGAAAGGCCGGGCGGCCCCGGATTCGACCCCGGAGCGGTCGGCTGCCGCGGGACGGGGACGGCGATCCCGGGTCGGGTCGGCCCTGCCCTGTCCGCCCTGGCCGGCCGGGCTGACCGGTCAGGCCCCCGGATCGCGCCAGCGCATGACGATCGGGTAGCGCCGGTCGAGCCAGAAGGCCCTGGTCGTGAGGCGCGTCCCCGGCGCCGACTGCCAGCGCTTCCACTCGGCCCCGTAAAGCAGCCCCTCGACCTTCTTCACCGTCCTGCGGTCGAAGCCTGCCGCAACGATTTCGCCAACCGATTGCTCCTCCTCGACCAGCCGCTCGAGGATGGCGTCGAGCTCCGGATAGGGCGGCAGCGAATCCTCGTCCTTCTGGTTCGCCCTGAGTTCCGCCGAGGGCGCCTTGTCGATCACCCGCTCGGGGATCACCGTGCCCGCCGGCCCCTTCATCCACGGCCGGTGGTTTGCATTCCGCCAGCGGCAGGTCTGGAACACCCGTGTCTTGTAGAGGTCCTTCAGCGGATTGTACCCCCCCGCCATGTCGCCGTAGATGGTGGCGTAGCCGACCGCCATCTCGGACTTGTTGCCGGTGGTCAGCAGCATCTCGCCCGTCTTGTTCGAGATCGCCATGAGGAGAAGACCCCTGAGCCGCGACTGGATGTTCTCCTCGGCGATCCCCGGCGTCATCCCCGCAAAGAGCCCCGCGAGCGCTGCCTCGACCGCACCGCGCGGCCCCTCGATCGGCACGGTATCGAGCCGGCACCCGAGCGTCTGCGCGACCGTCGCCGCATCCTGGAGGGAATGGGCCGAGGTGTATTGCGACGGCAGCATGACGCAGCGCAGGTTCCCGGCGCCCACCGCATCCGCCGCGATCGTCGCCACCAGCGCGCTGTCGATCCCGCCCGAGAGCCCGAGGAGCACCTTCTTCAGACCGCTCTTCAGAAGGTAGTCCCGCAGCCCCTCGACCATGGCGCGGTAGTCCTGCTCCCATTCGTCGGGCATCGCATCCAGCTCGCCCCGGACGGCGCGCCACCCCTTGTCGGTCCGCTCGAAATCGATATGCCGGATGCACTCGTCGAAGACCGGCAGCTGCGCGGCCAGCTCGATCCCCGGATTGAGCACGAAGGATCCGCCGTCGAAGACCTGGTCGTCCTGCCCGCCGACCATGTTGAGATAGACGAGGGGCAGCCGCGTCTCGATCACGCGCGCGACCATCAGCCCCACGCGCCGGTCGTACTTGTTGCGATAGTAGGGCGAGCCGTTCGGGACGAGCAGGATCTCCGCCCCGGTCTCGGCCAGCGTCTCTGCCACATCCTCGTGCCAGGCGTCCTCGCAGATCGGCGTCCCGATGCGGATCGGCCCGACCCGAAAGGGACCGGAGACCTGTCCGGGCGTGAAATGCCGCACCTCGTCGAAGACCGTGTCGAAGGGCAGGTGATGCTTCAGCACCCGCGCCTCGATCTTCCCGCCCCTGAGCACCCAGTAGGCGTTGAAAAGATCGTGACCATCGAAATAGGGCCCCCCGACTCCCAGCGCCGGACCGTCGGCGCAGGCGCGCGCCAGCCGCTCGATCTCGTCCATTGCCGCGTGGTGGAAGGCGGGCTTCATCACCAGATCCCGCGTCTGGTACCCGGTCACGAACATCTCGGGCAGGGCGACCATCTGTGCCTTCGCCGCGCGTCCGGCTTCCCAGGCCGCCACGGCCCTGGCGGCGTTGCCCGCAAGGTCGCCGACCGTGGGGTTGATCTGCGCAAGCGTCAGTCGGAAGGTTTCGGCCATCGGCGGTCCCTTGGATATCACGAGAACCTTTAGCAGACCGCCCCACGAGGGAAAGCCCTCGCCTCCGCGACGGCTCCCTGCGCGGGCGTGACCGCAGACGGGCCCCGAGCGGAGGGATGCCTCCGGTCCCCCGGCGGTTCTTGTCAGGACGGGGCGCGGCCTTTAGGTTCGCGGTGCCGCTCACGGGCCGGACCGGGCCGGATTGGGCCGGATTGGGCCGGAGCTGCGAGGGGCCGGTCCGCCACACCGGCGACGGGCCAGGCGGCACAGGGCAGAGGCAGCGGAGACACCACGATGAGCCGTTCGGTTGGCATTGCGTTCGCGCTGGTCGCGGGTCTGGCGGCGGCCGCCCCCGGCCGGGCACAGGAAGTCGTGACCAAGCAGTACGAGGACGGCGGCATCTACGAAGGCACGTTCAAGGACGGCAAGCAGCACGGACAGGGCACCTACCGGCTTCCGAACGGCTACGAATACAGCGGCGACTGGGTCGAGGGCGAAATCCTCGGACAGGGCACTGCGAAGTTCCCGAACGGTTCGGTCTACGTGGGCCAGTTCGTCAACGGCAGACCCGACGGCAAGGGCAAGATCACCTTCGCCGACGGCGGCACCTACGAGGGCGACTGGGTGAAGGGCGAGATCGAGGGACAGGGCATTGCGCGGTACGCCAACGGGGTCGTCTACACGGGCGGCTTCAGGAAGGCGCTGCACGACGGCAAGGGCCGCATGGAAAGCCCGAACGGCTATGTCTACGACGGCGACTGGGTGATGGGGGTCAAGCAGGGAAAGGGCCGCATCACCTACCCCGACGGGGCGGTCTACGACGGTGACATGCTCGCCGGCAAGCGTGCGGGACAGGGCACGCTGAAGACGGCCGACGGCCTCGTCTACACGGGCGCCTGGAAGGACGGCGAGATCAACGGGATGGGCCGGCTGAGCCAGCCGAACGGCGACGTCTACGAAGGCACGCTCGTCAACGGCAGGCGGCATGGCACCGGCAAGGTCACCTACGCCAACGGCGATGTCTACGAGGGCGGCTTCGCCGAGGACAGGCGTCAGGGAAAGGGAACCTTCCGCGGACAGGACGGCTATGTCTACGAGGGGGACTGGCTGGCCGGCCGGATCGAGGGGACCGGCAAGGTCACCTATCCCGACAAGTCGGTCTACGAAGGCACGTTCAAGGCCGACCTCGCCGATGGTGCCGGCAAGATTACCTATGCCGACGGCGCGACCTACGAAGGGCAGTGGAAGGCGGGCGTGATCAACGGCAGGGGCATCGCCAGGTACGCGAACGGTCTGGTCTACGAAGGCGAGTTCAAGGACGGCAGGAACAACGGCCAGGGCAGGATGACCTATCCGGACGGCTACATCTACGAGGGGATGTGGAAGGACGGACAGCGGAACGGCGAGGGCACCGCGACCTATGCCGACGGCACCGTCTACAAGGGCGGCTTCGTCGACGGCCAGCGGGAAGGCCAGGGCGAGATCGTGATGCCGGACGGTTTCCGGTACAGCGGCGGATGGAAGCAGGGTCAGATCGACGGCACGGGGGTGGCGACCTATCCGAACGGGGATGTCTACGAGGGGGCCTTCAAGGCCGGCAAGCGTCAGGGACAGGGCACGATGCGCTATGCCACGGGCCAGACCGCGACCGGCAGCTGGGCCGACGGCACGCTGACCGAGTCCGCCCCGGCCCCTGCGGCAGAGACGACACCGGTCCCCGCCGGGACCGGAACGGCAGATCCGGCGACCAGTCCCTGAGCGCCGGTCAGGCACGTCACCCGGCCTGGGGCGCGGCCCCGGCCGCGTGGTCCGGCCGCCATCCCGGCTTGCGCGCCTTGGGCCAAGACCGCCACCGGACGCATCCCGGTCGGGTGAAACCGGGACGGCCGTGACGCCGCATCGCGTTGGCCGTCACACCCCCTCCCCCGCCTCCATCCGGGCCAGAAACCGCTCTGCCCCTTCCAGCACCCGTCCCCGGTGCCACGCGTCCATCCGGTCCCATGTCCGGTACGACTGCCCCATCCGCGGGTTCCCCCCGAACCGCTCGCGGTGGCGGTTCAGGAAGTGCCGGCAGAGCAGGTTGAAGGGCAGGATCGTCACCGGCAGCGGCATCTCGCCCAGCGCCCGCACCAGCCGCCATTCGCCCGGCCCGGTCGCGATGACCTCCTTCGCGCCGGTTTCCAAGGCGCGGCGGATGAGCTCGCCGGGGATCGACTGGGTGTTCGCGGGGTCATCGAGGCGCGCGTAGAGGATGCGCCCACCCTTCGCCCCCAGTTCCTCCGCGAAGTGCCGCATGGCCGAGAGGAAGAGGGCGATCTTCTGCGGGTGGTGGCGCACATAGGTGGTCTCGGCCATGACCACGATGTCCCGCGCGGGGGTCGGCGGCGCAGAGGGCGGCGATGTCGGGGGAAAGCCGGTCGCCGAGGATCAGGACGAGGCGTGGCGCTACCACGGGATTTCCCGGCCTGTGTTGTCGCGGAAGCTGCCGCTGTCGGCGGGCGTCAGGCTGTCCAGCACCGCAAGCAGGTTCGCGGCGGCCGCCTCGGGCGTGACCTTGTCGTGGCCGTAGCCGGCGGTGAAGGCGGTGTCCACCGTGCCGGGGTGGAGCAGGGCGACAATGGCCTGCCTGTGGGTGCGCCCGATCTCGATGCTGGCCGTCTTCAGAAGCTGGTTCAGCGCGGCCTTGGACGCACGGTAGGAATACCAGCCGCCAAGGCCGTTGTCGCCGATCGACGCGACACGGGCGGACAGGGCCGCAAGGACGGCGCGCCGGTCACGGGGGACAAGGCGCAGGGCGTGTTTCAGCACGAGCAGCGGCCCGAGCGCGTTCACCGCGGTCTGCGACAGCAGCGCCTCGGCGGTCAGTGCCCTGAGTTGCTTCTCGGGCGTGCCGAGCGCGCCGGTCGCGATGAAGATCGTCTCGAAGGGCGGCGCGAGCGGCGCGAGGGCGGCGGCGACCGAGGCTTCGTCGGTCACGTCGAGGCCGGTCCCGCTGCGGGACAGCCGGACGACCTCGCCCCTGCGATCGAGTTGCGCGGCGATGGCGGCGCCGATGCCGCCCGACGCGCCGATGACGAGTGAACGCAAGATCCGATCCTTTCCTCTTCCGTGGCGACGCCACGGCCGGCGCCTGCCGGTCCCGAGGCGGGCGCCGATACGCCCGCCAAGGTCTAGGGCGGACCGGAAGGGCGTCAATTCCCCCTTCCCTTTCGCGCCCCCGCCCGTATAGTCGCGCGCCATGAAACGGGACCGGATCCTCCTTTCCGACACGACGGGCGCGCACGGTGCGGCCCTTGCCCTTTCGCTTCTCCTCCTTAGCCGCCTCTGAGCGTGCCGTCCCGGCGCGACCGCTCAGAGGTGACACCGCGCCGAACGGACGGCCTGAGGAACACGAGAGAGACAGTCAGATGACCGACAAGAGCAAACAGGACCGCGTCCTGATCTTCGACACGACGCTGAGGGACGGCGAACAGTCGCCCGGCGCGACGATGACCCATGACGAGAAGCTCGAGATCGCCGAGATGCTCGACGACATGGGCGTCGACATCATCGAGGCAGGCTTCCCCATCGCCTCGGAAGGCGACTTCGCGGCGGTGCGCGAGATCGCGAGGCGGACGAAGACGTCCGTGATCTGCGGCCTCGCGCGCGCCAACCTCAAGGACATCGACCGCTGCTGGGAGGCGGTGCGGCATGCGAGGCGCCCGCGCATCCACACCTTCATCGGCACCTCGCCGCTTCACCGCGCGATCCCGAACCTGACCAGGGAGGAGATGGTCGAGCGCATCCACCAGACGGTGACGCACGCGCGCAACCTCTGCGACAACGTGCAGTGGTCGCCGATGGACGCGACGCGGACCGAGCACGACTACCTCTGCACGGTGGTCGAGACGGCGATCAAGGCGGGCGCCACCACGATCAACATCCCCGACACCGTCGGCTACACCTATCCCTTCGAGAGCGCGAAGCTGATCGCAATGCTGAAGGAACGGGTGCCGGGCGCTGACGGGATCGCCTTCGCCACGCACTGCCACAACGACCTCGGCATGGCGACGGCGAACGCCCTCGCGGCGGTCGAGGCGGGGGCGCGGCAGATCGAGTGCACGATCAACGGCCTCGGCGAGCGCGCGGGCAACACGGCGCTCGAGGAGGTCGTGATGGCGATGAAGGTCCGCAACGACATCCTGCCCTACCGCACCGGCATCGATACCACGAAGATCATCGCCATCTCGCGGCGGGTCGCCACGGTCTCGGGCTTCCCGGTCCAGTACAACAAGGCGATCGTCGGCAAGAACGCCTTCGCGCATGAATCCGGCATCCATCAGGACGGCATGCTGAAGAACGCCGAGACCTTCGAGATCATGCGGCCCCAGGACATCGGCCTGAAGGAGACGAACCTCGTCATGGGCAAGCACTCGGGCCGGGCGGCGCTGAGGGCGAAGATGGCCGATCTCGGCTATGAACTCGGCGCGAACCAGCTCGATGACCTCTTCGTCCGGTTCAAGGCGCTCGCCGACCGCAAGAAGGAGGTCTATGATGACGACCTCATCGCGCTTCTGCGCGAAAGCGCGTCGGATGCCGTCCACGATCACCTGCAGGTCAAGTTCCTGCGCGTCATCTGCGGGACCGAGGCTCCGCAGTCGGCGGACCTGATCCTGACCATCGACGGCAGGGATCATCAGGTGACGGCGCAGGGCGACGGGCCGGTGGATGCGACGTTCAACGCCGTGAAGAAGCTCTTCCCCCACACCGCACAGCTCCAGCTCTACCAGGTGCACGCGGTGACGGAAGGAACCGACGCGCAGGCGACCGTGAGCGTTCGGATGGAGGAGGACGGCAAGATCGTCACCGGGCAGGCGGCCGATACCGACACGGTGGTGGCAAGCGCCAAGGCCTACGTGAATGCGCTCAACCGGCTCATCCTGCGGAGGCTCAGGACCGCGCCGGATTCGGACCGCAAGGTCGTGAGCTACAAGATGTGAGGGTGATTCCGCGGCGCGGAGCGGCCGGAACTCCGGTTCCGGTCCCGCACCGCCCCGCCGCCCGCGCGAATCCTCAGCAGGGCAGAGATTTCTGAAAATTGCACAGGTCATGCATTCTCAGTGCCGCAATATCGGTATTGTGAAGCGATGTTTTTTATTTAGGAATAAATTCTTGAAGCGGCGCGCAGGCTTCGGCGGCCGTTCCCGGGGCCTGACATGGCCAGGCGCCCCCCGCGGGGCTTCCCCTTGCCGAAGGCGCTCACTATAAGCCCCTGCGTCCGGCCGGCTCGGTGAGTCTCTGGCCGCGGGCGGCAACCGGGGAACGGGATAACGCAATGGCTTGGCTGGGTGGTCTGTTTTCGTCCGACATGGCGATCGACCTCGGGACGGCGAACACGCTCGTCTATGTGCGCGGCAAGGGCATAGTGCTCAACGAGCCGTCGGTCGTCGCCTATCACGTCAAGGACGGCAGGAAGCAGGTCCTGGCCGTGGGCGAGGATGCCAAGCTGATGCTCGGGCGCACGCCCGGGTCGATCGAGGCCATCCGCCCGATGCGCGAAGGCGTCATCGCCGACTTCGACGTGGCCGAGGAGATGATCAAGCACTTCATCCGCAAGGTCCACAAGCGCACGACCTTCTCGAAGCCGAAGATCATCGTCTGCGTGCCGCATGGCGCAACCCCGGTGGAGAAGCGCGCGATCCGGCAGTCGGTCCTGTCGGCGGGCGCCCGCCGCGCGGGCCTGATCGCCGAGCCCATCGCGGCCGCCATCGGCGCGGGAATGCCGATCACCGATCCCACCGGCAGCATGGTGGTGGACATCGGCGGAGGCACCACCGAGGTGGCGGTCCTGTCGCTCGGCGACATCGTCTATGCCCGCTCGGTACGTGTCGGCGGCGACCGGATGGACGAGGCGATCATCAGCTACCTCCGCCGCCAGCAGAACCTTCTGGTCGGCGAAAGCACCGCGGAACGGATCAAGACATCCATCGGCACGGCGCGTATGCCCGACGACGGACGCGGCATTTCCATGCAGATCCGGGGACGCGACCTGCTGAACGGCGTCCCGAAGGAAACCGAAATCAACCAGGCGCAGGTGGCCGAGGCCCTTTCCGAACCCGTGCAGCAGATCTGCGAAGCGGTGATGATCGCGCTCGAGGCGACGCCGCCGGACCTTGCCGCGGACATCGTGGACAGGGGCGTGATGCTGACCGGCGGCGGCGCGCTGCTCGGCGATCTCGACCTTGCGCTGCGCGAGCAGACGGGGCTTTCGATCTCGATCGCCGACCAGTCCCTGAATTGTGTTGCGCTCGGCACCGGGAAGGCTCTGGAATACGAAAAGCAGCTCCGGCACGTCATCGACTACGACAGCTGAGCGACCGCAGGGCAGGACCGGCCCGGCGATTTGGGATTGTTCCGTGGCGAAAGACCGCAGCGCCGATTTCGACTTCGCGGGCCCGGTGCGCCGCATCGTGGTTGCGGTGCTGGCCGTCCTGCTCGGGGCGCTGTTCCTGCTGTGGCGCATCGACAGCCCGCGCGTCGAGCGTATCCGCGCCGCCGTCGTGGACCTTGTGGTGCCGAGCTTCGAATGGGCGCTCGTGCCGGTCACGAAGGTCGCCGGAATGATCGACAGCTTCCAATCCTATGCCCGCATCTACGAGCAGAACCAGGAACTCAGGCGCGAGCTTCAGCAGATGAAGGCGTGGAAGGAGGCGGCGGTCCAGCTCGAACAGCAGAACGCCAAGCTTCTGGCCCAGAATCAGGTGCGGCTCGATCCGAAGCTGACCTCGGTCTCGGGTGTGGCTCTGGCCGATTCGGGCTCGCCGTTCCGGCAGTCCGTGCTGCTGAATGTCGGCAGCCGCGATGGGATCAAGGACGGCTGGGCGACGATGGACGGGCTCGGACTTGTCGGCAGGATCTCGGGCGTCGGACTGAACACGGCCCGCGTCATCCTGCTGACCGACGCGTCGAGCCGGATCCCGGTCACGGTCCAGCCCTCGGGCCAGAGGGCGATCCTCGGGGGCGACAACTCGGCCATTCCGCCGCTGGACTTCGTCGAGGCGCCCGAGCAGGTGCGGCCCGGCGACCGCGTCGTATCCTCGGGCGACGGCGGGGTGTTCCCGGCCGGCCTTCTGGTGGGAGAGGTGGTGCTCGGATCGGATCAGCGGCTCCGCGTGCGCCTTGCGGCGGATTACCAGCGCCTCAACTTCCTCCGCGTGCTCAGGTCGCGCCCGACCGAACTGATCACCGACGCGGGCGCGCTCATCCTGCCGGCCGGCGCGCTTGCGCCCGCCGCCCCCGGGACGCCGGTCGGGGTCGGAACCGAAACCCAGACCGAGGGCCAAACCGAAGCCCAGACCGGGACGCCCTCGGGTGCGGGGGAAGGCGCGCTCGCCGGGGTGCCCGCCGGGGTGCCCGCCGGGGCGCCCCGGGGAACGGGTCCGGAGGCGGACCCGCACATCGACCCGCCGCAGGAGGGAGACGGGACGGACCCGGGCGGGGCTGGAACAGGCGGGGCTGGAACAGGCGGGGCTGGAACAGGCGGGACGGGCGGCTGAGATGATCGATCCCGTCACGACCCTGCGCCTGGGCTACCGCGCCGCCTTTCTGGCCATTGCCGCATTCCTGATGTTCGTCCGGCTTCTTCCCCTGTCGGCCATTCCCGCCACATGGCCCGGACCCGACCTTCTGCTCGGCATGACGATCGTCTGGGTCCTCCGCCGCCCCGACTGCGTGCCGCTCGGCGCGATCGTTGCCGTGTTCCTTCTCGACGATCTGCTCTCGATGCGGCCGCCGGGACTGTGGACGCTGATCGTGCTGCTCGGCACGGAATTCATGCGGTCTCGCGCCGCCCTGACACGCGATCTGCCGTTCCTGCTCGAATGGCTGATGTCCGCGGCGGTGATTCTGGGCATGATCGTCGCCAACAGGATCGCCCTTACGGTGTTCATGGTGCCGATGACGGGCTTCGGGCCCGTTCTGCTCGAATACCTGTCCACCATGATCGCCTACCCGGTGATCGTGGCCGTGTCGGCCTGGGCCCTGGGACTGCGCAAGGCGGCCCCCGGGCAGGTGGACGCGCTGGGGCATCGGCTGTGAACCGGACGCACCGGCACAGAACCGCGAGCGCCGGCAGGATCGCGCATGTGCCGCGTCCGTGCCGGGCACGCCCGATTGCCGCAGGGGGCCGCGCATGAGCTATCTGGAGTACAACGTCAAGACGGTGCCGACCGGGATCAGGAAGATCCTCTACCTCAACTGGTCGATCGTGCTTCTGGCCACCGCGGTGGCCGGTGTGGGCTTCCTGATGCTCTATTCCATCGCCGGCGGCGACGCCCAAGTCTGGGCCGAGCCCCAGATGAAACGCTTCGCGCTCGGCCTCGTGCTGATGTTCGCGGTGGCGCTCGTGCCGATCTGGTTCTGGCGCAACGTCTCGGGGCTGGCCTACATCCTGTCGCTTGTCCTTCTGCTGATCGTCGAGTTCTTCGGAACCATGGGCATGGGGGCCCAGCGCTGGCTCGACCTCGGCTTCATCCGCATCCAGCCCTCCGAGCTGATGAAGATCTCGCTCGTCATGCTGATCGCCGCCTATTACGACTGGCTGGACATAGGCAAGGTCAGCCGCCCCCTCTGGGTCCTGATCCCGGCGGTCCTCATCCTCTTGCCGACCACGCTGGTCCTGATCCAGCCGAACCTCGGAACCTCGGTCCTCCTGGTTGTGAGCGGAGCGTCGGTCATGTTCGCCGCCGGCGTGTCGCTCTGGTACTTCGGCGGGGTTCTGGCGCTCGCCGGGGCCGCAGTCGTCGGGGTCTTTCTGACCCGGGGCACGCCCTGGCAATTTCTCCGGGACTACCAGTACCGGCGGATCGACACTTTCCTCGACCCGTCGTCGGACCCTCTGGGAGCGGGCTACAACATCGCACAGGCGCAGATTGCTCTGGGGTCCGGCGGGTGGAGCGGCAAGGGCCTGATGCAGGGCACCCAGTCGCGGCTGAACTTCCTGCCGGAGAAGCAGACCGACTTCATCTTCACCACGCTCGCCGAGGAATTCGGCTTCGTGGGCGCGGTCACGCTCCTCGTCATCTACAGCCTGATCATCGGCTTCTTAATCGTCGCCGCGCTCAGGATGCGCGACCGCTTCTCGAGCCTTCTCACCATCGGCATCGCCACGACGTTCTTCTGCTACCTTGCCGTCAATCTGGCGATGGTGATGGGGCTGCTGCCGGTCGTGGGCATTCCTCTGCCGCTGCTTTCCTACGGCGGCTCGGCCATGCTGGTGATCATGGTGGCCTTCGGGCTGGTCCAGAGCGCCGAAATCCACCGGCCGAGATAGCATGACGGTACGAGTTGTCTTCGCGGCCGGCGCCGATCTCTGGGCGGAATACCGCAGTCCGCTCGAGGCGGCCTTCCGTTCGGCCGGACTGGCGGTGCACCTGTCGGACAGGGCGTCCGATCCGGACGCGGTGGACTACATCGTCTGTTCCCCGGGCGGCACCATCTCGGACTTCACCCCGTACCGCCGGTGCAAGGCCGTCCTGAACCTGTGGGCCGGGGTCGAAAGGCTGGTCACGAATCCCACGCTGACGATGCCGCTGGCCCGGATGGTGATCCCGGGCATGACGGAAAGCATGGTCGAGTACGTGGCGGCCAACGTCCTGCGCCACCATCTCGGGCTCGACCGTTTCATCCGCAATCCCGCGCACGAATGGAACCCCGAGCCGGCACCGCCGAACGCCCGCGACCGCCGCGTGACCGTGCTCGGGATGGGCGACCTCGGCAGCGCCTGCGCCACCGCCCTCGCGGCGCTCAATTTCAACGTCACGGGCTGGAGCAGGTCGGCGCGGAGCCTCGCCGGTGTGGACTGCCTCGCCGGGCGGGAGGCCCTGCCTGCAGCCCTCGGCCGCGCCGAGATCCTGGTCCTGCTCCTTCCGCTGACCGACGAGACGCGCGACATCCTCAACGCGCGGACGCTTGCGATGCTGCCGAGGGGCGCGATGATCGTGAATGCCGGCCGCGGCGCGCTGATCGACGACGGCGCCCTGATCGCGGCGCTCGAGTCCGGCCACGTCGCCCATGCCACGCTCGATGTCTTCCGGCGCGAGCCGCTGCCGCGCGACCATCCCTTCTGGCATCATCCGGGGGTCACCGTGACCCCCCACATCGCGGCAAAGACGCCGGTCGGCGAGGCCAGCCGGATGGTGGCCGAAAACATCCGGCGGAGCGAGTCGGGCGAGCCGATGCTGAACCTCGTGGATCGTGCGAAGGGCTACTGATCGGCGACATGGGGGCGCCGGCAGGGGGCCGCGGATATCTCCGCGGGATGTTCCGGGCCGCCCCTTACCTGAGCCGCGGCGGGCTGTCCGGGTCGCCGCCCGGCGCGCGCGGACCGGCCGGCGACGCGGCGGACGCGGACGGCCCCGGCACTTCGAACATGAGAGCGGCCCGCGCGAACCGCGCCGTCGCCGGATCGTCCCGAGACAGGAAGGCCACGTCGATCTCGCCGGCGTCGAGACCCGAGAAGGCCAGCGCCTCGGCGACAGCGGCGGCAAGCGCCCGCTCGGCGCCTGCGACCGCGCCCACGAAGGCCACCATGTGCCCGCTCCGCCCGTCGTCGTAGGTGACCGAGGCGATGCCAGCGCCAGCCGCCAGCCCGCCCGCCGACGCGAAGCGGGCATCGAGCGCGCCGGCGAGCGCCGCCGGCAGGCCGCGCGGCGCGGCAAAGTAAACGGGCCGCGCCACGACCTCGGCCGGCGGTCCGGGCAGCAGGGCATCGAGCCAGTCCACCGCTTCGGCATCCATGAGGAACGACGACAGCGCCACCCCGAGGTTGATCCCGATTCCCGCCCCCTGTCCGGCCAGGCTCCGCACCAGGGTGCGTCCGGGCAGGGCCGCGAAGGGCGCCGGCGCGCCGGCGAACGCGGCCAGACGATGCTCGCGGTCGAAGGCCATGACGAAGCGACCGTCCGACAGATCGAAGACCTGCGGGGCCGGGTCGGCCCGATCGGGATCGAGCAGGACAAAGAGTTCCGACGCGGCGAGCCGCTCGTAGAACCTGAGCCGCGCGGCCTGCGCGTCGGGACCGTCCCCGATGGCGGCGCGCGCAAGATCGAGGGGCGTTGCCTCATCCATCCGCCAGCACCTCGGCGACCCGCGCGCGCAGGGCCGGCAGAAGCTCGGAGGCGAACCACGGGTTGCGCTTCAGCCACCCGGTGTTGCGCCATGACGGATGCGGCAGCGCAAAGACCCCGGGCGCGAAGTCCCGCCAGCGGGCAACCGTCGCGCCGACGCCGTGCGCCGCAGCCGCGCCGAGGTGCCAGCGCTGCGCGGCCCCCCCCACGAGAACCCTGAGCCGCAGGTCGCCCAGCGTCTCCATGACCTCGGAACGCCAGGTCCGTGCACAGCGCGGCGGCGGCGGCAGGTCCGATCCGGACGCGTCGTATCCGGGAAAGCAGAAGGCCATCGGCACGACCGCCACGCGCGACCGGTCGTAGAACGCCTCCTCGCCGAGACCCAGCCAGTCCCTGAGCCGCGCGCCGGACGCGTCGGTGAAGGGCCGGCCCGAGGCATGGACGCGCGCGCCGGGGGCCTGACCTGCCACCAGCAGGCGCGCACCCGGCCGGAACCACGCCACCGGGCGCGGTTCGTGGGCCGTCGCCGTCGCCGCGAAGTCCGCGGCGCAAAGGCGGCATGCGCCGATCCGGTCGGCGAGCGAGGGTGTCGGCACCTGCATGCGGGAAACCTAGAGCCTGTCCGACAAAAGTGGAATCCGGTTTTGGCGAACGGCAGGCGGCAATCGGGAATCCGGAACCTGTCCGGCGCTTCTGTCTGCGTCGGACAGGTTCCGGGCGCGGCATTGCGCGGCTGCAACCTGCGCAAGCGCCGGCGCGCCCGGGGTTGCCGTTGCCAGCCCGGCCGCGTTGTCCTATGCCACCGCGGCCACCGGCATCGACACGCACCCCGCCGCCCAGGCCCGATCGGACCGCACTTGTACAGAGTCTGGGACTACGTCTCGACCTATTCCCTGCTCCTGATCGCCGGAGCGGCGCTTGCGCTGGTGTGGGTCAACACCGACCCGGCCGCCTACGGTGCCTTTGTCCACCAGGTGATCGCCGTGAACCCCTTCGTGGGCGACCTGCAGGGCGAAGGCGGCGACCAGGTCCGCGAACTGACGGTCGGCTATCTCGTGAACGACATGCTGATGGCCTTCTTCTTCGCCATCGCGGCCAAGGAGGTCTGGGAAGCCGTGGCGCTCGAGAGCGGATCCCTGCGGGGGCGCCGGGCGCTGACCCCGCTGATCGCCACGGCAGGCGGGATGATCGGTCCGGCCGTGGTCTACCTGTCGCTTGCGGCCTGGCTCGGCGTGACCGGGGCGACGTGGCGCGGATGGGCCATTCCGACCGCGACCGACATCGCCTTCTCCTACCTCGTTGGGCGCGTCGTCTTCGGCGCACGCCACCCGGCGGTGCGCTTCCTTCTCCTGCTCGCCATCGCCGACGACGCAGGCGGGCTTGCCATCCTTGCCGTCTTCTATCCGGCCGGCCCGATCCTGCCGGGCTGGCTCGCCCTGTCGTTCGGCGCGGCCGTGACCGTCTATGCCCTGTTCAACTGGCTTCCAAGACGTCTGGACGGCAGCGATCCGCTGCGGCCCGTGTCGACCAGGGTGCGCAGGCGTCTGTCGTTCTGGCCCTATGCGGCCGCCGGCGCGGCGAGCTGGTACGGCTTCCAGCAGTCCGGCATTCACCCCGCCCTCGGGCTCTTGCCGATCATTCCCGCGATCCCCCACGCGGACCGGGGTTTCGGTGTCTTCGCCGAGGCCGAAGCGCACCTGAAGGATCTGCTCAACACCATCGAGCACGGACTGAAGATACCCGTGGAGATCGTCCTGTTCTTCTTCGGGCTGGTCAATGCGGGCGTCGAAATCGCGGCGGCCGGCGCTCCGACCGCGCTCGTCGCCTTCGGGTTGCTGGTGGGCAAGCCCGCGGGAATCGTGCTCTTCGGCCTCGCCGCGGTCCGGATCCTCGGTCTCGGCCTGCCGAAGGGCATGGACGTGCGCGATCTCGTCGTGCTTGGCTTCGTTGCCGCCATCGGCTTCACCGTCGCGCTCTTCGTGGCCTCGGTCGCGTTTCCGGCCGGCGCTGTGCAGGACGCGGCCAAGATGGGCGCGCTTCTCAGCCTTTCCGCGGCGGTCATCGCGGTGGCGGCCGGGCGGCTTCTCGGCATCAAGCGTGCGGAATGATGCGGCAGCCGGAAAGGCGGATATGGCGCGCTGCCCCGACAGGACATAATGTGGCCGGAAAGACAGCGTAGCGGCCGTGTTAAAGACACTGTGCCATGACGCGCGGGCAGGCAGGCGGCACCGAGGGTTCCCGGATGCTGGAATTCGTGAACGTGAGCAAGTCCTTCTGGACGGGCAGGCAGCGGAAGGTGATCCTCGACCGGGCCTCCTTCCGGGTCGAGCCCGGACATTCGCTCGGCATCCTCGCGCCGAACGGGGCCGGCAAGACGACCGTCATCAACATGATGGCGGGGCTCGAGAAACCGGACGAGGGCGAGGTGCGGCGGTCCTGCCGGGTATCGTTCCCGCTGGGGTTCATGGGCGGCGTCGTGAACCGCCACACCGCCACCGAGAACGCCCGCTACATCGCCCGTCTCTACGGCCTGGATCCCGACTACGTCGAGGCGCATTGCCGCTGGATCTGCGACATCGCCGAATACTTCGACATGCCGGTCGGCACCTACAGCCAGGGGATGCGCGCGAGGTTCTCGTTCTCGCTGCTCCTGGCGCTGGAGTTCGACATCTACCTCATCGACGAGGGGATGCCCTCGACCACGGACGTGGAATTCAACCGCCGGGCCGGTGCCATCCTGCGCGACAGGCTTCAGACCGGCACGGTCGTCGTGGTCTCGCACCAGGCGTCCACGCTCGAGAAGTTCTGCCGCCAGGCGGCGGTGCTGCGCGACGGCCAGGTTCACATGTTCGACACGCTGGAAGAGGCGAAGCGGCTCTATGAATACCGTCATTAAGGCCCGCAAGTACCGCGTCCGGCGCGGCCCGCCCTTCGCGCGGACCGTCACGGTCGAGCACGCATCGGGGGGACCGGCCGTCGCCGCGGCCGGCGGGGGCAGCGCGCCGGCCGCTCCGCTGCCCGAGGGCCTTGCAGCAGCGCCGGTCGCATCC
>JBMOOH010000024.1:0-24011 GCA_049323795.1 Pseudomonadota bacterium
TCCTCGCTCAGATACCCAGCATCTTCCGGTTCGCCGCCTCGTCCGCGCCCGAGCCGGCGAAGTCGTCGAAGGCCTTCTCGGTCACGCGGATGATGTGGTGGCGGACGAATTCGGCGCCTTCGCGGGCACCGTCCTCGGGGTGCTTCAGGCAGCATTCCCATTCGACGACCGCCCAGCCCGAGAAGCCGTACTGCGTGAGCTTCGAGAAGATGGCGCCGAAATCGACCTGGCCATCGCCGGGGCTGCGGAAGCGGCCCGCGCGGTTGACCCACGACTGGAAGCCGCCATAGACGCCCTGCCGCCCCGTCGGGTTCAGCTCGGCGTCCTTCACGTGCACCATGCGGATCCGCTCGTGGTAGATGTCGATGTGGTCGAGGTAGTCGAGCGCCTGCAGCACGTAGTGGCTCGGGTCGTAGAGCATGTTCGCGCGTCCGTGGCCCTTCACGCGGTCGAGGAACATCTCGAAGCTCGCCCCGTCATGCAGGTCCTCGCCGGGGTGGATCTCGTAGCAGACATCGACGCCGCAGTCCTCGGCGTGGTTCAGGATCGGGGTCCAGCGTCTGGCAAGCTCTTCGAAGGCCGTCTCGATCAGGCCGGCGGGGCGCTGCGGCCAGGGATAGACGAAGGGCCAGGCGAGCGCGCCCGAGAAGGTTGCGTGGGCGGTGAGGCCGAGGTTCTTCGAGGCGGTCAGCGCCTTCTTCACCTGATCGGCCGCCCAATCCTGCCGCGCCTTCGGATTGCCGCGCACCGAAGGCGCCGCGAACCCGTCGAAGGCGGTGTCGTAGGCCGGGTGGACGGCGACGAGCTGGCCCTGGAGGTGGGTGGACAGCTCCGTTACCACGACGCCGTTCTCGGCCGCCACGCCCGTCACCTCCTCGCAATAGGCTTTCGACGCCGCGGCGCGGTCGAGGTCGAAGAGCCGTCCGTCCCAGGACGGGATCTGCACGCCCGCATAGCCGCAATCCGCCGCCCATTTCGTGATCGACGTCCACGAATTGAACGGCGCGGCATCCCCCGCGAACTGCGCCAGGAAAAGCCCGGGGCCCTTGATCGTCCTCATCTCTTCTCCTCCCATCTGGTCCCGCTACTGAAGGTTCTCCCTCAGGAAGACATCGATCCGGATCCGCTCCTGTGCGGGGATGATCGCGGTTCCGTCGACCCGTGCGCGGAGAACGCGGAGCGCGGATCGGACGACATGGCCGACATCCTGGTTGATGACCGCATCGACCAGCCCTTCGTTCAGCCCCCGGCGCAGGGTGTCGGAGAGCTCGTGCGCGATCACGACCGGGCGGTCCGGGCCGCCGATGTCGGACAGGACGCGGAAGAGGCCGCGATGGCCCGCTCCGATCGCGTAGATCCCCACGATGTCGGACCGGCCGGCCAGCACCCGCGGCAGAAGCGCAGCAACGGTTCCCGCGTCGTCATGCGCCTCGAGCGAAGGCAGCGCCGCGATGTTCGGAAAGCGAGACCCGAGGATCTCGTCGAAGCCGAGTCGCCGCTCGACATGGTCCCGCGCCATCAGCGAGCCCGCCACCACCGCCACCGCGCCGCGGCGCCCCCCGAGAAAGCGGCCCATCAGCACGCCGGCCGTGCGCCCGGCGGCAATGTTGTTGATGCCCGCGAAATGGTCGCGCCCGGCGTCGGACAGGTCCGACACCAGCGTGACGAGGATGGCTCCACGCTCCCTGAGGTGGCGGGCCGCGTCCCGGACCTGGGGTGTGTCAGGTGCCATCACCGCCGCACCGTCGATGCCGGCCAGTCCGGCGATGGCGCGGGCGGCCGCGTGGGGGTCGAAGGCGGGGATCTCGTGCATCTCCACGACGATGCGCTCGGCCCGCGCCCGCTTGGCCGCGTCCGCAACCTCGGCGTGGAGCGACGACAGGAAGGATGTCGTCGCCTCGGGCAGGACGAAGGCGAACCGGTACTGCCGCCCGCGGGCAAGGTTCGCCGCCTGCATGTCGCGAACATAGCCCAGATCCTCGATCGCCTCGTGGACGCGCGCAACGGTCTTTGCCCGCACGCCCGGCCGGGCGTTCAGAACCCGGTCCACCGTGGCGAGGCTCACGCCCGCCCGCCGGGCGATGTCATGGACCGTGGGCTTGCTCATGCCGACCGACATTAGGCGAGGGTTCTGATGCACGTCAATCAGACTGGACCGTGACACGTCCCTGTGGTCCAGAAGAGACGAAAGCCGCAGGGAAGCCGCATGACAGAGCGCGCGATCGTCTTCGACCTCGACGGGACGCTCATCGACAGCGCACCCGACCTGCACCGCGCCGCGAACGGGGTGCTGGCGGCCGAGGGGCTGCCCCCGGTGACGCTCGCCGAGGTGAAGGGGTTCATCGGGCACGGAACCCCGGTCTTCGTCGACCGGATGATGCTGCGGGCCGGACTCCCGCCCGACCCGGCGACGCACCGGCGGCTGCACGATGCCTATCTTGCCGCCTATGGCGACATCATCCGGCTGACCGAACCCTATCCCGGTGTCGGCGCGGCGCTGGAGCGGCTCGCCTCGGCGGGCTGGCGGATGGGTATCTGCACCAACAAGCCGATGGCGCCGACGCGCTCGGCGCTGCGCCGTTTCGGATGGGAGGGGCTGTTCGGCGCGGTGATCGGCGGCGACAGCCTGCCCGAGCGCAAGCCGCACCCCGCACCGCTTCGTGCCTGCTTCGCGGCGCTCGGGCGTGGTCCGGGCGTCTATGTCGGCGACAGCGAGGTCGATGGCGAGACGGCAGAGCGCGCGGGGATTCCCTTCCTGCTGTTCACCGAAGGCTACCGGAAGCTGGCAGTCGCGGGGATTCCGCACCGGGCGGCCTTTGCGGACTGGGTCGGGCTGCCTGATCTGGCCGAGGCGAGCCTCTGATGGCGGCAAGACCGGACGCCTCTGGCCGTTAGCGATACCGTCCCTTTGAGAGTTGCGCGGTCCGGTCTATGTGCGCTTGAGCCAGCCACAGAGAGGACCGCCGCGATGACGACCCCGCCGCCCCTGACCGGAATCCGCGTGCTCGCCGTCGAGCAGTATGGCGCGGGGCCCTTCTGTTCGATGTACCTGTCGGACCTGGGGGCCGAGGTCATCAAGATCGAGGATCCGGCGACGGGCGACAGCTCGCGCCACACCGGGCCGCATTTCCTCGGGCGGGGCGAAAGCCTGTTCTACCAGACCTTCAACCTCGGGAAGAAGTCGCTGGCGCTCGACCTGCGGTCGGCGGAGGGCAAGGAGGTGTTCCACCGACTCGTCCGGACGGCGGACGTGGTGCTGAACAACCTGCGGGGGGACCAGCCCGCGAAGCTGGGGCTGACCTATGGCGTGCTGGGCAGCCTCAATCCGCGGATCGTCTGCGGGCACCTGTCGGGCTATGGCCGGGTGGGCGCGCGGGCGGCGTGGCCGGCCTACGACTACCTCGCGCAGGCCGAGGCGGGGTTCCTGAGCGTGACCGGCGAGCCCGACACGCCGCCGTCGCGGATGGGGCTGCCGGTGGTGGACTTCCTGACGGGCCTGACGCTGGCCGTGGGGCTGAACGCGGCTCTGGTCGGGGCGCTGAAGACAGGCAAGGGCCGCGACGTGGACGTGACGCTCTATGACGTCGCGATGCACCAGCTCACCTATCCGGGGTCGTGGTACCTGAACGAGGACGACGAGATCGGGCGGCGGCCCCGGTCGGGGCACCCGTCGATCGTGCCCTGCGAGGCCTTCCCGACCAAGGACGGGCGGATGTTCCTGATGTGCATCCTGCCCAAGTTCTGGGAGGAGCTCTGCGCGATCATCGGGCGGCCCGACCTGCCGGCCGACCCCGCCTACGCGACGCCCGAAGCGCGGTGGGAGAACCGCGAGTCGCTGATCGCGATCATCGACGGGAAGCTGAGCCACAGGACGAGCGCGGAGTGGATGGCGCTGTTCGCGGGCAAGGTTCCGGCCGCGCCGATCCTGACCCTGGGGCAGGCGCTCGACAATCCCTACTTCGCCGCCACGGGCGGGATCCAGAGCTTCGACCACCCGCTGAGGGCGGGCCTCCGGGCGGTGTCGAACCCGATCCGGCTGGACGGCGAGCGGCGGCCGGCGCGGCCCGCGCCGCTCCTTGGCGCGGACACGGACGCGGTGCTGGCCTCGGCAGGATACTCCGCCGAGGAGATCGCCGGGCTGCGGGGGCGGGGCGTGGCCGGCGCGAAGCGGTAGGGTGGCCCTGGTTCTTCCTGACGGAAGCCGCGGACGACTTCCGGACGGCGGCGCCTACCCCCGTCCCACGAAGGGCATGCTCGTCGCCATCACGGTCATCGTCAGCACGTTCGTCCCCGGCGGAAGCGTCGCCATCGTCAGGACCGCCGTGGCCGCGTCCTCGACCGGCATGAGCGGCTCGGGCCTGATCGAGCCGTCGGCCTGCGGGACGCCCTTGGCCATCCTCGACCCCATCGCGCTGACGGCATTGCCGATGTCGATCTGCCCCGCCGAGATGCCGAAGGGCCGCCCGTCGAGCGCGAGCGTCTTCGTCAGCCCCGTCACGCCGTGCTTCGCCGCCGTGTAGGCGACCGATCCGGGCCGCGGCGCATGGGCCGAGATCGAGCCGTTGTTGATGATGCGGCCCCCCTGCGGGTCCTGCCGCCGCATCCGGGCGAAGGCGGCGCGGGCGCAGAGAAACATGCCCGTCAGGTTCACGTTCACCGTGTCGAGCCAGTCCTGAAGCGGGATTTCGTCGATGAGGCCCGCGGGCTTCGAGATGCCGGCGTTGTTGAAGAGCGCGTCGATCCGCCCGAACCGCGCCGCGACCTCGGCGAAGGCCGCCTCGACCGAGGGCCAGTCGGCGACATCGGCCGGCACCGCGACCGCGTTCGCGCGCCCGCCCGCAACCTCTTCCAGGAGGTTCGCCCGGCGCGCGAGCAGCCCCACGTTCCAGCCTTCGGCCATGAACCGCTCGGCGACCGCACGCCCTATCCCTGAGCTTGCGCCGGTGACGAGGATCGTCCTCGGCATGTCAGAAAGCCTTGAAGGTCATGGTGGTGAGCGTCCGGCTGATGCCCGGAATGTCGAAGAGCCGGGCGTTCAGCCAATGGCCCACGTCCTCGTCCTCGGGGATGTAGACCTTGGCGATCAGGTCGTATTCGCCGCTGGTCGAGTAGAGTTCCGAGACGACTTCCCGGTCGTAGATGGCCGAGGCGACCTCGTAGGTCTTGCCGGGGTGGCAGCGGAACTGGACGAAGACGCAGCGCATGGGACGGGCCTTTCGGGGAACGGGCTAGCGCGACCTTAGCCGCTGGCGTCGCGGGCCGACAAGGCGGCAGGACCGGGTTTCGGCTTCCGGCGGGCGCGGGCGCGCTACTCCACCTCACCACTCAGGGCAAGTGCCCCCGCCGCACGCGGCAGGTCGTCCACCCCCAGCGCCTCGGCCGGGCGGCCGAGCCGGTTCCGCACCACCCAGAAGAGCCGCCTCTCGGCCCGGGTGATCGCGACATAGGCGAGCCGCTTCCAGAGCGGGATCCCCGATTCCACCCGCCCCGACCGCCAGGCCGCATAGAGGTCGGGCGCGAAGACCTGCACGTCCTCCCACTGCGACCCTTGCGCCTTGTGGATCGTCACCGCCGCCCCGTGCAGGAACACCGCCCCCATCCGCGCCGCGAAGGGGATGAAGGGGTCCTCCTCGCCCTCCTTCTCGATCTTGATGATCGACGCGGCCGACACCCGCGGGTCCTCGGCCCCGACGATGTGCAGGCGCGAGAACTGGTCCTTGCTGCCCGGGCCGAGGTAGATCACCTGCGCCCCCTTGATGAGCCCCCGCGCCTCGAGGTCGATGCGCTTCTTGCGGTGCTTCAAGGGCAGCTCGATCCCGTCGCAGATCAGCGGCTCGCCCGGCAGGAGCGCGTCCCCGGGCGCGCCATAGGCGGACCGGAAAGCCTGGATCAACCGGATCCGGGTCTGGTTCCGCCAGACGAGGGCGGGAGAGCGCGCCATGATCCCGGCCTCGATCCGTTCGGCCCAGACGATGCGGTCGTCGTCGCGGGCGGCGTGGCGGACCATGTCCTCGAACTCCTCGAAACCCACGTCCGGGTCGCCGAGGGCATGGGCAAGGTCGAGGATCGGGCTGTCCCATTCCTGCCGGTGGATGCGCGACAGGATCAGGCGGGCGGGCGCGGGCAGCTTGTCGAACACCATCTCGCCCGACGCCCCCACGGGGGCGAGCTGCGCGGGGTCGCCGAAGAGGATGAGGGTGGAGAAGATCTCCCTCAGGTCGTCGAGCGCGCGTTCGTCGAGCATCGAGGCTTCGTCGACGAACCCGATGTCGAGCGGCTCCTCGCGGCGCTTCCAGCCCTTGATGAAGTCCGACCCGCGCAGACCCGCCGCCGCCAGCGCGCCGGGGATCGAGGGCACCTGGTCGTGGAACGCCTTCGCCCGGTCGAGTGCCACGTCCGTCAGCCCCTCGACCACCGGGCGGTCGCCGCCGTTCGCGAGCCATTCGGCGATGCGCTCGTACTGGGGGTCGTAGATCGGCGTGTAGAGGATGCGGTGAATGGTCGTCGCGGGCACACCGCGCCCCCGCAGCACCGCAGCCGCCTTGTTCGTGGGCGCAAGGATGGCAAGCGTACGGCGCTGGGCGCGGCGCCTGCCCTCCCAGTCGCCCGATACTGTCTCGACACCCGCGCCGGCAAGCGCCCGGGCGAGTTCGGCGAGCAACATCGTCTTGCCCGACCCGGCCTTGCCGATGACCGCGCGCACCGAGGGCCTCGGGTTCGGCCCGGAAGGCAGGACGATGCCGCCGTTCACGTCCACGCCCGCCCCCGCCAGCGTCTCGGCAAGGTCGTCCCAGGCGGTCGCCTGATCGTCGGAAAACTGGAGCGCGGGCAGGACCATGCCGGCGACCGTAAGGCCGCCGGCGGCGGCCGCAACCGTCTTTCTCGGCCTCAGGCCGCGATCCGGTCCGCCATGCCGGCCCGCGCGAACCAGAGGGCCGAGATTTCCGGCGACAGTCCCGCCCGCGCCGCCATCGCCAGCCGAACCGACCGGGAAAACGCCCAGCAGCCAAGCCCGATCGCCTCTCTCCCCGCGCCCTCGCGCGACACGATCTCGGGCGACCAGCCGAGCAGGCGATAGATCCGCACCATCCGGTCGTCGAAGATCCCGACCGCGTGGGTCAGCCCGAATCCGAGGCCCACTTCGGCCCCGCCGAGCATCAGCGCCGCCGAGACGCGCGGTCCGGCCTCGGGCGACAGGCAGAAGCGCGTGCATTCCCAGATGCGCGCGTCGGCGATGCGCCCCTCGGGGATCAGCCGGGCGAAGTGGTCGTTGACCATCGTGGGGCCCCCTGCCGTCGGCAGGAACCGCATCGACCCGCCGTGCGAGCCGTCCGCGTTCTCCCAGATCACGTAGAGCGGATCGGCCTCGTCGTACTCGTCCCGCTCGTATCCCTGTCCGTTCACCCGCACCACCCAGCCGAGGCGGTCCCGGAACTGCGCCGCGCGGTCGCGAAACATCGTGTCGAAGAGTTTTCCGTGCCGGCGCAGTTCCGCCCCGGTGACATAGCGCAGCATCGAGCCCTCCTGACGGTATCAGGAAGGGCTACGGCGAAACTGGTTAACCCTGGCTTCGCGCTCCCGCCGGACGGGTCACTTTGCGTTCACAGCAGCACGAGGCCGAGGGCGATCGCCTTGGCGACGGCATGGGTGGAATTGTTCGCCCCGAGCTTCGACCGGGCGCTCTCGACATAGACCCGGAACGTATGTTCGGAAATCGACAGCCATTCCGATGCTTGCGACCGGCTCAAGCCCATCGCAAGCATGGTCAGCGCATCCAGTTCGCGCGGGGACAGCCGCGCGCTCTCGTGGAAGTCGGTGCCCCTCTCCAGTTCCAGCGCCCGTTGATTGATGAAGTGCGCAACGAGGATGAGATCAGTCGTGTACTGGTCCTTGAAGCGGAGCCATCGCGCATCCGCGCAGCGGCTCGAGACGGTGAACATCGCGAACTGGCCCTTCGGCCCGCGGATCGGGATCGACAGCCCCTGGTTCCCCACGCCGGCTTCGAGCGCCTCCGACAGGAAGGCGCGAACCGGCTTCGATGTCCAGTCGAGCGTCTTCCAGTCGAGCGGCTGGAACCGGCTGAAGCACCCGCTGACCACGGGATCGATGCGCGAGTAATCCTGCTCGATGTAGCGATCGACCCAGGCGGGCGAATAGGTCAGCGCCGCATATTGGTGGCCGGAACCGCTGACGGAATGATAGACCAGATGCTCGATATCCACTTCATCCCGCAGGGCGACGATGACCGCCTGAAGCTCGTCAAGCGTTCTTGCCTGTTGGAGTCGGGAAGAAAAGCGGTCCAGCCTGATCCGCATATTTGCGCGCCTCCCCCGCCGGCTCTCCGGCCCTTTGCGCTATCTCGGCTGCAGCAAGTAGAGATGTATCGTCGAGTCGTTCGGCCAGTGCAGCAAGACCATTCGACTTTGCAAAAGTCTTCAGATCGGCCAGCACGTCCAAAATCCAGTCATACTGCATTCCACACCCCGCGTGAAGAGTCCTGCCACCTGCGTTCACAACCTATACATGTTAATGTTTACTTGCGCAGGGCTGTGGGCAACTCGCCGAAAATGGGGAGAGGGACATGGGCAGAGGATTGATTTTCAAAGGCTTTGGTTGAAAATCTGGCGTTCCGGAAAATATGTCGGAGGCATCCATCCACCGACGGCACCGGCATCAGGGACGCCTGCCGAGTTCGACGGCATCCTCGAACGTCCGCAGTCCGGCAGCCGGAGCCTGCACCAATACCGCCATATTGCCCGGTTTGTGTTCGTTCCTGAGCATCTTCATGTGCGCGGCCGGTATCTCGGCCCAGGGAAAGACCTCGGACATGCAGGGATCGAGCCGGCGTTCCAGCATCAGCTTGTTCGCGGCGCTCGCCTGCTTGAGGTTGGCGAAGTGGCTGCCCTGCACCCGCTTCTGGTGCATCCAGAGATAGCGCGCATCGAGCGTCAGGTTGAACCCGGTCGTGCCGGCGCAGATCACCACCATGCCGCCGCGCTTCACCACGAACACCGACACCGGGAAGGTGCTTTCCCCGGGGTGTTCGAAGACCAGGTCGACATTTACGCCCTTGCCGGTGATGTCCCAGATCGCCTTGCCGAACTTGCGGACCTCGGCGAACCATTCCTTGTATTCGGGGCTGCCGACCTTTGGCATCTGTCCCCAGCAGGTGAATTCCTTGCGGTTGATCGCGCCTTTCGCGCCGAGGCCCATGACGAAGTCGCGCTTCGATTCATCGCTGATGACCGCGATCGCGTTCGCGCCCGCCGTGTTGATGAGTTGGATCGCATAGGATCCGAGGCCCCCCGACGCACCCCAGACGAGCACGTTCTGGCCGGGCTTCAGCTCGTGCGGGTGGTGGCCGAAGAGCATCCGGTAGGTGGTGGCGAGCGTCAGCGTGTAGCAGGCCGACTCCTCCCACGTCAGGTGCTTCGGCCGGGCCATGAGCTGGCGGGCCTGGACGCGGGCGAACTGCGCGAAGGAGCCGTCCGGCGTCTCGTAGCCCCAGATGCGCTGGCTGGGCGAGAACATCGGGTCGCCGCCGTTGCATTCCTCATCGTCGCCGTCGTCCTGGTTGCAGTGGACGACGACCTCGTCCCCCACCTTCCAGCGCTTCACCTTGTCGCCCACCTTCCAGACGATCCCTGCCGCGTCCGACCCCGCGATGTGATAGGGTGCCCTGTGGCCGTCGAAGGGGCTGATCGGCAGGCCGAGTGCGGCCCAGACGCCGTTGTAGTTGACCCCTGCCGCCATCACGAGGACGAGCACCTCCTGGCTGTCGATCCCGGGCGTATCGACGACCTCGACCTGCATGGCGGTGTCGGGGCTGCCGTGACGCTCTCGGCGGATGGCCCAGGCGTACATCTGCTTCGGCACGTAGCCGGGCGGCGGCATCTCGCCCAGTTCGTAGAGGTCCTTCTCCGGCGCCTCGTAGGCCACCATCCTGCCGTTGCTGTCCAGAGCCATCATCGACCTCAACCATTTCGCCGCAGCGCAGAATCGCGCAGATGCCGATGGTCTAGAATCGAGAAAGCAATTTTGCAACCCCACAGAATGGAATTTTGTAATTTTATGACTTTGCGGTTTCGACCGTCGCCTCGGTCGGCCCGGTTCCGGCACTCTCGTTCCCCAGGATGTCGCCGATCGAGGCCGCGTAGAACCGCAGAATCGGCCCCGCCTCTGCCGCAACGCAGAGAAGATCACCGTCGCGCGTGATCAGCCGCCTCCGCTCGAGCGTATCGAGCGCCGTCTCGACCCGCGTCTCGACCGGCCCCGGCGGCACGGCGACATGCCGGCCCGTCACCGCGAGCCTCTCCGCCAGAGCATGCATGCGCGCCATCAGCTCCGGCCTGCGGATGGTCGCGTCGTCGCCCAGGGCCGCCGCCACCAGCGGTACCGGCGGCACCGGCATCACGGCGCGGATCTCGCCCATCAGCCGCAGCGCCAGCCGCTCGGTCGCATGCTCCACCCCCTCGGCCACGATGTCCGAGAGCGTCACCGGCGCGCCGAAGCTGACGGCCGCATAGCCGAAGCGCCGGAAGCGGCCCGTGAGCTTCCGCCAGGCATGCTTCAGCACGAACCGCAGGATCGACAGCGGATTGGTCCGGAACCGCCGCCGTCCTGCCTCGGCCGCCGCGATCAGGACACGGTCCTCGAACACCCGGTCGTAATTCAGCGCGACGGGGATGAACACGACCTCGCGCGCGCCGGGCCGCCAGCCCTGCACGATGTAGCTGAGGATCCCGAGCTTTGGCGGCCCGAGCCGCCCGTCGAGGCTGAGGCCGCCTTCGGGAAAGATCGCCTGGGTGACGCCCTCTTCGGTCGCCATCTGCACATACCGCGCCAGAACCCGGCGATAGAGCCCGTTGTCCGACCTGCGGCGGATGAAGTAGGCGCCCATCGACCGGATCAGGCCCGACAGGGGCCAGATCCGCGCCCATTCGCCCACCGCGTAGGACAGCGCCGACCGGCTGGCAGCCAGATACGTGACCAGCACGTAGTCCATGTTCGACCGGTGGTTCATCACGAAGACGACCGTCGCCTTCCGGTCGATCGCGGCCAGCGCCTCGGCATCGAAGCGCTCGATCCGGACCCGGTAGAGGAGCCGCGCCACCTTCCGCGCCACCCGCGTCGCGATCCCGAAGTAGAGGAGCGCCGAGAACGACGGCACGATCTCGCGTGCATAGGACCGCGCCCGTTCGAGGGCCACGCTTTCCGGCTGCCCCGTCTCGGCCGCCGTTGCCACGACCGCCTCCATCACCTTGGGGTCATGCGCCAGCCGGACGATCATGTCGTTGCGGTGCATCAGCTTGAAGGGCTGGATCGGCCGTTCCAGCCGCTTGTTCAGTTCCGCCACCAGCCGCTCCATCCGGCGGCGGAGGAACCAGCGGACCGAGGGGAACAGGAAGTGCGACAGGAACGACAGAAGGGCGAGGATCAGGATCAGCGTCAGAAGCCAGATCGGGATTTCGACGGTTCGCCACATGGGGGGCAGACATACACAGTGGCGAAGGTGCGGGCAAAACCGTTTCCACGCCGCAGCGCGGCGAATTGACACGCAAGGATGTTGCCACTATCTCCGCATCTTAGAAATAAAGTTGCTGTACGGATTCGGAGGCCCGAGATGACCCAGAAGGACCAGCCCTGGCTGATCCGCACCTACGCGGGGCATTCCACGGCCGAGAAGTCGAATGCGCTCTACCGCGCGAACCTCGCCAAGGGTCAGACAGGCCTGTCCATTGCCTTCGACCTGCCCACGCAGACGGGCTACGACAGCGACCACGTGCTGGCCCGGGGCGAGGTCGGCAAGGTCGGCGTGCCGGTCTGTCATCTGGGCGACATGCGGACGCTCTTCCAGGGCATCCCGCTCGACAGGATGAACACCTCGATGACGATCAACGCGACGGCCCCGTGGCTCTTGGCGCTCTACATCGTCGTGGCCGAGGAACAGGGGGCCGACGTCTCGGCCCTCCAGGGCACCGTGCAGAACGACATCCTCAAGGAATACCTGAGCCGCGGCACCTACATCCTGCCGCCGGAACCGTCGCTCAGGATGATCACCGACATTGCCGCCTACACGGGCGTCCACCTGCCGAAGTGGAACCCGATGAACGTCTGTTCCTACCACCTGCAGGAAGCCGGCGCGACGCCGGAACAGGAGCTCGCCTTCGCGCTCGCCACCGCCTGCGCGGCGCTCGACGGCCTGAAGGGCAAGGTTCCGCCAGAACAGTTCCCGGCGATGACCGGCCGCATCAGCTTCTTCGTGAATGCGGGTATCCGGTTCGTCACCGAGATGTGCAAGATGCGCGCCTTCACCGAACTCTGGGACGAGATCTGCCGCGACCGCTACGGCATCGCCGACGAACGCCACCGCCGCTTCCGCTACGGGGTGCAGGTGAACTCGCTCGGCCTCACCGAGCAGCAGCCCGAAAACAACGTCTACCGCATCCTGCTCGAGATGCTCGCCGTCACCCTCTCGAAGAACGCCCGCGCCCGCGCGGTGCAGCTTCCGGCGTGGAACGAGGCGCTGGGCCTGCCCCGCCCGTGGGACCAGCAGTGGTCGATGCGGATGCAGCAGATCCTCGCCTGCGAGACCGACCTTCTCGACTACGGCGACCTCTTCGACGGCAACCCGGTCGTCGCCGCCAAGGTCGAGGAACTGAAGGACGGCGCCCGCGCCGAACTCGCCACGCTGGACGGAATGGGCGGGGCGGTCGCGGCGATCGACTACATGAAGGCCCGGCTCGTGGAGTCGAACGCCGAGCGGATCGCGCGCATCGAGTCGGGCGAAACCGTCATCGTCGGCGTCAACCGCTGGCAGTCGGGCGAACCCTCGCCCCTCACGGCCGGGGACGGGTCGATCCTGACGGTCGATCCGGCGGTCGAGGCGGAGCAGGTCGCGCGGCTCGAAACCTGGCGCCGCACCCGCAACCCCGAGGCCGTCGCCAAGGCCCTCGCCGCGCTCCGCCACGCCGCCGAGACCGGCGCGAACGTCATGCCGGCCTCGATCGGGGCCGCGCGCGCGGGTGTCACCACCGGCGAATGGGCCGAGGCCATGCGCGCCGTTCACGGCGAATACCGGGGCCCCACCGGCGTGTCCCGCAACCCCTCGAACCGCACCGAGGGCCTCGACGAGATCCGCGCCGAGGTCGATGCGGTGTCCGCCCGCCTCGGCCGGCGCCTCTCGTTCCTGATCGGCAAGCCCGGCCTCGACGGCCACTCGAACGGCGCCGAGCAGATCGCCGCCCGCGCCCGCGACTGCGGGATGGAGATCGCCTACGAAGGCATCCGCCTGACGCCCGAGGCCATCGTCGCAGCCGCCGCCGACAGGTGCCCACATGTCATCGGCCTGTCGATCCTCTCGGGCAGCCACCTGCCGCTCGTCACCGACGTGATGGACCGCCTCCGTGCCGCCGGGCTGTCGCATGTCCCGGTCATCGTCGGCGGCATCATCCCCGCGGCCGACGCGGCCACGCTCCGCGCGAAGGGCGTCGCGGGGGTCTATACGCCGAAGGATTTCGAGCTGAACCGCATCATGCGCGACGTGGTGAGGCTCGCCGACCGCAAGGCGGAAGCAGCGGAATAGCGGCGCCCCGCACCCGCCGGTTTGCGCCAGATCAAGGAAACGGCCCGCACCGCCCCCTAGACCTCCGGCAATCGCTGTGCCGGAGGTCTCATGATCATGATGTTCGACCGCCTCCTGTCCTGGTTCGACCGGGTCCGCGCCCTGCGCGAGGTCGACGGGCTCGACGAGCGCGAACTCGGGGATCTGGGCCTCTCGCGCGCCGGCCTGCGCAACGTGGTCGCCGCCCCGAGGGAGGTCACCGACCGCATGCTTGCCATGGCCGCACGTCACGGCCTCGGCCCGCAAGAACTGAGGGGTCACAACCAGGACATCGCCGGCATGGTCGAAAGCTGCCGGTCCTGCGAGTCGCTCGGCGCCTGCCGCGCCTTCCTGGCCGACCCCGGCGACGATCCTGCGCGCGCCGTCTTCTGTCCCAACCACGCGACCTACGAAGCCCTCCGCGCCGCCCGCGACTGAGCGCTTTGCGCCGCCGCCAAGCATGGTCTACCTCTGCCCGGGACAGGCAGGAGGAAACCCATGTCCACCCATATCGGCGCGGCCCCCGGCGAGATCGCGGAAACCGTCCTCATGCCCGGCGACCCCTACCGTGCCCGCTGGGCGGCCGAGACCTTCCTCGACACCCCCCGCCTCGTGAACGAGGTCCGGGGGATGCTGGGCTACACCGGCACCTGGAAAGGCCACCCCGTCACCATCCACGGGTCGGGCATGGGGATGCCGTCCTTGTCGATCTACGCCCACGAACTGATCCGCGACCACGGCGCAAAGACCCTGATCCGCATCGGCTCGGCCGGCGCGATGCTGGAACGGGTCAGGATGCGCGACGTCGTCATCGCCATGACGGCCTCGTCGATGGGCACGCCCTCGGGCCTCTCGTTCCGCGAGGCCCGCTTCGCCCCGTGCGCCGACTTCACCCTCCTCCGCAGGGCCGTCGCGGCGGCCGAGGCGAAGGGCCTCGACCCGCACGTGGGCGGCATCGTCTCGGGCGACGCCTTCTATGACGAACGCACCGACCTGACCGGGGTTCTCGCCCGCCACGGCGTCCTCGCCGTCGAGATGGAAACCGCCGAGCTCTACACCGTCGCCGCCCGCTTCGGCGTCCGCGCCCTGACGGTCCTGACGATCTCGGACCACCTGATCACGCACGAGGCGCTGCCGGCGCTCGACCGCGAGCGGAGCTTCGGCGCCATGGTGGAGATCGCGCTGACGGCGGCGTTCGGGCAAGGCAGGGGAGGCGCTGCCTCCCCTGACCCCTCCGGGATACTTGGACCAAGATGAAGGAGACGCTCAGTCCAGCCTGTCCCCCAGTGTCTCGATCTCTTCCGCGACGAGGCGCTGGAGCCGCCAGAGGTAGCGGTCGTGGATGCCGAGGTCCTCGAGGCGCCGGACGGTGTTGAGAAGGTAGGCCGCGCAGCTTCCCCTGTGGCCGACCGCGCGGGCGAGGCGGCGGACCTGTTCGGCCTCGGGCAGGCGGATCAGGTCGCCGTCGGGGGTGGACGGCGCGGCGTAGAAGACGAGCGCCGTCAGCCTCTCGCCCCCCGACCTCAGGGGAATGAACCGGATCCAGGGCAGGTCCTCGTGATAACGGGTCTCGCGTTTCAGAAGCCGCACCATCTGCGCCCGCCGGTCTTCGTCGGGCAGGCGGTAGGCGACGCCCAGGCAGGATCCGCCCCGGTCGAGCGCCAGCATCAGCCCCGGCCGGTCCTGCGTCGCCCGCCAGTTCGTCATGTGCAGGCAGAACGACCGCCGCCAGCCATGGGCGGTCGCCCTGCGGTGTTCCAGATGCTCGAAGGCCGGGTTCCAGATCAGCGAGCCATAGGCGAAGAGCCAGAAGGGCCGCCCCTCGATCCGCGTCAGAAACCGGCGCGCGGCCGCCTCGAAATCCTCGCCGGTCATGGGCGTCAGGTCGGCGCGCGGCCCCTGGTCCTCGACCGGCCGCTCGATCCGGGCCACGTGGTCGTCCGTCAGGGTCAGCCGGCGTGCCGTCACTCGTGTCTCCCGTGGCGCAGGGGCGCAGGGGCGCTGGCGCGCATATCGCCACAGTCTGCGGCAGAGCGGAAGGGACACGAAGCGCCATGCCGCGCTGCGGCGATTGACTTGGCCCCCGTCCCCGCCCTAACTGCGTGCCGCGAGGGGGAAACCGAAGGGGTCGCAGTCATGAAGAAGGTCTATCCGGACGCGAAATCGGCGCTCGACGGGCTCCTGTCCGACGGCATGTTCATCGCGAGCGGCGGCTTCGGCCTCTGCGGCATCCCCGAGCTTCTGATCGCCGCGATCCGCGAGGCGGGCACGAAGAACCTGACCATCGCGTCGAACAACGCCGGGGTGGACGGCTTCGGCCTCGGCATCCTGCTCGCCACGCGGCAGGTCAGGAAGATGATCTCGTCCTACGTCGGCGAGAACGCGGAGTTCATGCGCCAGTACCTCTCGGGCGAGCTGGAGCTGGAATTCAACCCGCAGGGCACGCTGGCGGAACGGATGCGGGCGGGGGGCGCGGGCATCCCCGGCTTCTACACCGCGACCGGCGTCGGCACGGTGATTGCCGAGGGCAAGGAACACCACGTCTTCGACGGGCGCACCTATATCCTCGAACGCGGGATCGTCGCCGACCTTGCCATCGTCAAGGCCTGGAAGGCGGACCCGAGCGGAAACCTCGTCTTCCGCAAGACCGCGCGCAACTTCAACGTCCCCGCCGCAACCTGCGGGCGCACTTGCGTGGCCGAGGTCGAGGAGATCGTGCCGCTCGGGTCGCTCGACCCCGACGCGATCCACCTGCCCGGCATCTACGTCCACCGCATCATCGCCGGCCCCCACGAGAAGCGGATCGAGAACCGGACCGTGCGCAAGAAGGAGGCCGTGTGACATGCCCTGGGACCGCAACCGGATGGCCGCCCGCGCAGCGCAGGAACTGAAGGACGGGATGTACGTCAACCTCGGGATCGGCATCCCGACCCTGGTGGCGAACTACATCCCCGAAGGCGTCAGCGTCACGCTCCAGTCCGAGAACGGCATGCTGGGCATGGGGCCCTTTCCTTTCGAGGGCGAGGAAGACCCCGACCTCATCAACGCAGGGAAACAGACCATCACCGAACTGCCCCAGACCGCCTTCTTCGATTCAGCCACGAGCTTCGCGATGATCCGCGGCGGCAAGATCGCCATGGCGATCCTCGGCGCGATGGAGGTGGCCGAGAACGGCGACCTGGCGAACTGGATGATCCCCGGCAAGCTCGTCAAGGGCATGGGCGGCGCGATGGACCTTGTCGCGGGCGTGAAGCGCGTCGTCGTGGTGATGGACCACACCTCGAAGGACGGCGCGTCGAAGGTGCTGCACCGCTGCACCCTGCCGCTGACCGGCGCGGGCGTCGTCAGCCGGATCATCACCAACCTCGGCGTCCTCGACGTGGTGCCGGGGGGGCTCAGGATCGTGGAGCTTGCCGATGGCGTGACCGAGGCCGACCTGCGCGCGGCGACCGAGGCGACGCTCGTCTGACCGCGGCATCCGGGGCCCCGTGCCGGCGGCGGCTGCGCCGCAGTCCGACGGAGGGGCGCGGCGCCGAGGGCGCGGCCGAAAGCCCGCGGAGGAGGAAGAGGCGATGACCGACACCGGGATCACCCGCGAACAGAGCCCCGCGAAGGGGCGCTACGTGCTTCGTCTGAACGGGGCCGAGGCGGAACTGACCTGGTCGGTCGTCGGCCCGACGAAGATCATTGCGGACCATACCGAGGTGCCCGAGGCGATGCGCGGCACCGGTGCGGGCAGGCGGCTGGTCGAGAGGCTGGTCGCGGATGCGCGGGCCGAGGGGGTGAGGGTGATCGCCCTCTGTCCCTTCGTCAGGGCGCAGGCCCAGCGCCACCCGGAGTGGAGGGACGTGTTCGAATGATCCCGACGGCACCGGGCCCCGCGTTGGCGGGGGCTCGGCGGACAGGCTGAACGCGGCCCGAAATCCGCTTTGCCACTGTCGCAAGTTTCGAAACAGCTCCATATTCCTGCCCCATTCCGTTGATACCCGGCCGGCAATGATGACCGCCGACGCCCCCGTTGAAAAACCTGCCCGTCCGCGCCGCCCGCGTGACCTGCTGGTCATGGGGGGGCTGCTGGCGCTGTTTGCCGCCGGGTTCATCGGCCTTGCCGCCGCGACCGGCTGGCGCGAGACCTGGGCGCAGGTGCGCATCGTGACGGTCTGGCAGTTCGGGCTGCTCCTTCTCCTGTCGCTCGGGAACTACGGGTTGCGCGCGCTCCGCTGGCACCTGTTCTCGCGCCGGCTCGGGTTCGGCCTGTCCCTCGCCTCCGACGCACGGCACTTCGTCGGCGGCTTCGCGATGACCGTGACGCCTGCCCGTGTGGGGGAACTCGTGCGGATGCGGTGGCTTGCGCGCGAATCGGGCCGGACGGTCGAGGCGACGGCACCGGTGATCCTGATGGACCGGGCGGGGGATCTTGCGGCGCTCGCGCTCCTCCTCGGGCTGTCGCTCGCGCTTGCGACGGGCGGCGGACTGACGGGTGCGCCCGTCGCGGTGGTGGTCGCCCTCGCCGCGGCGATCTTCGCCACGCGGCCGCGTCTTCTGGAAACGGTCGTCACGCGGACCCATGCGGTGGTCCGCCGGGCGCCGCGCTTCTTCGCCAGGGTCCGCGCCGCCGTCCGCACGATGGAGCGGTTTGACGATCCGCGCGTTCTGGTACCGGCACTGGCGCTCGGCTGCGCCGGGTGGTTTCTGGAAATCTATGCCTTTCATCTGCTTCTCGTCTGGCTCGGCGCCGATATCGGGCTCTGGCATGCCGCCGCGATCTTCGTCTTCGCGACGCTCGCGGGCGGCGTCACCGGGGCGCCGGGCGGGGTGGGCGGGGCCGAGGCGGCGATGATCGCGCTCCTTGTCGCGGCGCAGGTGCCGCTCGATGCCGCCGTGGCGGCAACGGCGGTGATCCGGGTCACGACGCTGTGGTTCGCCCTTGTCCTCGGGCTGGGGGTCTTTCCGCTCGCCGAACGTCATTCCCTGAAGGCCCGCGATGCGCTGGAAAACCGCTGACTATTCCGGCTGGGGCCGGGCCCTGACCGCGCATGGCGAGATCGCACGCCCGGAACGGATGCGCGCGCTCTCCGAGACGCTGGCCGAGACCTATGCCCCCGCCGTGGGCATGAAGCGCAGCTATGGCGATGCGGCGCTGAACGGCGGCGGGCGGATCATCGACATGACGCGGCTCGACCGGATGCTGTCCTTCGACGAGGCGACGGGCATCCTCGATGTCGAGGCGGGCGCGCGGGTGGGCGAGATCGCCGCGGCCTTCGCGCCGAAGGGGTGGCTGCCGGCGGTGATGCCCGGGACCGGCTTCGCCACGGTCGGCGGCTGCATCGGGCAGGACGTGCACGGCAAGAACCACCACCATGTCGGAAGCTTCGGGCAGCACGTCGTGTCGCTGACGCTGCACCAGGGCGACCGGGTGATCGAGGTGACCCCCGAGGGCACGCCCGCGCTCTTCCGCGCGACGGCAGGCGGGCTGGGACAGACGGGGGTGATTTCCTCGGCGCACATCCGGCTCATCCCCTGCAGGGGCGACGTGATGATGGTGACAGAGCGGCGGGTCGGGGACTGGGACGAGTTCCTCGCGCTCCTCGACGCCTCGACCGCGACCTATACGGTCGGCTGGATCGACGCGACGGCCAAGGGACCATCGCTGGGGCGCGGGATCCTGGAAGAGGGCGAGACGGCGTCGGGCCTGGTGCCAAAGCGGGCCAGGTACCGCAGGGTGCCGTTCGACGCGCCGCGCTTCGCGCTGTCGCAGCCCGTCGTGCGGGCCTTCAACGCGGCCTACTGGCGGCGGGTGCCCGAGACGGGCCGGACGGTGGTCAAGCCGATCTCGGACTTCTTCTTCCCGCTCGACAGGATCCGCGACTGGAACCGGCTTTACGGGAAGCGCGGGTTCCACCAGTTCCAGTGCGTCGTGCCCGAACGGGCGGCCCCGGCGCTCCGGTCGATGATGGAGACGATCGCCACTTCCGGCCTCGCCTCGCCCTTGGCCGTGCTGAAGCGGATGGGGCCGGGGCGCGCGGGGTATCTGAGCTTTCCGATGGAGGGCTATACGCTGGCGGTGGACTTTCCCAACCGGGCCGAGGCGCGGGAGCTGATCAAGCGGCTCGAGGACCAGACGGCGGATGCGGGCGGCCGACTCTACTTCGCAAAGGACAGCCTGGCGCGCGGGTCGGACGCGGGGGCGATGTACCAGGAGCTGGGCGCGTGGCGGGCCGAGGCCGAGCGCGCGGACCCGGAGCGGAACCTGATGACCGACATGATCCGGCGGCTGAAGCTGAGAGGCGCGGCATGAAGGCGCGTAACGTGAACCGCACCTGGATCGTGCTCGGCGCGACGTCCTCGATGGCGCGCGCCTTCGCGCGGAAGGTCGCGGCCGAGGGCGCGGGGGTGCTTCTGGCCGGCCGCGATGCCGAGGACCTCGCGGCGCTGGCCGCCGACTGCCGGTTGCGCGGCGCGCGGGTGTCCGAGGCGGTGGCCTTCGACGCGCGCGAGCCGAAGGGGTTCGGCGCGCTGATCGAGAGGATGGCTTCGGAAGAAGGCGAACTCAACGCTGCCGTCTTCGTCGGCTCGATGCCGGCGCAAGGAGAAATCGACGCCGATCCATCGCTGATCGACGGAGTCGTGCAGGACAGCCATACTGGGCCGGCGCGGTTCCTCCAGATGCTGGCGCCACTCATGGAAGAGCGCGGCGGCGGGACGGTCGTCGGCGTCGCCTCGGTCGCGGGCGACCGGGGGCGGCTCGGCAACTACGTCTATGGCAGCGCCAAGGCGGGGTTCGCGACGTACCTGTCGGGCTTGCGGAACCGGCTGACGCGGGCGGGCGGGCACGTGGTGACGGTGAAGCCGGGCTTTGTCGACACGGGCATGACCTGGGGCCTGCCGGGGATGTTCCTCGTGGCCGCGCCCGAGGCGGTGGCGGACGACATCCTGAAGGCGGTGCGTAAGAAGCGCAACGTGATCTACACGCCGTTCTTCTGGCGCTACATCATGCTCGTCATCATCCATGTGCCGGAATTCGCCTTCAAGAAGATGAGGATCTGAAAGATCCCTACCCCTGCACCGCGCCGAACCACTGCGCCCAGAGGCCCGCGGCCCAGAACATGAGGCTGAGCGTCAGCATCAGGATGCCGATCCCGAACTTGTCGCGCATGGCGAAGACGATCGGATCGTAGTCCTGCTTGCCGTACCAGCCGAGCGCCACCATCCGGACGAGCCAGAGCGCCATCGGGAACATCGCGGCCCAGAGGATCCAGGTCGTCGGGTAAAGCTCCCTCCCCTGGTCGCTGACCGAGTAGAGGAAGAAGATGACAAGCGCGCCGATGGTGCCGAGCCAGGCGACGTTCAGAAGGTCGCCGCGGTCGGAGCGGGCATAGCCGCGGCCGGGGAGTTTCTCGTCGGACTTGGCGAGCGTCAGCTCGGTCAGCCGCTTCACGCAGCCGAGCGTGATGAAGATCGGGAAGATGAAGATCAGCATGTAGATCGACACGTCCACCGCCGCCGCCGCCGCCCCCGCCACGACACGGACGGTGTAGAGGGACGCGAGCGTCGCGATATCGACCCAGCGGAGGCGCTTCAGCTTCAGCGAATAGCCGAGCGAGAGCATCATGTAGAGGACGATCACCCCCACGAAGGCCCAGGTCAGCGCGAGCGCGATCCCGATGGCGAGGGCCCCGAGCCCCGCAGAGGCCGCCATGCCGATCTGGATCGGGACGTCGCCGCTCGCGAAGGGACGGCGGCACTTGGTGGGGTGGAGGCGATCGGCCTCGAGGTCCATCAGGTCGTTCACGATGTAGATGCACGAGGCCGCGGCCGAGAAGGCGACGATCCCAAGGAGGATCGGCAGGAGCGTCGCGAGGTCGAAGCGGTGGGCGGCGATCATCGGCAGGATCAGAAGGACGTTCTTGACCCACTGGTGCGGGCGCATCGCCCTGAGAAGCCCGCGCCAGTCCCAGCCGCCGGGAAGGTCGGTTACGGCGACGCCTGCCGCGGCAAGGCCCCTGGCGGCCGAGACATGGCCCACGACAATCGCGTTTTCGGCCCGTTCCCAGACCGCCATGTCCACGGGCGCGTTCCCCGCGTAGTCGAAGCCACGCTCGCCGAAGGCGCCGACGAGCGCCGCAGCCTTGCGGCGGCCCTTGAGGTTCGTCTGCCCGTCCGACGCGAAGACGCGGTCGGAGAGCGCATAATCCGCCGACAGCCGCCGGACGAGCGACTCGTCGGCCGCCGAGGCGAGGATGACCTCGCGCCCTTCGGCACGGGCCCTGAGCGCAAGCTCGGCGACGGCCGGGCTCACCGGCAGGAGATCGGTGCGGATGGGGGCGATGCGGGCGAGCTCGGCCTTGAGCCGCTCGGGGCGGCGGAAATCGCGCAGGACGGCACGGAGCACCCCGAACGGGTCGCGGCCGAGGCCGGCCCAGAAGGTCTCGAACAGCATGTCGGTCCGCAGGAACGTACCGTCCACGTCAAGGACAAGCGGCCGCGACGCCGCCACTTCCCGGATCTCCGTCATCAGCCGCTCACCGCAAAGACACAGCCATCCGTCACCAGATCGGGGGGCGTCCGGCACAGTCCGCGCGCGACCGACCACGCGGCAAGGACCTTGGGCACGTAATCCCGCGTTTCGGGAAAGGCCGGCACACCGCCGGCCGCCTTCACCGCGTTCTCGCCCGCATTGTAGGCCGCAATGACCATGACCGGGTCGCGGTTGAATTCGGTCATCAGCCAGTCGAGATAGGCGACACCGCCCTTGATGTTCTGGCCCGCATCGCGGCTGTCGCCGATTCCGAAGCGGTCGGCAGTCGCCGGGATGAGCTGCATCAGGCCCACGGCACCGGCGGGGGAAACGGCATCCGTCCTGCCTGCGCTCTCGATTCCGATGATCGCAAGGACGAGTGCCGGCGACACCTGCGTGCCGACGGTCGCCTCGAGTATCTCGCGTCCATGCGCGGCGGCGACGTCCTGCAGGTCCTGAAGGCGCGGCGCGGCGACCGAGGTGCCGCCCGGTCCCTGGCTGAGCGCAGCCAGCGCCGACGGGAATCGGCCGTCCGCTTCGCCGATCCGGGTCGGAACGTAGGTCCAGAACCAGTCGTAGGCAGCGCTGCCTTGCCCGGCGCCCGGGGACCGGTCCGCCGGGGGCGCGAGGCCGGCGGCCGCCCCGCCGCGCGGAATCGGGTTATCGGGACGCGGCATGACGGCCGACAGCATCAGTTTCTGTTCCTCGGGGTCGATCTGGACGGTGATGCGCCTGCCGGAACGGGCATCGGGGACGCCGATCCGGCGGAACGTGAAATCGGGATAGACCGGCCGGTCGCCGACCTTGACGGTCCGGGCCGAAGGACCTTGCGCCGTGGGCCGGATCTCCGCGCCGGTCCCGGACCCTGCCGGCGCGGCCAGAACTGCGTCCGGCTGCGTCGGCCCTGCAACCGCCGGCACCGCTACACACGCAACCGCAAGAGCAATGGCGCACCACTGCTTCATTCCGCCTGTCCTGCCTGCCTCGTCACCTTGTTGTTGATCCAGCCTCGCAGATCGCGGCCCGCTCGGCCAGCGGCGGCGGACAATGGCCTGCATTTCTGGCGAAACTACGGCCATTCGGCAACAGAAGTCCCCTTGCCGGCCCGAATGCGGCAAGGGATCACGAACGAATTCAGCCGGTTGGGCGGAGCGGCCGCGAAAAAGCCCCAAAGGCCCGAAATTGTGCCATCGCTGCCCAACTCCTGCCACTTTTCGGCGGCCAAATCATGGCACGGCGTTCGGGGGACATCACCGTACAGGCTCGGACTTCCCCGGTCCGCCGGGCAATCGCGGCAGTTTCGGGGAAGAACGAGAATGAACATCTTCAGGCATACCAGGAGATTCCAGGACGAGCAGGACGGGGCGGTGACGGTCGACTGGGTGGTGCTGACCGCCGCCGTCGTCGGCCTCGGCGTTGCCGCGCTTGCAGCGATCCGGTCGGGAACCGGAGCGCTGGTGACCAAGATCAGCGCGGACCTCGCCGGCCAGACGATCTCGACCACCTTCTGATCCGCGCGACGCCGGGCAGGCTGCGGGCGGTCCGGGCCGCGTCCCCGACGCGGCCCTTTGCGTCGGTCTTCCCGGCCCCGACGGCACCCCGTGGCGCACCTGCACCGCGTCTGCGCGCCCGTGCGGGCGGGTGCATGGGGTTGCGGGCGGCGCGGCGGAAAGGATCGGCTCCGATTGTCAGCAGGTGGAGAAACGCAGGTGGTTAACTGTTTCTGATGCCCGCTGCGCCGGACTGAAAAAGTACCCCAGATGCCCTAGGCGGTGTCTTCATTTAGGTCAGCCACGCCATCGCGCAGGCGAGCGCGACGAAGGCTTTGAATGAGGCAGTGGTCTTTTCGCATCTGAGGGCGATACGTCGGAAGCGTTTGATGCGGTTGAA
>JBMOOH010000025.1:0-21947 GCA_049323795.1 Pseudomonadota bacterium
CACGAATGTCCATCGAAAGGGGTTTCGTCATGAGGGCTGGCCTCCACACCCAGACCCCATCGTGAACCAGAAATCCCAACGCATGGGAATCCCCAAACGATTCACTCAAGCGTCATCACGCTCTAGCGGGTCGACGGCGCCGGATAGGCGAAGCGATAGGCGAGCGCAACGCCGCCCGCACCGCCGATCACGTTCCCCAGGCTGACCCAGAAAAGGCTTGACGCCGCCGAGGCCAGACTGACGGCCGCGCCCGCCAGCATTCCCTGCGGAAGCAGATACATGTTTGCGACCGAGTGTTCGAGACCGAGGAGCACGAAGGCCGAGATGGGCCAGAGAATCGCCAGGATCTTGCCGGTGGCGTCCCGGGCTGCGAAGGTCAGCCAGACCGCCAGGCAGACAAGGGCGTTGCAGAGCGCCCCTCGGACGATCGCCTCGAAGACGGGCAGCCCGGCCTTCGCCTCGGCGATCCTGACCGCGGTCGCGCCCACCTGGCCGTCGAGAAGGCCGCTCAGGAAGAAAGCGACGGCAAGCCCGACCGATCCCGCGAGGTTGCCGAGATAGACGATCGTCCAGTTCCGGAGAAGCGCACGCAGGCCGATTCGCCTGTCCACCGCCGCCATGGTCATCAGCGCGTTTCCGGTGAAAAGCTCGGCTCCGCCCACGATGACGAGGATCAGTCCCAGGCTGAAGACGACGCCACCCAGAAGGCGCGCCGGACCGAAGCCCGGATCGGCACCGGCCATCACGGCGGTGTAGGCAGCCCCGCCGAACCCGATGAACGCGCCCGCGAGCACCGCCAGCACGAACATCTGCGCCGATGGGAGGGCCGCCTTGGCCACGCCTGCCGTCTCGATCAGGCTGGCGATCTGGGAGGGGCGATATGCGTCGTGGTCGGCCATGCGGCAAGGCTAGCCGAGCGCGCACCGGGTGGAAAGCCGCTGCCTTTTTCTTGCGGGAAGGCGTCACCATATGTGCATCCGCAGACCCTGCAGAAGAGGATTGAGCATGAAATGCCCAGTTGACGGCGCGACGCTGACCATGACCGAGCGGAATGGTATCGAGATAGATTATTGTCCGACCTGCCGCGGCGTCTGGCTGGACCGAGGGGAACTCGACAAGATCATCGCCACGGCCGCCCCTGCCGCCGCGCCGCAGCCTGCCGGGCAGCCGCCCGCCCATCGCTCCGGCCCGCGCATCGAAGAACGCCGCTGGCGGGACGACGATGACGACGACCACCACCATCGGAGCGGCCACCGCAGACGGCGCGAGAGCTTCCTGTCGGACCTGTTCGATTTCTGAGCAGCCGTGTCGGGGCGCTTGCCGTTTACAGCGCGGGCGGTTCGCCCGATACTCGGGCGCACCCAGAGCGGAGGGACGGATGCCGACCATTTCCACCGAATTCGCGGGCCAGACGGTCATCACGACGTTCGAGACGACGCCGGGGACGGCGCAGGACCTGATCGACGAGCTGATCGATGCCTTCGAGTCGTTCGTGCGCCACCAGCCCGGCTTCATTTCGGCGGCGCTGCACATGAACGACGCACATACGCGGGTGGCGAACTACAGCCAGTGGATGCGGCGCGAGGACTTCCAGGCGATGCTTCGCGCCCCCGAGATGCGCGAGCGCAACCGGAGGATCTCGGCGCTCTGCTCACGGTTCGAACCGGTGATGTACGAAGTGATGGGTGTCTATTGACGCGATCTGCGGCCGCCCGGCCTTTACTTCCCCGCCCCGGTTTTCCATCTTCCGGGGCGCAACCGAGCAGCGGAGGTCGAAAGTGGCGAAGACGGTTAAGGACATGCTGGCCGAGGCCAATGCAGCGGTCGAGAAGATCGATCCGGCTCGGGCGAGGGAACTGATCGCCGAGGGGGCGCTCGTCGTCGACGTCCGTGACGGAACCGAGGTGGCCGCGTCGGGCAGGGTCAGGGGCGCGGTGCATGTCAACCGCGGGCTCCTCGAGTTCAAGGCCGACGACGCCACCGCCTCCCATGATCCCGCCTTCCGCAAGGACCGGCCGGTCATCACCTACTGTGCGTCCGGCGGACGGGCCGCGCTGGCGGCCAAGACGCTGAAGGACATGGGATATGCCCGGGTCTACAGCCTCGGCGGCTTCAAGGACTGAGTCGAGGCCGGCGGCGAGACCGAACCGTCTTCCTGATCGCTTCGGTCCTTCCATCTCTGGCGGAACGGGCTAGAGTGGCCCCGCCGCCCGGGATGGGCCTGGGGTGGCAGGGGAGCGAACATGGGTATCCTGACACTGATCGTCATTCTTCTGGTCGGCGCCTTGGCCGGCTGGCTGGCCGGAAAGCTCGTCTCGGGCTACGGCTACGGGCTCTGGGGCAACATGGCGGTGGGTGTCGCGGGGGCGATCCTTGCCCGCGCCCTCCTGCCGCGGATCGGCATGGGCCTCGGCGACGGCCTCTTCGGCGCCTTCGTCCAGGCGGTGATCGGTGCCGTGATCCTTCTGGCCCTGATCCGGCTCATCAAGAAGGTGTGACCGCCGGGGGCACGCAGAGGGTCGCCCGGGGCGCCCGCGCGGGCGCCCCGGATCTTCCCTGCCTCACGTCTGCATATGGCTGCGGTGGTCGGCAAGCGACCAGGCCGACATGGCGAGCGTGAGAAGCCCGACGATCACGAAATTCCAGACCGCGGCGCCCGTCCCGGTCATCGCCGCGACGCCGAGCACCCAGGGCGACACGGCAAGCCCTGCGCCGATCACGATGCCGGTCCATTCCTCCCATTCGTGGAACTCGACGAGGACCACCAGGGCCATCGCCGCGATCAGCACGCCGAAGGCGAAGGCATTCCAGAACACCACCGGGGTGTCCGAAAAGCCCAGAACCCAGGGCGAGGCGATCAGCCACAGCCCGAGCACCAGGCTGAGACCGTCCTGCCAGCTCTTGGTTTTGAACATGATGTCTTTCATAGCTACCCTCCGATGCCGGACGGTGAACCCATGACCTGCGGGCCGGAACGACCCCGTCCGCACCGGTCAGGGGACCCGTGCCGAACACCCGGAATCTGGGAATGCGGCGGCGGCGCTTCAAGGGGTGGCGCATCCCCGGTCGGGACGGGTGCCGGCAGAGAATTCAGGACGGGCAAGGGATTGAGGCGGGGCTGACGGGGGCAACGGCGCGCCATGACCGGGTGCCGTGCCAGCCCGCCGATGGATGCAGACCCCCGTCCCGCGAACCTTGCCTTCGGCAGTTCGCAGGATGGGTGATTTCACCCATTCGTTAGCCAACATCGGCCAGGTTGCCGCCCCGACTGCCGACCGGCACATGCGGCCCCCCCCCGCTTGCGCGAAAGGCCTCGCGCAGAGTGCGAGATGACGACCCCGGCGATTCCGTCGTCGAGGCGCCTCAGGCGCGCCGTTTCCGGCCGACCGCCGACAGCAGCCCCAGCGCGCCGATGAGCGCGACGCCCGCCGCCGGCAGCGGAACCGGCGAGACGCGGACGTTGTCGATGTAGAACTGCGTGCTCAGCGTAGGAAGCGTGCCATCCGCGAACGTGATCGTTCCGAAGGCCTTCGTCGAGAAGATGCCGAAGAACGTCGATCCGCCAGCGATGGCGGCCACCTGAACGCCGTCGAGAAGAACGTTGGCGCGTTCGCCCGCGGAGAGGTTTCCGATGTTGACGGCGAAGGCCTTCAGCATCGTCGAGAAGACGAGGGTCGTCTGCTGGGTCCCGGTCGGGCCGCCCGCGACACCCTGAAGACGATTGTTCTGGAAGCTGCGCGCCCCGGTGATCTGCTGGATGATCGTGCCGGCGAGCCTGTTGCCCGTGAAGGTCTCGGCCACCGTCGAGGGGCCCTGTGCGGCGTCGTACGCCGCCAGACTGGAATACGTCACCGTCGCGGCCTGCGCGGCGGGGGCGGCGGCGAGGGCGACGGCAAAAAGGGCGGTACGCAGCACGGTGAACATCCTTCTGAAACGGTCGGTCGGCGGTTGGGTCAATGGGTTGTTAACTTCTGATTTGGCCGAAAGCGTGGCGTCACCGTGTCGTTTCGGCCGTTTCCAGAACGCTTCGCGCCTGGGTGCTCGGGCGCCAGGATGGGGGATGTCCGGTTTTCGGAGTTCGCGGGAGGGTGGTCTTGAGTGACGACCGACTCTACCGCCGCCCCCTCCTCTTGTTCCCGCCCCGCTGCCCCGCCCGTCCCGCCGTGCTCCGGCCGCGTGACTTCACCGCCTCTTCCACGGCCTCCTCGACCGCCGACTGCCGCGCCAGCGGGTCGTCGGCCACCGCAAGCTCCACCGCCTCCAGCCGCTTCACCTCGTCCCTGAGCCGCGCGGCTTCCTCGAATTCGAGGTTCTCGGCGGCCTTGCGCATCTGCGTCCGCAGCGCATCGAGATGGGCGGCGAGGTTGGCGCCGACCATGGGTTTCCCGACCCTGGCGGTGACGCGCGACAGGTCGGTGTCGCCCTGCCAGAGGCCGGCGAGCACGTTCTCGACGTTCTTGCGCACCGTCTGCGGCGTGATCCCGTGGGCGAGGTTGTAGGCCACCTGCTTCTCGCGCCGCCGTTCCGTCTCGCGCATCGCGCGTTCCATGGAACCCGTGATGCGGTCGGCATACATGATGACGCGCCCGTCTGCGTTGCGGGCGGCGCGGCCGATGGTCTGGATGAGCGAGGTCTCCGACCGCAGGAAGCCTTCCTTGTCGGCATCGAGGATCGCCACCAGCCCGCATTCCGGGATGTCGAGGCCCTCCCTTAGCAGGTTGATCCCGACCAGCACGTCGAAGGCCCCGAGGCGCAGGTCGCGCAGGATCTCGATCCGCTCGATCGTGTCGATGTCGCTGTGCATGTAGCGCACGCGGATGCCCTGTTCGTGCAGGTATTCCGTCAGGTCCTCGGCCATGCGCTTCGTGAGCGTCGTGACGAGCGTGCGGTAGCCCGCGGCGGCGACCGTCCGCACCTCGTCCAGAAGGTCGTCCACCTGCATCGCCACGGGGCGGATTTCGACCTGCGGGTCGATGAGGCCGGTTGGCCGGATGACCTGTTCCACGAACACGCCGCCGGTCTGTTCCAGTTCCCACGCCGCGGGGGTGGCTGACACGAAGACGGACTGCGGGCGCATCGCATCCCATTCCTCGAACTTGAGGGGACGGTTGTCCATGCAGGAAGGGAGCCGGAACCCGTGCTCGGCCAGGGTGAACTTGCGCCGGAAGTCGCCCCGGTACATGCCGCCGATCTGCGGGACGCTGACATGGCTTTCGTCGGCGAAGACGATGGCGTTGTCGGGGATGAATTCGAACAGCGTCGGCGGCGGCTCGCCCGGGGCACGGCCGGTGAGGTAGCGGGAATAGTTCTCGATGCCGTTGCACGATCCGGTGGCTTCCAGCATCTCGAGGTCGAAGCTGGTGCGCTGTTCGAGGCGCTGCGCCTCGAGCAGCTTGCCCTCGCCGGTCAGCTGCTTCAGCCGCTGGAACAACTCGGCCCTGATGCCCTGGATCGCCTGGCGGAGCGTCGGGCGCGGGGTCACGTAGTGGCTGTTCGCATAGATGCGGATCTTGTCGAAGCTGTCGGTCTTCGCCCCCGTCAGCGGGTCGAATTCGGTGATGGCCTCCAGTTCCTCGCCGAAGAAGCCGAAGCGCCAGGCGCGGTCCTCGAGGTGGGCGGGCCAGACCTCGACGCTGTCGCCGCGGACGCGGAAGGCGCCGCGGGCGAAGGCCTGGTCGTTGCGGCGGTACTGCTGGGCGACGAGTTCCGAGATGAAGGCGCGCTGGTCGTAGAGCTTGCCCTTCTCCATGTCCTGGGTCATCGCGGAATAGGTCTCGACCGAGCCGATGCCGTAGATGCACGAGACCGACGCGACGATGATCACGTCGTCGCGTTCCAGAAGCGCCCTTGTGGCCGAGTGGCGCATCCGGTCGATCTGTTCGTTGATCTGGGATTCCTTCTCGATATAGGTGTCGGTTCGGGGAACATAGGCCTCGGGCTGGTAATAGTCGTAGTAGCTGACGAAGTACTCGACGCTGTTCTCCGGGAAGAAGCCCTTGAACTCGCCGTAAAGCTGGGCGGCCAGCGTCTTGTTGGGCGCAAGGATGATCGCCGGGCGCTGGGTTTCCTCGATGACCTTCGCCATGGTGAAGGTCTTGCCCGTGCCGGTCGCGCCCAGAAGCACCTGGTCGCGTTCCCCCGACATCACGCCCGCCGCCAGTTCGCGGATCGCGGCGGGCTGGTCGCCTGCCGGCTGGAACCCGCTCTGCATGACGAATCGCCGGCCCCCTTCGAGCTTTGGACGGGTCAGCACGTCCGGGCGCGGCGAGAGGGCGTTGGTGGTGTTGTGGGGCATGGCGCGACTCCTGAAGCGTTCAATTTGATCGCTTTTTGTTCCCGTTCAAGCGGGGAAGGGCGAGAATCCACCGCCGGTCTCGGCAAAGGGTTGCCTGTCAGAGGTGGGCCGGCGCACCAGTCGGCAATCCACGGTTGCGCCAGCCGTTTACAGGCCGGTAACCTCGGCTGGCCCGCCGACTGCCGGCCGGGGCCACCACCCGCACCCCACCGCGCCGACGCCGGCCGGCAGTCACCATGCCTCCCGCGGACCGACCGGCCTTGACGCCGGTCGTCCGCAGTCCCCTTGCGCATCGTGCCGTCTTCGGTGGATAACGCCGGCGGTGTTCGATGACGGAGAACAGCGCATGCGCGCACGCATCTACAGACCCGCCCGGACTGCGATGCAGTCCGGCACCGCCCGGACGCGGCAGTGGGTGCTCGATTTCGGTTCGGGCGACGACAAGGACATCGATCCGCTCATGGGCTGGACGAGTTCCCGCGATACGCAGGCCCAGGTTCGCCTCAGCTTCGACACGCGCGAGGCGGCCGAGGCCTATGCGCGCGACGAGGGGATCGACTATGTGGTGATCGAGCCGCACGGACGCGCGCCGAACATCCGTCCGCGCGGTTATGGCGAGAACTTCGCCACCGACCGCAAGGGGCAATGGACGCATTGACCACGACGATCGCGCCGGAAAGCCCGCTGGGGGCGGACCTGACGCCGCTGTTCGAACGCCACACGGCGGCCATGCACGCCGAGACGCCGCCCGAGAGCATCCACATGATGGCCCCCTCGGAACTGACGATCCCCGAGGTATCCTTTTTCGTGATGCGCGAGGACGGGCGTGCGGTGGGGATGGGCGCGTTCAAGCGTCTGTCCGGGACGCATGCCGAGATCAAGTCGATGCATGTCCTCGCGGAATTCAGGGGGCGCGGTCTGTCGCGCATGATGCTCGATCGCCTGATCGACGAGGCGCGCGTGGCGGGGATGATCCGGCTCAGTCTCGAGACAGGGGCGGAACCGGGGTTCCTGCCGGCCCGGATGCTCTACGTCACGGCGGGATTTCGGGACTGCCCGCCGTTCGAGGGATACGGGCCTGACCCGAACAGCGTGTTCATGACCAGGGAGATCGCCTGACGGGCTTGCCTTGAGCCGCCCGCTGCCCCAGAACGGCAGCCGCGCGGCCCCATAGCTCAACTGGATAGAGCAAGGACCTTCTAAGTCCGAGGTTGAGGGTTCGAGTCCTTCTGGGGCCGCCATCGCTGGAGTGGAAATTGCAAACGGCTCCATCCCGCCGCGAATCAAGCTGGCAGGCATCGTCATTCTGGAGCGGCGGGGATTTCACGCAGACAGATGCCATTTACGCTGACTCGATCGGTACATTGCTCTCCAGCTTTTCCCGCAGCACCATGATCACGCGGTGGAATGCCTTTACGTCCTTGATCGGGAGCCCTTCCGAAAGGCCGTTGATCCACGGGGCCTGCAATCGCATCGCAGCGTCAAATGTTCGTCTTCCCTTGTCGGTAAGGACCACAAGCTGCGCCCGCCGGTGGTGCGGATTGGATTCGAACGCGACCCATCCCTCCTTGTGAAGATCATTGACGATTCGCTGCACGTTTTGACGGTTGGCGCCCATGTCGCGCGCGAGCCATGCAACCGGCTGCGGGCGCTTGGCGGCGACAATCGCGCCAAGAATCTGCCATCGCGCGCTGGTCAGTCCGAGCCCTGCCACCAGCCGGTCACCAGCGGTCAATAGCAGGCTGTTGAGCCTGAAAAGTTCGAGGACGATGTCCGTCAGGGCCTCGCCCGCTGGGGTGCGCTTGGTCTCGCTCATTTGTCATCATAGAACTATATTGACATCATAATGTCAATTTGATACTGACTCATGATGCCTGATTGACATCATAGAGACAACGACAGAGGAGAACCTCATGTCACTGCTGCGTCCGCTCGACCCCGCATTCCCCATCGACCGTCAAGTCGCAATCGACGCCAGCCCCGTGGTCCTGGTGAATGTGTTTACGCTCGACAAAGCGGATGAGCAGGCCTTTCTCGAGATCTGGCAGGACGACGCCGCCTTTATGAAACGCCAGCCGGGCTTCATCTCTACCCAGCTTCATCGCGCCATCGGCGAAAGCCCGACCTATCTGAATTATGCGATCTGGGAATCGACCGCTGCTTTCCGGACGGCATTCGAACATCCAGAGTTCCAGTCAAAACTCGCCCTCTATCCGTCGTCCGCCGTCGCTTTCCCGCACCTGTTCCAGAAGGCGGCGGTGCCCGGCATCTGCGTCGCGTAGGCGCCTGCCGGAAGGGGAGCAATAGCCATGCTCAAGATCATCCATCCGGTCGCCGGCGTGCTCGCGATCTTCACCATTGCGACCTTTTGGCTCTCGACCGCTCTCGCGGAGTTGTTTGCGTCCCAGGCCGTCGTTGTTGCGGTCAGGACCGCCATCCCCTGGGGCTTCGTGCCGCTCTGATTCCGATGCTCGCGGCGGCGGGAGGCTCGGGCTTCGCCCTGGCAAAGGGGCGGCGCGCCGGGCTGGTCGGTGCGAAGGTGAAGCGCATGCCGCTCATTGCCGCCAACGGCATCTTGGCCTGCTGCCGGTTTCGTGGACAGGCAGTTAAGCTAATCCGGCCTTTCTCTCGAACTCGACCGGGCTGAGATAGCCGATGGTTGAGTGCCTGCGAACTGTGTTGTAGAACCTTTCGATGTAGTCGAACACATCCGCCCGTGCGGCATCCCGTGTGCGGTAGGTCTTCTTGCCTATCCGTTCGGTCTTGAGCGAGGAGAAGAAGCTCTCCATCGCGGCATTGTCCCAGACGTTTCCGGACCGGCTCATCGAGCACTGCACGCCATTGTCGGCCATCAGTTTCTGGAACTGCTCACTGGTGTATTGACTGCCCTGATCGGAATGATGAAGGAGAGCGTCGGGCTTGCCACGCCGCCAGATGGCCATGATGAGGGCATCGGTGACGAGCTGCGCGGTCATCTCCGCCTTCATCGACCAGCCGACCACGCGACGTGAAAACAGGTCGATGACGGCTGCAACATAGAGCCAGCCCTCAGCGGTCCACACATAGGTGAAGTCGGCGATCCACTTCTGGTTCGGTCGATCAGCATGAAACGCGCGATCCAGAACGTTCGGTGCGGCAACCGCCAGGCGCTGCCCCTCATCCTTCGGCAATCCCCGCCGCCGCGGCCGTGCCCGCAGGGCCTGAGCCTGCATCAGACGTTCGATGCGATGCAGGCCGCAGTCGACGCCCTCGGCCAGAACATCGCGCCAGACGCGCCGCGCTCCATAGGTGCGGGCGCTCGCGATGAAGCTCGCCCGCACCTTTGCACCGATCTCTTCGTCCTCCCGGCTGCGCCTCGACGGTGTACGACCAAGCCAGGCATGGAAACCCGACCGTGACACATCCAGCGCGTCACACAGCCAACTCACCGGCCAGATGTGGCGGTGCTTCGCGACGAAAGCGAACCTCATGTCACTTCCCTCGCGAAGTAGGCTGCGGCCTTTTTTAGGATGTCGCGCTCTGCCTTGAGTTTGGCGACCTCCTTGCGCAGTCGGTCAATCTCAAGCTGTTCCGGCTTCATCTGCCCATGGCCAGGAAACGCCTGCGCAGGATCCGTCTCCAGCTCCCGAACCCACTTCCGCAAAACGTTCGCATGAACCCCCAGATCGCGTGACGCCTGAGCCGACGTGACCCCGCGATCCCTCACCAACTTCACCGCCTCAAGCTTGAACTCGCGGCTGAACTTCCGTCTCTCCATAGCAAACTCCGATTCCGTTGAAACACCCTATCTCGGTGTCCACGAAACCGGCAGCAGGCCATCTTGGTTCTCATTCCCTCGGCGCTGTTCCTCTCGTTCAAGGCGAGAGTCGCCGAGTTCGACGCAGGCTTCTATGCGGTGCAAGTGCTCGAACTCGTCTCCGGTGCGGTGAATATCGCGCTCCTCGTCTCAACATCCGCGACGGCCTCAGAATGAAGGGCCGATTCCGACGCCAGCCAGCGTGATCGGTGCCAGAGCAAAGAAAATGCGAAGCTACTTCGGCTGCCTAGACGGCAAAGGAATGGCCAGGATCCAGTACCCAGATTTGTCCCGTCTGGCCCGCCAGCGGATCCTCACAGACCGAGGATTGCCGACCCGGCGACGGTGAGCGCACCGGCAACTCCGATGACGATTCCGAGCGCAAGGGTCGCGGTGAAAAGCCCGGCCACCACCCAGAGGCCGTCGCGTGCCATGAAGCCAAGCGAGGTGAGCGTGACCGCGATGGCGGGCATCAGGTTCCCGAACGGAACCGGAAGCGCGATCATAAGGGCGAGAGCGAACAGGAGCAGGCCGAACAGGCGGTCTAGCGCGGCGTCGTATCCCGGCCAGTAGCGCGGGTGAGCCAGCCGTTCGAGCCGGTGCACATAAGGAAGCACCTTCTCGACGGCGACCTTCAGCCTTTCGCGCGGGATTTCATGGCTGCGGATGCGACGCGGCAGCCAGAGGCTCCGGGCGCCGATCATCAGGCTGATCCCGAGGAAGACGAGCGGCAGCCCCATGATCGCGGAGGATCCCGGAATGATCGAGACCACGTTGAGCAGCCCCATGGCCAGCACGACCGGAGCGAGCCCGCGCACCGAGAGGCTGCGCACGAATTCGCCAACCGTCACGAACTCGGAATCTCCCTCGGTCGAGGCGGCCAGCAGGTCGGACAGCGCCTTGCGGTCCTCCGGAGGGATCTGCCCCGGGGTCAGCTTGGGAAAACGCAGATCGTGGGCCGTCATGAGCAAGCCTGCCGGTCTCACTGTCGCGTCAAGCCCTGCCGGAAGATGCCTTGCGCGGGCAGACGACATCGTCCCCCGCAACGGAATTTGGGGGCGCGACAGCGCGCGGTCAATGAGTCGCTAGCGGGAAGGGCGCCGCTTTCCTGCGGGACCTGGGCCGCGGGGTCATTTGCGCGGCGCGCCGCCTTCGAAGACATTCGGCCGCCGGTAGTCGCAGGGCGCCTCCTGCATTTCGAGATGCAGGCGGTCGCCCGTGCAGGGATGCGCGCGGGCCACGTCCTCGTCGAACTCGATGCCGAGGCCGGGGCCGTCCGGCACGATGACGTAGCCGTCTTCCCACTTGATCGAGTTGCGGATGAGCCTGAGGTGGAAGGCGCCCCCCGTCTCGATCGTCTCGACCATCAGGAGGTTCGGGATCGAGGCCCCGAGCTGGATGTTCGCGGCCCATTCGACAGGGCCCGCGTAGAGGTGCGGGGCCACCTGCGCGGTGAAGACCTCGGCGATGGCGGCGATCTTCTTGCCTTCGAGGATGCCGCCCGCCCGGCCGAGCGCCGGCTGCAGGATGCGCGCACCGCCCGTGCGCAGGACGGTGGCGAATTCCGCCTTGGTGGTGAAGCGTTCGCCCGTGGCAACGGGGATGCGGACGCCCTTCTGCACCTCGGCGAAGTCGAGCAGGTTGTCGGGCGGGATCGGTTCCTCGTACCAGAGCGGCCCGTAGGGTTCGATCGCCTGCCCCATGCGGATCGCGCCGCCCACATTGAACTGGCCGTGCGTGCCGAAGAGGAGGTCCGCGCGGTCTCCCGTCGCCTCGCGGATCGCCTTGCAGAAGGCGACCGACCGCGCGATGTCGCTGCCCGAGGGGTCGTGTCCGCCCCGGATCGTGTAGGGGCCGGCGGGGTCGAACTTCACCGCGGTGAAGCCCATGTCGACGAAGCGGAGCGCTGCCTCGCCCGCCATTTCGGGGCTGACCCAGAACTCGGCGCTTTCCTTGCCGGGTTCGGGGTAGAGGTAGGTGTAGGAGCGGAGGCGCTCGTTGATCCGTCCGCCGAGAAGCGCGTGGACGGGCTGGTCCAGCGCCTTGCCGATGATGTCCCAGCAGGCGATCTCGAGCCCCGAGAAGGCGCCCATCACGGTCGGGTCGGGACGCTGGGTGAAGCCCGAGGAATAGGCGCGGCGGAACATCAGTTCGATCTCGTGAGGGCTTGTGCCGGCCATGTGGCGGTGGAACACGTCCTCGATGACCGCCGCCATCGCCCTCGGGCCGACGGTCGAGGCGTAGCACTCGCCATAGCCCGTGATGCCGTTGTCGGTGGTGAGCTTCGGGAAGATCCAGTAGCGCCCGCCCCAGCCGGGGGCCGGGGGCGACACGACGAAGATTTCGAGGTCCCTGAGTTTCATCTGTCTCCCCCGGCGGTTCTCGGGTGCGAAAGGACCACTTTCCGCAAGGTGCGGCTTGTCCGTTTGCGACGGCCGGCGTTGCCGTGAAGGCGCGCCACAGATCCGCCGGATCCGCCGGATTTCAGCCTTCAAGCCTGCCCGATCTCCCGCAGGACCCCGTGGGCACCGCCGCGAACGCCTCCGGCCGGTCCAGGGGCGGCAGGTGCCCCGCGCACCGGATCAGCGCGAAGCGCGCCCCCTTCACGAGGTCCGCCGTCGCCTCGGGCGGGGTGGAGCCGTCGTTGGGGCCGGCGATCAGGCATCGGGGTGGTGGAGGTGCGGCACCTCAGTCTCCGGTGCCGAAGCGGTCGAGGGCGAGGCGGACCACGCCGGTATCCACGTTCCCGCCCGAGGCGACGGCGATGACCGCGTCGCCGTCGATCTCGTCCCCGCGGAAAAGCGCGGCGGCGAGCGACACGGCGCCGCCGGGTTCGAGCACGATCTTCAGCCGCGTGAAGGCCACTGCCATGGCGCGGAGCGCCTCGTCGTCGGTAACGGCGAGGCCGGGGCCGCAGAGGCGCTTCAGGATCGGGAAGGTGATCTGCCCCGGCGAAGGGGTGACGATGGCATCGCAGAGCGAGCCGGACAGGCAGTCGTTGCGTTCGATCCGGCCGGAGACGAGCGAGCGTCTCACGTCGTCGAACCCGACCGGTTCCGCGGGGCGGACGCGGAGCCCCGGCGCATGGGCCTCGAGCGCCAGCGCGATGCCCGAGGTCAGGCCGCCCCCGCCGCAGCAGACGAGCACGTCGCCCCGGGTCACGCCCTCGGCCTTCGCCTGTTCGGCGATTTCGAGCCCCGCGGTGCCCTGGCCGGCGATCACCTCGGGTTCGTCGTAGGGCTTGATGAGCGTGAGCCCGCGCTCTCCGGCGAGACGGGTGCCGATCGCGTCACGGTCTTCGGTCGCGCGGTCATAGAGGATGACCTCGGCCCCGAGCGCCCGGGTGTTGTCGATCTTGAGGCGCGGGGCGTCGGAGGGCATGACGATCACCGCAGGCACGCCGTGGAGCCTGGCCGCATGGGCCACCCCCTGCGCGTGGTTGCCCGAGGAGAAGGCGATGACGCCCCTCTGCCGCACCGCCTCGGGCAGCGCCGAGACCGCCGCCCATCCGCCGCGGAACTTGAACGATCCCGTATGCTGGAGGCATTCTGCCTTCACCAGAACCCGGCGGCCGGCCATGCGGTCGAGGAAGGGCGAGGAGAGCAGCGGCGTGCGCCTGGCGTGGCCGTTCAGGCGCCGGGCGGCGGCTTCGATCATGTCGAGGTTCATGAAAGCCTCGCTGCCCAGGCGCGAATCGCGGCCAGGCTTTCCGGCTCGTCGAGGAAGGGAACGTGCCCGCGTCCCGGCACCTCGGCCAGGATGATGTCGGGGCGGCGGCGGCGCATCTCGGCCGTGGTTTCGGGCGACAGAAGGTTCGAGTTCGCGCCCCGGACCAGGGCGAGGGGAAGGCCGGCGCAGGCGTCGAAGAGCGGCCAGGCGTCGGCGGGCGGGGCGGCGAAGGCGGCAAGGAAGCTGTCGCGGAGCGCCGGGTCGTAGCGGAGGGAGAGGCCGGTCGGGGTTTCCTCGTAGAGGTTTTCCACGAAGGCCCGCCAGCGGTCGGGCGGAACGCCGGTGAAGTCGGGCATCACCGAGGGCATCTTCTCCGCCGCCTCGGCATGGGTCTTCCAGACCGGAGGCCGGCCGACATAGTCCTTGATCGCCGCGATGCCCGACCGTTCGATGACGGGGCCGATGTCGTTCAGGAGGAGGCCGGTCAGGCGCGTCTTTGCCGTCAGGGCGAGGAACATTCCGATCAGGCCGCCGCGCGAGGTGCCGATGATGGCGGCCCTGTCGATCCCGAGATGGTCCATGAGGGCGAGCGCGTCCTGCGCCTCTTGCGGGACGGTGTAGGTGGCGGCACCCGTCCAGGCGGAGGCGCCCCGGCCCCGGTAGTCGGGGCGGATGAGGCGGATGCCGGTGAGGTGCGGGGCGACGAAGTCGAAGTCCGTCCCGTTGCGGGTGAGGCCCGGCAGAGCGAGGACGGGTCTGCCCCTCCCCGCATCGCGGTAGGCGAGGCGGGCGCCGTCGCGGGCGGTGAAGTGCTGGGGCGTCATGCGAGGTCCGGGATGCCGGCGAGGTCGGGAAGCGTGTGGAGCGGGCATGCGGGGAGCCGGTCCTCGGGGTGGCCGGCCCGGTTGACCCAGGCGGTGCGGAACCCGAAGGCGGCGGCCCCGGCGATGTCCCAGCCGTTCGCGGAGACGAAGAGGACCTCGTGCGCGGCGCAGTCGAAGCGACGGGTGGCGAGCGCGTAGACGGATGGGTGAGGCTTGTAGATGCCGAGGCTTTCGACGCTGAGGATGGTCCCGATGCGGGACGTGATGCCGGCGGCGTCGGTCGCGGCGGCGAGCATGGCCGGGGTGCCGTTCGAGAGGATCGCGGTGGGCAGGCCGCGCGCGTGGAGCGTTTCGAGGACGGCCGGGACCTCCGGGTAGGTGGGCAGGCAGTCGTAGAGCGAGAGGAGCCGCTCGCGGAGGGGGGGGTCGGCCACGCCGTGGCGGTCGAGCGCCCAGTCGAGGGCGTCGGCAGTCACGTGCGCGAAGTCGGCGTGGAGGCCCATGAGCGAGCGAAGCCAGGTGTAGGAAAGCTGCTTGGCCCGCCAGTCCTCGGCGAGCTTCGGCCAGAGGCCGGTCAGCCGCTCGCCCCCCGGCTCGGCGGCGGCGGCGCGGGCGGCGCCGGCCACGTCGAGGAGGGTTCCGTAGGCGTCGAAGACGACCGCCTTGGTGCGGGGATTGGCGGGCATGGCGGCTCCTTCCGGAGGGAAGCCTAGAGGGGCGGGGCGGGGAACGGAAGACCGGAAGGATTGTCCTCTCCGTCTGGCCGGAGCCCTGAACATGCCCCGTCGCGGAGCTCTTCCAGGACGTCGCCCTCACCCTTACCCCCCGGTGAGGGGAGGGGCGCGCACCGGGGGGGGGGGCTGCGCCGGACCTAGAGGTTCTCCGGCTGCGGCATCCCCAGCACGTGATAGCCGCCGTCCACCCGGATGATCTCGCCGCTGGTGCAGCGTCCGTAGTCCGAGGCGAGATACACCGCCGTCCCCCCGATCGCCTCCAGCGTGGCGTTGGCGCGCAGGGGCGCGTTCGCCTCGGTGTGGCGGAAGGTGGCGCGGGCGCCGCCGATGGCGGCCCCGGCGAGCGTCTTCATCGGGCCGGGGCTGATCGCGTTGACGCGGATGCCCTGCGGGCCGAGGTCGTTGGCCAGATACCGCACCGAGGCTTCGAGCGCGGCCTTTGCCACGCCCATCACGTTATAGTTCGGCGTCACCCGGTTCGAGCCCTGGAAGGTCAGCGTCAGCAGGGTGCCGCCGTCGGGCATGATCGCCGCCGCGCGGCGCGACACGTCGATGAAGGAATAGCATGAGATGCAGAGCGAGTTCTTGAAGTTCTCTTTCGTGGTGTTGATGAACCGGCCCGTCAGCTCGGTCTTGTCGGAAAACGCGATGGCGTGGATCAGGAAGTCGATCCTGCCCCAGTCCGAGGCGAGCCGCGCGAAGGCCGAGTCGAGCGAGGCGTCGTTCATCACGTCGACATCCACGAGGAAGGTCGAGCCGAGCGAGGCGGCGAGGGGCTCGACGCGCTTGCCGAAGGCGTCGCCCTGGTGGCTGAAGGCCAGTTCCGCGCCTTCCTCGTGCAGGGCCTTCGCGATGCCCCAGGCGATCGAGCGGTCGTTCGCGACGCCCATGACAAGCCCGCGCTTGCCCGCCATCAGTCCGGCCATGTTCCTGTCCCCGTTCCCTGTTGGCGATCAGCCGAGATACTTGCTCATCACGAGCGTGGCGTTGGTGCCGCCGAAGCCGAAGCTGTTCGACAGCACGCTGTCGAGTTCGACCCCGTCCCGCAGCTCGGTCACGACTTCTTCGGGGCGCAGCGCCGGGTCGAGCGTCTCGACATTGGCCGAGGCGGCGATGAAGCCCTTCTGCATCATGATGAGCGAGTAGATCGCCTCGTGTACGCCGGTCGCGCCGAGCGAGTGGCCGGTGAGCGACTTCGTGGAGGCGACGGGAGGGTGGTCGGCCCCGAAGACGCGGCGGATCGCCTCCATCTCGGTCACGTCGCCCACCGGTGTCGAGGTGCCGTGGCTGTTGATGTAGTCGATGTGCCGGCCTTCGGGCAGCGTCGAGAGCGCGAGCTTCATCGACCGCTCGCCGCCTTCGCCCGAGGGCGCGACCATGTCGTAGCCGTCCGACGTGGCGCCGTAGCCCGTGACCTCGCCGTGGATCTTCGCGCCGCGCGCGAGGGCGTGGGAGAGTTCCTCGAGCACCACCGCGCCGCCGCCGCCCGCGATCACGAAGCCGTCGCGGTTGGCGTCATAGGTGCGCGAGGCGCGGGTGGGCGTGTCGTTGTACTTGGACGACATCGCGCCCATCGCGTCGAAGAGGCAGGAGAGCGTCCAGTCGAGCTCCTCTCCCCCGCCCGCGAAGACGATGTCCTGCTTGCCCATCTGGATGAGTTCCACGCCGTTGCCGATGCAGTGGGCCGAAGTCGAGCAGGCCGAGGTGATCGAGTAGTTCACGCCCTTGATCCTGAAGGGCGTGGCGAGGCAGGCCGAGTTCGTGGACGACATGCATCGCGTCACCATGAAGGGGCCCATCTTCTTCGGCGCGCCCTTGTTGATGACGGCGTCGAAGGCCAGGAAGAAGTTCGAGGTCGAGGGGCCGCCCGAGCCCATCACGAGGCCGGTCCTTTCGTTCGAGACGTCGGCGTCTTCCAGTCCGGAATCGGCGATCGCCTGCTGCATGGCGAGGAAGTTGTAGGCCGCGCCCGGACCCATGAAGCGGAGGTTGCGCTTGTCGATGTGATCCTCGAGCACGATCTGCGGTGCCCCATGGACCTGGCTGCGGAAGCCGCGCTCGGCATAGGCGGGGGCGAAGACGATGCCCGAGCGGCCCTTGCGCAGGCTGTCCTCGACTTCGGTCACGTTGTTGCCGATCGGAGAGATGATCCCCATCCCGGTGATGACGACACGGCGCATGGGCGGCCTCCTGAAGCGTGCCTGGCCTTGTGTAGGGGAGAGGCGGAGAGGGGGCAAGAAGGGAGGGGGCCGGCAGGTCTGCTTCGACCCAGCTTGGGCATCCGCCCGGCAGATCCCGCAGGGTTCCGGCCAGATTGCAAAGCTGGCCTTCAATCCTGAACGGCCCGCGCGGCAGGACGGCTTGTCCGCTTGGTCCGGCTCCGTTCTGCGCGAAGAGCGGCGGAAATGTTGGACGCCTCGACGGGAAAGGCGCACTGTTTCCAGCCTCGGAACGTACAGGTGCCGGACTTTTTCTGAAATGCCATTGAGGAGCGCGGCAATGACCGAGATTACCTGCGTCGGTCTGGGCCTGATGGGATCGGCGCTTGCCCGCGCGATGCTGGCAGCCGGGCACCGGATCACCGTGTGGAACCGCTCGCCTGGCAAGGCAGGGGGTCTGGTGGGTCTTGGGGCGCGGGAGGCGCGATCCTTCGCCGAGGCGCTGGCCGCCAGTCCGGTCGTGATGATCTGCATCGACAGCTATGCGTCCACCCGCGACCTGCTGGCAGCGGCTGACGCCCTGCCGCACCTGGCGGGCCTGGTCGTGGTCCAGCTGTCCACCGGCACCCCGCGCGAGGCCGGGGAACTTTCGGCCTGGGGCGGCGCCCGGGGCGCCCGCTATCTCGACGGCGCGATCCTGTGCGGGCCCGACGACATCGGAACCCCGGGGGTGGAGATTCTCGTCTCGGCAACGCCGAGGTCTGGGCGGAGGTGGCGCCGCTTCTCGCCTGCCTGGCCGGAAAGGTCCGTCATGTCGGTGAAGGGGTGGGCCACGCGGCCGCGCTTGATCTGGCCTGGCTGACGACCTGCTACACGGAGTTCCTGGGCGTGGCCCATGCCGCGAACATCTGCCGGTCAGAGGGCGTCGGCCTTCAGGCCTTCATCGACCTTTTCCCGGCAGACTCCAATATTGCCGCGCTGGCGAAGATCATCCGCGACGACGACTACGCCCGGCCCACCGCGACGCTTCAGGTCTGGGCCGAGGCGCTCGCCCGCATTCAGTCTCAGGCGCGCGATGCCGGAATCTCCCCGGCGATCCCCGATTTCATGGCGGGCTATTTCCGGCGGGCCGTCGAGAGCGGGCTGGGAGGGGAAGAGGCCATCGCGATCCACAAGGTGCTTCGGGGGGACGGACCATCGGGATGATCCGCTTGCCCCGGGCCGCATGCCGCCGCGCGAAGCGAGCTCCGGTCCAAGATAACGTATCCGGGGATTAGGGAGAGCCAGACATGCCAGCCACATTCATCTTCGTCCACGGCGGCTTCGGATCGCCGGCGGAACTCGCGCCGACCGTGCCCTTTCTGGAAGCCGGGGGGCACCGGGTCATCAATGTCGATCTGCCAATCGAGGATCCTGATGCCCGTCTGGAGGACTACGCCGACACCGTGGTCCGGGCCATGGCGGGCCTTGCGGGCCGCCGCATCCTTGTCGCCCATTCCGCCGGCGGCGCCACCGTGGCCCTGGCGGCCGGCCTGACCCCGGTGGATCACATGGTTTTTGCCGCGGCGATCCTGCCGGAACCCGGGCAATCGATCGCCGAGGCCGCGGGCTCGGCCACGCGCGAGACGATCATGGCGGTCTCGATCGACAACGGGGACGGGACCCGGTCCTTCGACATCGAGCTGCAGGCGACCTTCGTGCCGCCGGATGGGCGTGAGGCCTATCTGGCCTTCTGGCGCGCGGCCCTGCGCAGGCAGGGATGGGCGGCGATGAACCAGCCCTGGCCTGCCACCGGCATTCCCGACATCCCCCGGTCCTATATCCTGTGCACCGAAGACCAGCTCATCCCCCCCGAACGCCAGCGCGCCTTTGCAGCAATGCTTGGCGTGACCCCGATCGAGATTGCCTCGGAACACTCGGTCTTCGTCGCGCGGCCAAAGGAGCTCGCCGAGATTCTCGCAGCTCTCGCCGGCTGACTGATCAGGAAACGGGATGAGCCTAGCGGTCATGGCTGCCTACGGCCTGAGTGACGCCGACCTTCTGGGCTCGGGCTGGGAAAGCACGATCTACGCGCTGGGCATGACGCAGATCCTGCGGCTTCCCCGGCCGGAGCCGGGCGCAGAGGCGAAGGTCCGCGCTCAGGCGGCCTTTACCACTGGCCTGCCGCCCTTGCCCTTCGCGGTTCCGTGCATCCGCGAGATCGGGGAGATCGGCGGGCAGCTTGTGGCGATCGAGGACCGGATCGAGGGCCGGTCGCTGGCCGCGATGCTGCCCGGCCTTTCCGGTGCGCGCGACGCCGGGGCGCTTGCGGCCTATCTCGCGGCGGCCGAAGCAATGGCGGGCGTGACCGCGCCGGGGGAGGACTGGGGCGATCTCCTGCGCGATCAGCCGCTCCGCACCGAACGGTGGCCGGACTATCTGGCGGCGCGCATCCGGACGGCTGTTGAGGACGCGGTTCTGGCCGCGGACGTGCCGGGGCTCGACAGGGTCGCGGCGCGCCTGACCGCCCGGCTGGAGGCCATTCCGGAGCCGCGGAAATGCGTGGTCCACGGCGATATCTGGCCGCCCAACGTGATGATGAACGACGACCTGAAGATGACCGGCCTGATCGACTTCAGCTTCACGACCCGGATCGGGGACCATGTGATGGACCTGGCCGGTGCCGCGCATTTCCTGCGGGTCGGCAACCCGGAGGCCGAGGCGGACCATGCCTATCTGATGCGGCGGATCGCCGCGAAACATGGGCCGGAGGTGGTTGACCGGATCGGGCTTTATGCCGTCTGGTTTGCCTTCACCTTCGCCTACAACCACGACGACGCCGTGGTATATCCGTGGTGTCTGGATCTGATCCGGAAATTCGCGGCCGGCTGATGCTGCGGGCCCGAGCGGCGAAGTCCGCCGCTTCGCGATCGACCATCGGCCGGTCGCGCCCGGCCGGTCTGCCGATGGGTGCCGGTCGCCGCCGCTGCGGATGACGGAAAGGTCGCTGCGCGGCGCATGGGCGGCCTCCTGAAGCGTGCTTGGCCTTGTGCAGGGAGAGGCGGGGAGGGGGCAAGGAGGGAGGGGGCGGCGCTGCCCCTGGGGTGATCCATGTTTTCGCCCGAAGGCCACCGGCAGCATGCTAAGCAGCGGCAGGATTCATGCTGCATGCGGGCGCGCCGATGGTCTTGAGCAAGAATATGACCGGGGTCGCCCTGATCCTGACGGGGGCCCTGCTCTTCGGACTTTTGCCAAGCGCGGCCCGGTTTTCCTATGATGACGGCGCGAATGCCCTTTTCGCCATGCTGGCCCGGGCGGGCATCGGCGTCGCCGTCCTGCTGGTCTTCATCGCCGCGACCGGCCGCTCCCTCCGGGTCGGCCCCGCGGCGATGAAACGCAGCTGGCTTGCCGGAATCTCCCATACGGTGTCGGCGGTGGGCAGTCTGGGTTCGATCCTCTACATCGACATCAGCCTGGCGAGCATCATCCTGTTCATGTATCCGTTTCCGGTGGCCGTCGCCGCCCATGTCCGCGGCGAGACGCCCCTCACCCGGCCGGTGCTGGTTCTGATGCTGCTGGCCACTTTGGGCATGGCCCTGGTCCTGGGCGTCAGCTTTGCCCGCCTCGACTGGCGCGGCGTGGCCCTGGCGGTTCTCGGCATGGTGTCGTGGTCGGTCATGATCATCTCGATGGCGAGCCTGACCCGCGAGGTCGGCGCGCCCTGTTCCAACCTGCTGATGACGATCTGGGCGCTGGCGGTCTTTGCCGTCGCGGTGCTGGTCGGGCCGCCACTGGGTCTGGTCGACCAGATCACGCTGCCCCGCAGCCTGTTCGGCTGGTCGGCCATCCTGGTCGTCGGGCTGACCTTTGCCTTCGGCTATCTGTGCTTCTTCGTCAGCGCCGACATGATCGGCGCGGCACGGGCCTCGCTGCTCAGCACGTCCGAGCCGGTCATGATGATCCTGTTCGCGGTGCTTCTGGTCGGCGAGTCGCTGAGCCTGCTGCAATGGATCGGCGTGGTCATCGTCATTTCCAGCCTGAGCCTGAGCGAAGTCTTCAGGCGATGAGCTATACCAACGGACCGGCGTTACTGCAGAACTCGCGCCTGAGGCGTGGCCTCCCCTTTCCCCGCCGGTGTCCGACGAGGCGGACGGCCCCGGCGGTACCGAGGGCGGGGAAGCGGTTCATCGGGGCGGCGCGGATCTGGATCTCGGCGGTCTGGCGGGCGCGGTCTCCGGTCCGGGGCTTCCGGATGGCCCTGCCGTAGTGCCGGGTGGCGCGCAGGGTTTCGTTTCTGGCGATCGCGGCCGGGGCGTCCGCCTTTCGGGCTCGCCCGTTCCTGCGGATGGGGATGATCGCGGCGCCTTGCCGGCCGATGATGGCGGTGTGGCAGCGGCGCATGTCCTGGGCGCCGTCCGCAGCCAGGTCATCGCCTTCCCCGGCCGGACCGGCAGGGGCTCCGCTCATGCGGCGCGACGCGGCCGGACCAGT
>JBMOOH010000026.1:0-61819 GCA_049323795.1 Pseudomonadota bacterium
GTCGCCTGCCCCGTCGCTCTCGGCTGCGCCGGCCTCCGCGTCGGCCTCGTCCGCCTCGTCCTCATCCTCGGCGAGATCCTCCTCGATCCCGCCCATGAGCGAGGCGTTCGCGGACACCACCGGCATCTGGATCTCGGGCACCGCGCGGGTGGCCGTCTTGAACTTCTCGATCGAGAAATCGGGGCTGATGAGGCTTGGGTCGGCCTCGACCCGCACGCTCAGCCCGTAGCGCGCCTCGATCTGGGCGATGTGCTCGCGCTTCTGGTTCATCAGGAAGTTGACGATTCCGACCGGCGCCTTCAGCAGCACCTCGCGCGACCGCTTCCGCGTCCCTTCCTCCTCGAGCTGCCGCAGGATCGACAGCGCCAGCGAGTCGTCCGACCGGACGAGGCCGGTGCCGTGGCAGTGCTGGCAGGGCGCCGTGGTGCTTTCGAGCATCCCCGGACGCAGTCTCTGCCGGCTCATCTCGAGAAGGCCGAAGCCCGAGATGCGGCCGACCTGGATCCGCGCGCGGTCGGTCTTGAGCTTCTCCTTCAGGCGCTTCTCGACGGACGCGTTGTTCTTCCGCTCCTCCATGTCGATGAAGTCGATGACGATCAGGCCCGCGAGGTCACGCAGGCGAAGCTGGCGTGCGATCTCTTCCGCCGCCTCGAGGTTCGTCTTGAGCGCGGTTTCCTCGATCGAGCCTTCCTTGGTCGCCCGACCCGAGTTCACGTCGATCGCGACCAGCGCCTCGGTCACGCCGATGACGATGTAGCCCCCCGACTTCAGCTGCACGACCGGATTGAACATCGCGCCGAGATAGGTTTCCACCTGGAAGCGCGCGAAGAGAGGCATCGGCTCGTTGTAGGGCTTCACGTTCTTCGCGTGGGACGGCATGATCATCTTCATGAAGTCCTTGGCGGCGCGATAGCCCTTCTCGCCCTCGACCAGAACCTCGTCGATGTCCTTGGAATAGAGATCGCGGATCGTCCGCTTGATCAGGTCGCCTTCCTCGTAGATCGGCGCCGGCGCTATCGACTTGAGCGTCAGATCGCGGATCTGGTCCCAGAGCCGCAGCAGGTATTCGTAGTCGCGCTTGATCTCGGTCTTCGTGCGCTGAGCCCCGGCGGTGCGGATGATCAGCCCGGCGCCGTCCGGCACCTCGATCTCGCCCGCGATCTCCTTCAGCTTCTTGCGGTCGGCGGCGTTGGTGATCTTGCGGGAAATCCCGCCACCCCGGGCCGTGTTCGGCATCAGCACGCAGTAGCGGCCCGCCAGGCTGAGATAGGTCGTCAGCGCCGCGCCCTTGTTGCCGCGCTCTTCCTTGACGACCTGCACCAGCATGATCTGGCGCACCTTGATGACTTCCTGGATCTTGTAGCGGCGCGGCCGGGGCTTGCGCGCCAGGCTTATCTCCTCGGCCATGTCCTCCTCGGCGACCGACTCGATGTCGTCGTCGGTATCGCTGGCGTGATCGGCCGCCACATAGGGCTCGTCCCCGCCGCCGGCCGCGGCGGGGCGGTCCCCGGCAGGGCCGGAAGCGGCGACACCGGCGTCGTCGACGGCGTCTCCGTCTGCAGCGGGCGTGGCATCCGCCGCCCCCGCGCGGCGGCCGTCTTCAGGGTCTTCGGACCCCGGCCCGGCCGCGTCCGTGCCGGAGAGATCCGCGCTCGATCGGCGCGCATCTCCCTGTCCCTGCTCGTCGCGGCGGGCCGGGCGGCTCCGCCGGCGTCCGCGCTGGTTCTCCTCGGCCTCCTGCGCCTCGGCATAGGCGCGCTCCTCGGCCAGGAGCGCCTGCCGGTCGGCCACCGGGATCTGGTAGTAGTCCGGGTGGATCTCGGAGAAGGCGAGGAACCCGTGCCGGTTCCCGCCGTAGTCGACGAAGGCCGCCTGCAGCGACGGTTCGACCCGGGTGACTTTCGCTAGATAGATGTTTCCGGCGAGTTGGCGTTTGTTGACGGTCTCGAAGTCGAATTCCTCGACCTTGTTGCCGTCCACCACCACGACGCGGGTTTCCTCCGCGTGGGTGGCGTCGATGAGCATCTTCTTGGGCATGTGTCGCTTTCGCCCGCACGCGCGCCGCCGCCCCCGAGGGGACCGAAGCGCGAGGATGCGGGATCTGCTGGGGCGAGCGGCGGACGCGCCTGCCGGCCACGCTGCGGGGGATCGCCCCCAACGCGGTCGAACTTCGGTCGTGTCGTGCCGTGCATCGCGGTTGCGTCCAAGGCCCCGTCGCCGGAGCCCGATCTTTGAGGCCCGCGCCCCAATTCCTAAGGGTCCGGGCAAATGGGCGATCCTTGCGGACCGTATACTTCCACCTGAAGGAGGATCGGACCCTTCCGATCGCGTCCTCCGGCGCGGAAACTTGCGCGTCGGGGCCTAGGCGCAAAGCGCAGCCGCTCCGACGTTCCGGCACAATAAGGGCGAAGCGCCGAGGATTACAACGCCGATTTTCCGGGATCGGCGGTGGCGCCGCTCAACCGGCACGTGCACACCCCAAGCCCCTCCGCGCGCCCTTCTCACGCCGCACGAACAGCGTCAGACAACCGACGGAAAAGACGTATGCTTCCCTGTGTTCTACAGATAGTCGGACCGCGTCAGACCGTACTTCGCCATCTTCTCGTTCAGGGTCCGCCGCGGCAGGCACAGCTCTTCCATCACCGACGTGATCGATCCGCGGTGACGCCGCATCGTGTTGTCGATCAGCATCTTCTCGAAGCTCTCGACATATTCCTTGAGCGGCTTGCCTTCGGTCGTCATGTTCGTCGCGGTCGCCTCGTTCTCGCTCATCAGGAGCGACGCGATGGACCCCGAACCGCGCCGGTTCTGAAGGACCGCCCGTTCCGCCACGTTGATGAGCTGGCGCACGTTCCCCGGCCAGGGCGCCTGGAGAAGCTGCGCGGCCTCCTGCGCCGTCACCTGCGGCGCCTCGCATCCGTATTCGTCGGAGAACTGATCGGCCAGCCGCGTGAACAGCGTCAGGATGTCCTCGCCGCGGGCGCGCAGCGGCGGAATGGTGATCTTCAGCGCGGCCAGGCGGTAGAACAGGTCCGGCCGCAGCGCGTCCTCGACCGTCCGGCCGGGCTCGTGGCCGTTGCAGATGGCGATGATGCGCGTCTCGGCCGGGGTTCCCTGCTCGTTGATGAAGGTCAGAAGCCGCGCCTGCATCGGCTGGCTCAGGGCCTCGACGTCCTCGAGAACGAGGGTGCCGCCCCGCGCCTCCTCGACAAGCGGAAGCTGACCGCCTTCCTCGACCGGCCCGAAGAGCCGCGCCGACAGCACGTCGTCCGAATAGGCCGCGCAGGAGAGGACGGCGAACTTCCTGCCCGCCCGCGGCCCGACGGCATGCAGGGCGTGGGCGACGAGCGTCTTGCCGGTCCCCGTCTCGCCGTCGATCAGGACGTGCCCGTCCGCCTGCCCGAGGTCCAGAATGTCCTCCCGCAGCCTTTCCATCGCGGGCGAGCTGCCGATCAGCTTGCTCATGATCGTCGAGCCGTCGGACAGCTCGCGCCGGAGCGCACGGTTGTCGAGCGTCAGGCGCCGGGACTGGCTGGCCCGCTTGGCAAGCTCGGTCATCCGGTCGGGGTTGAACGGCTTTTCGAGGAAGTCGTAGGCCCCGACCCGCATCGCCTCGACCGCCATCGGCACGTCCCCGTGCCCGGTGATCATGATGACGGGAAGCCCCGAATCGAGGCTCATCAGCTTCTTCAGGAAGATCATGCCGTCCATTCCCGGCATCTTGATGTCGCTGACGACGACGCCCGGCCAGTCCTGCCCGATCGACTTCAGCGCCTCCTCGGCCGAGGCATAGGTCTCGGTATCGAATCCCGACAGGGCCAGCCACTGGCTGATCGACTGGCGCATGTCCTGCTCGTCATCGACGATCGCCACTTTCATGGAACGCGACATGTGTCACTTACTCCGCTGCTTCGGTCTTCTCTTCCGTCAGAAGGGGGAGCTGTATCTCGAACACCGCCCCGCCCGACCCCTTGCCGTCCGGGGTCTGGGCATTCCGGGCGGTGAGGCGCCCCCCAAGGTCGTTGACGATGCCGGACGAAATCGCAAGCCCCAGTCCGACCCCGTCGCCGGGCGCCTTGGTCGTGTAGAAGGGCTCGAACAGGTTGTCGAGGTCCGCGATCCCGTGGCCGTTGTCGCGCACCGTCAGCACCGCCGTCTCGCCCACCGTCAGAAGGATGTCGATCTGCGGATCGGGCCGGTGCTTGGTCGCGTCGAGCGCGTTGCGCAGCAGGTTGATGATGACCTGTTCGAGCCGGATGCGGTCGGCCCGGATCATCACCGGCCCGCGCGGCATCGCCCGCGTGATCTTCACCGTCCGCTGCCGAAGCTGTGGCTCCATCATCGACAAAGCCGATGAAACACAAGACCTTAGATCGACAGGCTCAACCGCGTCTCCGCCCTTCCTCGCGTAGGACTTGAGCTGGCGGGTGATCGCCCCCATCCGCTCGATCAGGTCGTCGATCCGCTGGAACGACGACAGCGCCTCTTCCGGGCGACGCCGCTGGAGGAGAAGCCGCGCCCCCGCGAGGTAGGTCTTCATGGCGGCGAGCGGCTGGTTCAGTTCGTGGCTGACCGCCGCCGACATCTCGCCCAGCGCGGCGAGCTTCGAGGACTGTGCAAGCGTCTGCTCGGCCACGGCGAGGTCCTTCTGCGCCTTCTCGCGTTCGGCGATTTCCCGCTGCAGGCGCAGGTTGAGCTGGCGCAGTTCCGCCGATTCCTGCCGGAACAATGCGGTCTGCGTCCGCGCCCGCCGCGACAGCACATAGAAGGCCAGCGAAAGCAGGATGGCAAATCCCATGATTTCGAGCGCAAGCACGGCGTTCACCCGCTCGCGGATCGAATCGAAGGTGGTGAAGCTCACGATCCTCCAGCCGCGGAAGCGGATCCTCGCCTCTGTCCGCAGCACCGGCTCGCCGTCGAGATAGGCGTCGGGCATCGGCGTGGTCCAGTCGGCCGTGGCCTGGATCGCGCGGCCGAGAGCCGAGGACGCGGCCTGCCGCGAGAGCGCCTCGTCGAGCTTGAGCCCCCGCCAGCCGGGTTCGGTCGCCAGGATGATCGTGCCTTCGCTGTCGGTCACGAGGACGGCGTCCGAGATGCCCTCCCAGTCGCGCTCCAGCCCGCTCAGGTCCACCGCGACGACCACGACGCCGAGGAACCGCCCTTTCGATTCGATCGCGCGCGAATACGAGAAGGAATAGCTCTTCGTGGGCTGCGGGACGACCGTGAACACCGTGTCCGACGAACGCTGGGCTTCGATGAAGGCCGGATCCCGCGCGTGGCTTGACCCCAGGCGGTACCGGTCCGACGAGGCGACGCTGCGCCCGGTCGCGTCGAGGACCTGGATCAAGGCTGCCCCGATCTCGTTCTTGACGGCGAGGAGGCTGATCGACGTCGTCGAGAAATCGCCCGTTTCGAGCGCGTCGATCAGCGCGGGGTCGCGCGCCAGCAGAAGCGGCACGACCGACGCACGCTGCAGCGCGCTCATCACCGAGCCCACATGCAGGGCAAGCCGGACCTCGGCCCGGCTGCGCACCGTCTGCGTGACCCTCTCGGACAGGAAGGCGTTGGTGGCCCAGACCGTCCCGACCGCAAGCAGGACGATCAGAAGAACCGCAGCCCTCGTCCAGACCGGCGAGACGCCCCTTCCCTCTGCCGCCCCGCCCGGTCCGCCCGCTGCGGTTCCGGGGTCGGGTTCGGGACGCCGGGCGCTGCGAAACTCGTCTTCGCCGCCCCCCCTGGTGGCGGCGGGTCCGGGCCCGTTGGCGGGGGCTGGAGCAGCGTCGATCGTCATGGCGTGACATTAGGCTGCCGGGCGTTCGGCAACAAGCGGACGGCAACAAGCGGGTGGCCTGCGCTCGCGCCGCGCCGCCCGGTCAGGCCATCGCGACCGCCTCGATCAGGGTGCGGAACATCACCGCGCCGTCGGCCGACCCGAGCGCCGGTTCGATCGCCCGCTCGGGATGCGGCATCATGCCGAGCACCCGGCGGTTCTGCGACAGGACGCCCGCGATGTCGGCGACCGCGCCGTTGGGGTTCGCGGTGTAGGTGAAGGCGATCCGGTCCTCGCCCTTCAGCCGCTTCAGCCCGTCCTCGTCGATCACGTAGTTCCCGTCGTGGTGCGCGATCGGGATCATCGCCGTGTCGCCCGCGTTCCAGCCTTGCGTGAAGGCGCTGTCGGAGGTCGCGACCTTCAGTTCCACCGTCCGGCAGATGAACCTGAGCGAGGCGTTGCGCATCAGGACGCCGGGCAGGAGCCGCGCCTCGGTCAGGACCTGGAAACCGTTGCAGATGCCGAGGACATAGCCCCCCCGCCCGGCATGCGTCTTGACCGCCGCCATGATGGGCGACTGCGCCGCGATCGCGCCGCAGCGGAGATAGTCGCCGTAGGAGAAGCCGCCCGGAATGCCCACGATGTCGGTGCCCGCGGGCAGGCCGGTATCCTTGTGCCAGACCCGGACCACCTCGGCCCCCGCCTTCCCGAAGGCGACGGCCAGGTCGCGGTCGCAGTTCGATCCGGGGAAGGTGACGACGGCGGCCTTCATGGGCTGTCCCTTACAGGCTGCGGGGATGGGGGCGTTCTAGCGGAAACGGGGACGGGGTTCCAGCGGGGATGACCTGCGGCGGGCAGACCGTCCGCTCGCCCGGCGCGCAGGCCCGGGCACCGCCCGCAGGCGAGCACCACGCCATCCCCGGGGCAGCCCCGGATCGGGAACGTCGCGCAGATCGGGCGGTTGCCGCCACCCCGTCAGGACGGCGGCGCGCATCAGGCGATCTCGATGCGGTATTTCTCGATGACGGTATTGGCGAGGAGCCGCTCGCACATCGCCTTGACCTCGGTTTCCGCCTGGGCGCGGTCGGCGGCGGCGAGGTCGATCTCGATCATCTTGCCCTGCCGGACGCCGTTCACGCCGGTGAAGCCGAGCGTGCCGAGGGCATGGCGCACGGCCTCTCCCTGGGGGTCGAGGACACCGTCCTTGAGGGTGACGAAGACGCGGGCTTTCATGGGATGACCTTCCGACAGGTGTCTGACGCCTCACAAGAGGGTTCTTGCCCGAACAGGCACGTGATTGTCCGGGCTGCGGCCCGCGCCTCCGGCATGGCCAGCGCTCCACCGGAACGTCGCCTTGTCATGCCGGAAGGCGAGGGTCCGCACGGAAACCCTAATGCACCAGCTTCGTCACCGTGGCCGTTCCCGGCCCGGCGGGCAGCACGCCCAGACGCCGCGCCACCTCGGTATAGGCGTCGGTCAGCGACCCGAGGTCACGCCGGAACACATCCTTGTCGAGCTTCTGCCCCGTCTTGATGTCCCAGAGCCGGCAGCTGTCCGGGCTGATCTCGTCGGCCACGATCAGGCGCATGAAGTCGCCTTCCCAGATCCGCCCGATCTCGATCTTGAAGTCCACGAGCTTGATGCCGACGCCGTAGAACACCCCCGACAGGAAGTCGTTCACCCGGAGCGCAAGCGACACGATGTCGTCCAGATCCTGCTGGCTCGCCCAGCCGAAGGCCACGATGTATTCCTCGCTGACCATCGGGTCGCCGAGGGCATCGTTCTTGTAGCTGTACTCGACGATCGGGCGCGGCAGGGGCGTGCCCTCCTCCATCCCGAGCCGCTTGGCGATCGAGCCGGCCGCGAAGTTCCGAACGATCACCTCGAGCGGCACGATCTCGACCTGGCGGATGAGCTGCTCGCGCATGTTCACGCGGCGGATGAAGTGGTTGGGGATCCCGACCGAGGTGAGCCCCTGCATGAAGAACTCGCTCAGGCGGTTGTTCAGCACGCCCTTGCCTTCGATCGTCGCCTTCTTCTGCGCGTTGAAGGCAGTCGCGTCGTCCTTGAAATACTGGATGAAGGTGCCGGGCTCCGGGCCTTCGTACAGGATCTTCGCCTTGCCTTCGTAGATCTTCTTGCGACGTGCCATGACCGCTCCTTCCGGACGCACCGACAGACCTGCGCCCCCGGCCTGCGCTCCTGCCTGCGCCCCGGCCTTCGCAAACGGGACGCATTCCGCCCCCTTTGCGCATGCCCTTAGCCGAGATGCGCCTCACCCGCAAGGCGGAGGGTTGCCGGCACTTGCGGGCCGAGGCGCGCCAAGCCATATGGGATGATGACAGCACCATCACGCCAACCCTTTCCGCACGGGGCCGCCATGACCACCTTCGACGACCGCGAGAACGCCTTCGAAAGCAAGTACGCCCATGACGAGGCGATGAAGTTCAAGGCCGAGGCGCGGCGGAACAAGCTCCTCGGGCTCTGGGCCGCCGGGCTGATGGGTAAGTCCGAGGCCGAGGCCCAGGCCTATGCGAGGGACGTGATTGCGGCGGACTTCGCCGAGGCCGGCGACGAGGACGTGTTCCGCAAGGTCGCGGCCGATCTGGCCGGCAAGGCCGACGCCGCGACGATCCGCGCCAAGATGGCCGAACTGCTGCGGGAAGCCAAGCGGCAGGTCATGAACGAGACGTAGCGGCCGCAGGGGCGGGTTCCGTCCCGGCCGGACCCTCCGGAACCTCCTGCCGAAGGGCCGCGGGACCGGACCCCTTAAGCCTTTTTCCATCCCCGCGCCTTACGCCGTGTCCGGTGATGCCGGACGCAGGTGGGACCATGGGGCTGCGGAAATCGAGGACGCGGGCCGCGCCGGGAGAGGCACCCCCGCTGGCCCGCCTCGCCCGGAGCGGCGGCCTGCGGCTTGCCGTCGGCACCGGTGCCGCAGCGGCGATCTTCTGGCTGTCGGGTGCAGCCGGAACGTTTCCCCCGCACGACCGGGTGCTTGCGGCGATGATGGCGCTTCCCGTCTCCTCCTGGGCCCTGTCGCTGGCGCTTGCGGCCCTGAGCTACGCCGCCGTCGCCGAGTACGACCGCGTGGTGCATCGCTGCCTGCGGACGGACATCTCTCCCGCACGGGCACGCCGGACGGGCGCGGCCGCCAGCGCCATCGGCCAGGCGGCGGGTCTCGGACCGCTCAGCGGAACCTTCGTGCGCTGGATGCTGCTGCCGGAACTGTCCTTCGGGCGGACGGCCCGCATCTCGGGGATCGTCGCCCTGTCGTTCTTCTCCGGCTGGGCGGTCGTCACGGGGGCCGCGCTGGTTCTCTGGGCCGAGGCGCCTCTCGACCGGTTCGCACCCTTCGCCGCCGCCGGTCTGGCGGCGGCGGGCGCCCTCGTGCTTGCCTGCCGGGGCATGGGCCGGGCGAACCTGCGCGACCTGCTGACGCTCGTGGCACTGGTGGCGGCGGACACGATCTCGGCCGCCGCCGCGCTGGCCGTCTTCCTGCCGGGGGCGGACCACCTTCCGGCGCTCCTTGCACCATTCCTCGTCGCCCTCGGGGCGGGACTCGTCGTTTCGACCCCGGCGGGGCTCGGCGGCTTCGATGCCGTCCTGCTCGCCACGGTCGGGGGGGTAGATCCGGCGGATCTGGTCGCCGCGATCGTCGCCTACCGGCTCGTCTACGTGGTGCTGCCGGCCGCGCTGGCCGGGGCCATGATCCTGGGCCTCTCGCTCCGGCGGCGGGCAGGGGCGGAGGCGGGCTTCAGCCTCCTCGACCCGCCGCGGGCCGCGCCGCTCGCGGCACTTGCCGCCGTATCGGGACCGGCCGAGGCCCTGCTTCTCCGCCAGGGTCATCTCGGCGCGCTTGTGCACGGGGACTGCGTCCAGTGTGCCGTACCTGCCGGTCCGGCTCTCGTCGCCATGTTCCCTCCCTTCGGCTCCACCCGGGCGCGCCGGGACCACCCGCCGATCGCCACGCTCGTGGCCGCGGCACGGCAACAGGGACGCTTCGGCTGCCTCTACAAGGTCGCGGGACGGCAGGCCGCCGCGGCCCGCCGCGCCGGGTGGCCGGTCATCCCGGTCGCACGCGAGGCGGTGATCCGTCCGCTCCATTTCGCGCCCGAACGTCCCGACTGCGCGACCCTGCGGCGCAAGCTGCGGCGCGCGCGCCGGTCCGGCATCCGGGTGGTCCGCGCCGAGGCGCCGCCGATCGCCGACCTCGCGGCGGTGAACCGCGCCTGGGCGGCGGCACACGGGGGCGAGCGGGGCTTTTCGACGGGCCGCTTCGCGCCGGACTATGTGGCGGGCCAGCGGCTCTGGCTGGCCTGGCAGGGAACGGAGCTGGCCGGGTTCGTCACGTTCCACGCGGCGGCGTCGGAATGGACGCTCGACCTGATGCGCCAGCGGCCCGGCGCACCTGACGGCACGATGCACAGCCTGATCGCCGCCGCCATCGCCGACGCCGCGGCAGAGGCGGTGCCCCGGCTCTCGCTCTCGGCCGCGGCGCCCGACCCTGCCGCCGCACGGGGAACGGTCGGCCGGCTGGTGGCATGGATGCTGATGCGGCGGCAGGGCGGAGGACTCTCGCGCTTCAAGGAAAGCTTCGCCCCGCGCTGGGAGCCGCGCTACCTCTCGGCCCCCGATCTCGTGTCGCTGATCCGCGCAGGCCGCGCGGTCGCCGGTGCGATCCGCCATCCTGCGCCGCTCCCGCAGCGGGGGAGGCCGGCAGCCCCGGACGCCACATCGCCATCCGCCGCGGCGCCGGACGCGGGAGGGCGCGAGGCAACGGTTGCGCCGAAGCGTGCGGCGGCCTGACACGGGACCCGCACGGGCCCTCGGGGGCCCCTCGGGGCCGCTCCGTCCGGGCCGTTCCGTCGCCGGCCGGCCTGCCCCACGCGCGTCGGGGCCGGCCGGACACCCGCTCCGGCACCGGTCCGGCAGCGATCCGCCGCATCGTCGGCCGGCACCGTGGACGCAGGCGCCGCATGACACTATGAGAAGGTTCGATTTGCCAGCCGGGCACGCGCATGGAATATGCTGGCCCTGACCCATCCGAGGAATTGCCATGCCGGACGCCCTTTCGACCATGCTCGCCACCCGCGACTGGATCCTCGCCGACGGGGCGACGGGCACGAACCTCTTCAACATGGGGCTGGCCTCGGGCGAGGCGCCCGAGCTCTGGAACACCGCCGAGCCCGACAAGATCCGCACGCTCTACCGCAGTGCTGTCGAAGCGGGGTCGGACCTGTTCCTCACCAACTCCTTCGGCGGCAACGCGAGCCGCCTCAAGCTCCACAGCGCCCAGGGCCGCGTGCGTGAACTGAACCGCATCGCCGCCGAACTCGGACGCGGGATCGCCGACACGGCGGGCCGCCCGGTCGTCGTCGCCGGCAGCATGGGGCCGACGGGCGAGATCATGGAGCCGATGGGCAGCCTCACCCGCGACCGTGCGGTCGAGATGTTCCACGAACAGGCCGAGGGCCTGAAGGAAGGCGGCGCCGACGTGCTCTGGGTCGAGACGATCAGCGCGCCCGAGGAATTCGCCGCCGCCGCCGAGGGCTGCACCCGCGCCGGCATGCCCTGGTGCGGCACGATGAGCTTCGACACGGCGGGCCGCACGATGATGGGCGTGACCTCCGCCCAGATGGTCTCGCTGGTCGAGGGGCTGCCCAATCCGCCGCTCGCCTTCGGGGCGAACTGCGGCGTCGGCGCGTCCGACCTGATGCGCACCGTGCTCGGCTTCGTCGCCGCCGGCCCGAGCCGCCCGATCATCGCCAAGGGCAACGCCGGCATCCCGAAATACCACGACGGCCACATCCACTACGACGGCACGCCGGACCTCATGGCCGAATATGCGGTGCTGGCGCGGGACGCGGGCGCAACGATCATCGGCGGCTGCTGCGGCACCATGCCCGACCACCTCCGCCACATGCGCGCGGCGCTGGAATCCCGCCCGAAAGGCCCCCGCCCGACGCTCGACGCCATCGCCGGCGCGCTCGGGGGATTTTCCTCGGCCTCGGACGGCACCGGCGACGACGCCGGCCCCGCCCGCGAACGCCGCGGGCGGCGGCGGGGCTGAGGAACCGGGCTACACCGCCCCGAGCTTCGCCAGCACCGACCGCGCAGCGCGCAGACCCGGCGGCTCGCCGCCGCGGCCGAGCCGCTGCATCGTCAGGTCCATCGCCGCGACCTGGTCGGCCCGCGCCTCCTCGTCGTCAAGAAGCCGCGACAGGATGCGGGCGATCGGCGCGGGGCGGCAGTTCCCGCCGATGAATTCAGGGACAGCCCGCGTTTCCGAGACGAGGTTCACCAGCGTCACCGTATCGACCCGGACCATGCGACTCAGGATCGCGCGGCTGAGCCAGTGCATGTCGTAGGCGATCACCATCGGCACCCGGTTCGCCGCAAGCTCCAGGCTGACCGTCCCCGACGCCGCCAGCGCCACCGTCGCCGCCGCGAAGGCCGCGCGCTTGTCGTCATCCGCATCCAGCACCACCGGCGGCGCGGGCCACTTCGCCGTCCTCGACCGGACCAGGCCAGCCACCCCCCGCACCGTGGGCAGGAGCACCCGCAGGTCTGGCTCGCGGTCGCGGAGCTGCATCAGCACGTCCTCGAAGACCGGCATCAGCCGCGTCACCTCGCCCCGGCGCGACCCCGGCAGGCAGAGCGCCACCGGCTGGTCCGGCCCGATCGCATGGGCATCGCGGAAGGCCGCGACGGCCGCAGGACTCGCGAGCGGTTCCGCCACAACGGGGTGCCCCACGAAGTCGCAGGTCATGCCCGCCGCTTCCATGTAGGGCGGCTCGAACGGGAAGAGCGCGAGCACGTGGTCGATGAAGGCGGCGATCTTCCGTGCGCGCCCCGGCCGCCAGGCCCAGACGGTCGGCGCGACGTAATGGATCGTGCGGACCCCCGGCGCGCCGTCGCGCACCGCCCTGGCGAGGCGGAACGCGAAGTCCGGGCTGTCGATGGTGATCAGCGCATCGGGCCCCGTATCGATCACCGCCTCGGCCGTCCCGGCGATGCGACGCTTCAGGTGGCGGTACCTGGGCAGCACCTCGGCCAGTCCCATGACCGACAGTTCCTCCATCGGGAAGCGGCTTTCCAGACCTTCGGCCTGCATGGCCGGACCGCCCACGCCGTCGAAGGACACGTCGTCCCTGAGGGTCTTCAGCCCCGCCATCAGCGCCGCCCCGAGCCTGTCGCCCGACGCCTCGCCCGCGACGAGGAAGAGCCTCATGGCGCGCGCGACCAGAGGAAGAGATCCCGCGCCTCGGCTGCCGCGACGATCGCCTCGCGGTCGAGGAGGAGGACGCCCCCCGCCTCCCACGCGATCCCGGCCAGCCCCGCGCGCGCCGCGCCCTCGACCGTCGCCGGGCCGAGCGCCGGCAGGTCCGCCCGCCGTTCCTGCCCCGGCTTCGGCGCCTTGTAGAGAAGCCCGCCCCTCGGCGTCTCCGCCGTCCGCCACGCCGCGACCGATGCCAGCATCGCGTCCGTGCCCGGCAGCGCCTCGACCGCAAGGCACTGGCCCCCCGCGACGACCGCCCCCTGCCCCACATCCACGGCACCGAGCGCGGCGACGATCGCCGCCGCGCGGACGGCATCCGCCTCGTCCCGTGGCGTGGCCGCCCCGGCGAGCATGCCCGGACCGGGGACAAGATCGGGCGCGATGGCGTCGGTGCCGACAACCTCGAAATCCCAGTCCTCGAGGATCGCGATCAGCCCCCTCAGCGCGCCGTCGTCGCCCTTCTGCATCGCCGCCGCCAGGTGCGGCACCAGCGCCGCGGTGCGGGCATCGAAGAACTCGGGCTCGATCTTCGGCCGCCGCACCGCGCCTGCCAGCACGATCCGCCCGACGCCCGCCTGCGCGAGATGGTCGAGGAACGGAACCAGCCGCTCGAGCCTGAAGCGCACCGGCTCGACACCCGGCACCCCGGCGGGAAAGCCCTGCATCTCGGCCAGAAGGAAGGACTCCCCCCGCGCCGTCAGCCGGTCGGCCAGCAGCTTTGGAAGCGCACCCTGCCCGCCGATGATCGCCAGACGGCTCATCGCGGCGTCAGGAACGACCGGTCGGACGGCCCGAGGATGAAGTTCAGCACCTCGTCGACCAGCGCGCTCGTCGGCTTCTCGTCGGCGATGCGGCGCGCCGTCTCGCGGAAGTTCCCTTCGGACAGCGCGGCATAGAGATCGCGAAGCGCGTTGATGTCGGCCTTGTCGGTGCCGCGGCGCTTCAGCCCGACAAGGTTCAGCCCGTCGAGCACGCCCCGCGGCCCCTGGACGAGGCCATGCGGCACCACGTCCGCCGTGACCATCGTGACCGCCCCGATGATCGCGCCCCGCCCGATCCGGACGAACTGGTGCACGCCCGACAGGCCGCCCACGATCACGTCGTCCTCGAGCACGCAGTGCCCGGCAAGGGCGGCGTTGTTCACAAGGATCACCCGGTTCCCGATCTGGCAGTCATGCGCGACATGCGCGCCCGCCATGAACAGCCCGTCGTCGCCCACGCGCGTCACGCCGCCGCCGCCTTCGGTGCCGGTGTTCATGGTGACGTGTTCGCGGACGCGGTTCCGCGCGCCGATCACCAGTTCGGTCGGCTCGCCTTTGTACTTCAGGTCCTGCGGCACCTCGCCGATGGTGGCGAAGGGAAAGATCACCGTTGCCTCGCCCACGGTCGTCCGGCCCGTGACGATGGCGTGGCTCCTGACCTCGACCCGCGCCCCCAGGCGCACCTCCGGGCCGATCAGGCAGAACGGCCCGACCCTGGCGCCCGGCCCGATCTCGGCACCCGGTTCCACCACGGCCAGCGGGTGAACCTCGGCCGTCGCGTCGATGCCGGGCGCGCGGGCCATCAGTCGCGCAGGTCCATCATCGCGGTGATCTCGGCCTCGCAGGCAAGCGCTCCGTCGACCGTCGCGCGGCCCGCGAACTTCCAGATCCTGCCGCCGCCGCGCTTCACGTCCATGTGCAGTTCCAGGACATCCCCGGGCACCACCTTGCGGCGGAACTTGCAGCCCTCGATCGACATGAAATAGACCAGCAGGTCGCGGTCGACCACATCCATCGAGATGCCCACGAGCACCGCCGCGGTCTGCGCCATCGCCTCGATGATGGTAACGCCCGGCATGATCGGGGTCTGCGGGAAGTGCCCCTGGAAATGCGGCTCGTTGAACGTCACGTTCTTGATCCCCACCGCGCCCTTGTGGGGCACGATGTCGCGCACCTTGTCGATCAGCAGGAACGGGTAGCGGTGCGGAATGATCCGCTGGATCAGATGGATGTCCGCTTCCGTCCAGGTCGGTGCGTCCATGTTTCGCTGCGCTCCTTGCAGGGGGAAGGCGGTCCGGAGAGGTGGCCTTTGCTAGCAACTCGGCCGTGGCCTGACAAGGCGCGCCCTTGGCCCGCCGGGCGCGCCCGGCGGGACCGTCAGGGCCCGCCGCCGCCGCCCGCCGGAGCGCCCGGCAGGGGCTGCGGCGAAGACCCGTCCCCGGCATGCCCCGGATCGGGCGGCAGAGGCCCGGGCTGCGGAGGGCCGGGGTCCGGTGGCGGCAACGTCTCTGGCGGGGGCGGGCTGCCGGCGCCGACGACTTCGTCGATGCGCCGGATCATCTGGTCCGTCACGTCGATCGCGCTGACCGAAAGGAAGATGGCGCGCACATCGAGGATGGCGACCGCCCCCCGGTCCTGCATCATCTGTCCCATGATCGGAATGGACGCGGCGAAGAAATTCTTCCGTTCCGCATCGCGCAGCCGGTTCAGATCGCGTGCCTTCGCGTCCCGCTCGTTGCGGATCGCCACGACACGCGCGTCGAACGCATCGGCCTCGGCCCGGAAGGCCTCGGGCGCGAGGGTCGCACGCCGGGCGGTCAGGGACTTCTCCTCGGCGGTGAGATCCGCCTCGATCCGGCGATTCTCGGCGATCAGGGCAAGGGACGCCTTCTCGATGTCGGCCTGCACGCGCCGCCCCCAGGCGGACTCGGCGAAAAGCCGCTCCTGATCGAGCGTGAGAACCGGCGACGCCGCCGCAGGACGGGACTCTGCCGGCGCCGCCGCATCCTGCGCGAGCGCCGGAGGGACCCCGGCGAGCACCGCAAGAGCCAGAAGCGCCGCCGCGCCGCGCATCAGAACTTCGTCGAGATCGACAGGTCGAACAGCCGTTCCTTGTCGTAGTTTTCCTTCCGGATGGCCTTGGCGAAGTTGAACCGGAGCGGACCGATCCCGGAATTCCACAGGAACGACAGGCCGACCGAGGACCGCAGGTTGAAGCCGTCATCCACCCCCGGAGCATTGTCGAGACCCCAGACCGACCCGAAGTCCGCGAACACGCCGCCGGTGATGCCGTATTCCTCGGGCAGGCCGAGCGGGAACTCGGCGTCCAGTCTGACCGCAGCGAAGTATTTGCCGCCGAGCGCGTCGTTCGACGGGGCGGCGATGTCGCGCGGGCCGTACCCGTTCGGGTCGAACCCGCGGACCCTGCTGCTTCCGGCGAAGCGGTCGATCGTGCGGCTCGACCCGCTGATCATGCTGAGCGCCCCGCCCTCGACCGTGGCGCGCAGCGTCACCTCTTCGTTCAGCACCTTGGTCTGCGCGGTCGCGCTCGCCGTGGTACGGATCGACTTGACGTCGCCGCCGACGCCCCCGAAATCCTGGCTGAAGCGGACCAGAAGACCGCTGTTCGGATTGAGCCCGACGATGCGGGAATCGTAGCTGTAGGTGTATCCGAGCGCCGAGGTCACCAGCGCTCCCCGTGCCGTCTCGGCGGCGACGATGGCCGAGGTGCCCCGGTAAGCCGACATCTGGTTGTCCACGTAGCTGTAGCGCAGCTCGAGCCGGCTGCGTTCGCCCAGCGGGAACTCGAGCGCCGGAGAGAAGGAGATCACGCGCGTGTCGTAGCTCTCGTTGTTCTGGTTCGACGTGGTGTAGGACGTCGAGAACCTGAACTTGAGATCCCGGTTCAGAAGCGACGGCTCGACGAACACGATCGAGCTGTCGTTGTTCTTTGCCCCGGCGGTGATGTTGATCCCGACAAACTGACCGCGCCCGAGGAAGTTCGACTCGGAGAACCCGATGTTGATGCCCGCGCCGTTTTCCGCACCGTAGCTCAGCCCGAATGACAGGGACCCCGTGGGCTGTTCCTCGACGTTGACGTCCACGACGACCTGATCGGGCGACGAGCCGTCCTTGGCCGTGACCTCGGCGGTCTTGAAGAACCCGAGCGCGCGGATCCGTTCGGCGGCCTGGCGGATTTCGCGCGGGTTGAGCGGATCGCCCTCGACCGTCCGGAACTGCCGCCGGATCACCTGGTCGAGCGTCGTCGCATTGCCTTCGATGTCGATGCGCTCGACGAACACGCGCGGTCCCTTCGACAGCACGAAGGCGATGTCGAGCGTGCCCTCCGCCTCGTTCCGCGTGATGCGCGGCTCGACCCGCAGGAAGGTCGCCCGCTGCTGCTGGGCGACGCCCTCCATCCGGGTGATCGTCTCGTCGATGGCGGTGGGCGAGTACCACGTTCCCGGACGTACCCGTGTCTGCCTTTCGTACGCGGCCGGATCGACGCCTTCGTATTCGCTCACGGTGGTGACGCGCCCGATGCGGAAGCGCTGGCCCTCGACGACCGCGAAGGTGAGGAAGAAGCCGTCCCGTTCGCGCGAGATCTCGGGCGTGGCTGCCGTCACCTGGGCGTCGATGAACCCGCGGGAGCGGTAGAAGTCGACGAGCATCTGCTTGTCGAGGTCGATCCGCTCGGGGGCGTAGGTGTCGCGCTGGATGATCTGCCTCAGCAAACCCGCCTGCTTGGTCCCGAGGACCTGGCGCAGCCGGCGGTCCGAGAAGGCGCGGTTGCCGGTGAACGAGAGCCTCTCGACCTCGGTCACGCGGCCCTCGCGGATCTCGAAGACCAGATCGACGCGGTTGTCGCTGCGTTGGATGATGCGCGGCTCGATCCGGGCCGAATACCGCCCGACGGCCGCGTAGGCCTCGGCGATCGCGTTCGCGTCGGCCTCGGCCTGCGCCGGCGAGAAGACCCGCCGCGCCTGCGACTGCACCATCTTGGCCAGCGCCTCATCCTTGAGCCTGCGGTTGCCCTCGAACGAGATCGCGTTGATTGTCGGGCGCTCGGTCACGCGGATCACAAGCGTGCCGCCCGAGGGGACAAGCTCGACCCGCTCGAAGAGGCCGGAGTCGACGACCCGCTGATAGGCGTCGTTCAGCGCCCCGGCCGAGACCGCCGCGCCCCGCGCGATTCCGGCAAACTTGACGATCGTCGCGGCCTCGACCCTGACGTTGCCTTCGACCCGCACGGTCGAGAAGCTGTAGGTCTGCGCCGCGGCGGGAAGGGAAACGGCAAGCCAAGCCCCTGAAACTGCAGCGAAGACCGCCACCGCCAGGGCGCGCGCGCGCAAGTACCGGACAAGCCCGATGGCAGCGCTGAGACCGATCATCCTCTGTCCCCCCGGGCAGTTACCGCTCGTGTCATTGCGACCGTGACTACCGGGTATGGCCGGCCTTGTCAAAGCGCAGAGAGGCTGTCCACAGGCAGCGTCAGGGGCTGTGGATCATCACGGCGGAAGCGGCGCGGCGCCGGATGCAGAGGCGCCCTTCACGCGTCGCATCCCCCATGCGCCAGCCCGCACGCCTCAGGGCATGAGCTGGATCGCCGGCGCCTGGAGGCTGGCGAGTTCCGCGCCGATCATCGCGCCGCCCGCAAGGCCGACGATCACGGCGAGCGGCAGGATGATGCGGTCCATCGTCATGGCGAGGATCAGCGAGAGGACCGAGTATCTCTGTGCAATCGACTGCATGACCGTTCCGCCCCGCGGGATGATGACCTTTCAGGATGCGGAAGGCTAGGCACGGAATATGGCCTCAATGCGGCGCGAACCCGCCCGCAATGCGGTCGGCGGGGGATGCCGGACCCGCTGCGCGGCCGCCCGCGCCGGGCCCCGGCCCTCCTATGGGCAGAAGAGATCGTTCGTCAGGCCGAAGGCCATCAGGGCCAGCACCATCGTGAGCCCGACCGTCATCGCGATGTTCACCACCCGGTCGGACGGCGGCCGCCCGCGCGCCCATTCCCAGGCGTGGAACACCAGATGCCCGCCATCGAGCATCGGGATCGGGAACAGGTTCAGAAGCCCGACCGCGGTGGACAGGATCGCGATGAACGAGATGAAGTCCGCAGGACCCTGCGACGCGGCGGCCCCCGAGGTCTCGGCGATGCCGAGCGGACCGCGCAGGTTGCACGGCGAGATCGCGCCGGTGACCATGTGCCAGAGGCCCGAGAGCGAGGACCGGATCACGAACCAGGTCTGGCTCGCCGCCGCGGTGACCGCCTTGACGGGACCGAGGGGTTCGGTCGCGGGGGTGAAGAAGAAGTCGCCGGTGATCCCGATCAGGTAGCGCGTCTCGAACCCGCCCGCACGGAGGGGAATGTCGGTGCGGCGCGCGGTGAGCGTCAGGGTCCGCTCCTTGCCCGAGCGCCAGACAAGAAGCTCGATCGGCGCGCCGCCGGCGGCCTTCACCGCCGCCTGCAGGTCGGGGAAGCTTCGCAGCGTCTGCCCGCCGGCCGCGAGGATCACGTCGCCGACCTCGAGCCCGGCGTCCCAGGCGGCCGATCCGGCCGCGACGCTGGCGACGCGCGCCGGATAGGGGACCGGCCCCGCCACGACCCGCTCCTGCCCGCCGCGCAGCACGCGGTAGTCGTAGCTCGCGGCGGGCGGCAGCGCCGCGCCGGCGTCCATCAGCGCCTCGTAGTCGGGCGTGTCGATGCCGCCGACGGACAGGATGCGGTCGCCCGGCTGCACCTCGGCCACGGCCCCCGGAAGCGCGCCGATGGTTCCGACCGTCGGCTGCTCGATTGCCACGCCCTGCCAGAGGAAGAGCCCTGCAAAGACGATGACCGAGAGCAGGAAGTTGAAGACGGGCCCGGCCGCAACGGTCGCGGACCGCGCCCAGAGCGGTGCGCCGTGCATGGTGCGGCGCCGTTCGCTTTCGGAAAGCCGCGACAGAACGGCCGCGTCCGCCCCGGACGAGGCGGCATTGGCATCGCCGAGGAACTTGACGTAGCCGCCGAACGGCAGTGCCGCGATCTGCCAGCGCGTGCCGTTCCGGTCCACGCGGCTCCACAGGCGTGGGCCGAAGCCGATCGAGAACACCTCGGACCGGATGCCGCACCAGCGTGCGACGATGTAGTGGCCGAACTCGTGAACCGCGACGATGACCGACAGGGCGACGACGAAGGCCACCACGGTCCACAGGAAGCTGCCGAACGACGGCATGAGGCTTAAGAAATCCAAGTGTCAGGTCCTGTCTGCGGCTGCAATCACCGCCCGGGCGTGCCGGCGCGCCTCGAGATCGGTCTCGATGACGTTATCGAGGCTCGCGGGAGGAATTCCAAGGCCCGTGCCGGCTGACATTCGCGCGAGCACCTCTTCCACCACCCCGGCCATCGCCGTGAAGCCGACGCGGCCGGCGATGAAGGCGTCCAGCGCGGCCTCCTTGGCGGCATTGAACGCGGCCCCGGCCGACCCTCCCGTCTCCATGACGGCGCGGGCGAGGCGGAGCGCGGGATAGCGCGCCGGGTCGGGGGCGGAGAAGGTGAGCTGCCCGAGCGCCGCGAGGTCGAGGCGGGCCACGGGAAGAAAGGCGCGGTCGGGCCAGTTGAGCGAATAGCCGATCGCGTGGCGCATGTCCGGGGTCCCCATGTGGGCGATCAGGCCCCCGTCGCGGAATCCCACGATGGCATGGACGATCGATTCCGGGTGGATCAGCACCTCGATCCTGCCGGGCGCCACCCCGAAGAGCTCGTGCGCCTCGATCACCTCGAGCGCCTTGTTGAACATCGATGCGCTGTCGATCGTGATGCGCTGGCCCATCGCCCAGTTCGGATGGGTCGATGCCTCGTCCACCGTCGCCGAGGCCAGCCGCTCGACCGGCCATTCGCGGAATGCACCGCCGCTTGCGGTGAGGATGATGCGCTCGACCGACGCCATGCTCTCGCCGCCGAGCGACTGGAAGACGGCCGAGTGTTCGCTGTCCACGGGCAGGATGCGCGCGCCGCTGCGGGCGGCTTCGGCCAGCATGAGGGGGCCGGCGCAGACCATGCTCTCCTTGTTGGCAAGCGCCAGCGTTCCCCCGTGGGCAAGCGCCCGGAACCCCGGCACCAGCCCGGCCGCCCCGACGATGGCCGACATCACCCAGTCTGCCGGCCGGTCGGCGGCCTCGGCCACCGCCCCGGGCCCGGCGGCGACCGCGATGCCCGTGCCCGCCAGCGCATCGCGCAGGTCTCCGCCAAGCTCGGCACTCGCGGTGACGGCGATCTCGGGACGCAGGAGCCGCGCCTGTTCGGCCAGGCGCGCGATGTTCCGCCCGCCGGTCAGCGCCACCACCCGGCACGCCCCCGCCCCGCCCTGGGCGCAGAGCACGTCGATCGTGGACTGCCCGATCGACCCCGTGGCCCCGAAGATGGATACGCTGCGCATCGCGGTCAGAATCCGATGTCCGGCCGGGGGAACGCAAGGCCCCAGGCGAGCAGGAAGACGAGCGCCCCGGCCATCCCGTCGAAGCGGTCCAGCACGCCGCCGTGACCGGGGATGATGCGGGAGGCATCCTTGACCCCGGCCCGCCGCTTGAACGCGCTTTCGCCGATGTCGCCCATCTGCGAGGCCAGCGCGACGAGCACCGAGAAGGGCACCGCCCAGACCGGCGCGGCCCCGGCCGCGGCGAAGGCCGCGCCGAAGGCCGCGGCCGAGAGCCATCCGGTCAGGGTGCCGGACCAGGTCTTCTTCGGGCTGAGGCGCGGCCAGAACTTCGGCCCGCCGAGCAGGCGCCCCCCGAAGTAGCCGCCGAGATCGGCCGCCGCGACGACCGCGACGATCCAGAGCACGAAGCCCAGGCCCATCGCGGCACGGAAGCCGATGATCGCGTAGCCGGCGACCATGACCGCCAGCGCGACGAGCGCAAAGCCCGCGCGGTCGCCGCGGAGACGGATTGCGCCGGCAAGCGCGGGGACGGCGAGAAGCGGCAGCGCGAACGGGTCGTGCCGGGCGATCACTGCGGCCAGGAGCCCGGCCCCGGCAATCCCGATCAGCGCCCCCTCGCGCGGGCGCCCCGGTGCCGTGATCGAGGCCGCTTCCCAGAGCATCAGTCCGACGGCCAGCGCGACGAAGCCTGTCAGCCATGCGCCCCCCGCCCAGACGACCGCGAGGCCGGCGGCCGCCAGCACGACGCCCGAAGCCATCCGGACGGACAGATCCTCCCACCTGGAGGAGTGGCTCATGCCGTCAGCGCGCCCCCGAAACGACGCTCGCGCAGCGCGTAGCGTTCGAGGATTCCGGCGAATTCCCGAGGTGTGAAGTCGGGCCAGAGCGTATCGGTGAACTCGTATTCGGCATAGGCCGACTGCCAGAGCAGGTAGTTCGAGATGCGCGTCTCGCCGCTCGTCCGGATGACGAGGTCGGGGTCGGGCAGGCCGGCCGTGTCCAGACGGTCGTTCAGCGCGGCCTCGCCCACCTCGCCGGGTGCGATGCGGCCGGCCGCCACGTCCTCGGCAAGCCTCCGCGCGGCGCGGGCCAGTTCGTCGCGTCCGCCGTAGTTTATGGCGACGGTGAGGTGGAGAAGATCGTTCCCCTTCGTGCGCGCCTCGATCCCGGCCATCAGGTCCTGAAGCTTCGGCTCGAGCCGGTCGCGCCCGCCGATGAAGCGGAGCCGGACGCCCTCGTTCTGCAGCCGCTCGGCCTCGGTCTCGATGTAGCGGGCGAAGATCGACATCAGGCCGATCACCTCCTCGGTGGACCGCTTCCAGTTCTCGGTCGAGAAGGCGTAGATGGTGAGGTAGCGCACCCCGAGCCCGGGGGCTGCCTCGACGATGGCGCGAACGCGCTCGGCGCCGCGCCGGTGCCCCACCAGCCGCGGCCAGCCGCGGTCGATCGCCCAGCGGCCGTTGCCGTCCATGATGATGGCGACGTGAGCGGGCACGTGCCCCTTGAAATCCCTGGCGGCCATGCGCCCTGCCCTTTCCCGGCCGACCCCGCGGATCAGACCTGCATGATTTCTGCCTGTTTCGCCTCGAGCGCCTTGTCAACGGCCGCGATCATCCGGTCGGTCAGATCCTGGATCTCGTCGTGCCAGAATTTCTGGTCGTCCTCGCTCATCCCGGAACCCTTGGCCTTCTTGATCTGGTCCATGCCGTCACGCCTGACATTGCGTATCGCGACTCGGGCATGTTCGGCATATTGGGATGCAACTTTGGTTAAATCGCGGCGTCTTTCTTCGTTCAGTTCGGGAATCGGCAACATGATGATGGTGCCGTTCAACTGCGGGTTGATACCCAGCCCGCTTTCGCGGATCGCCTTCTCGACCTTGCCGACCAGTCCCTTGTCCCAGACGTTGATCGTGACCATGCGCGGCTCGGGCACGTTCACGGTGCCGAGCTGGTTCACGGGCGTCATCTGCCCGTAGGCCTCGACATGGATCGGCTCGACGAGGCTCGCCGACGCGCGGCCGGTGCGAAGGCTCGCGAATTCGTGCCGGAGCGAGGTCATCGCCCCTTCCATGCGGCGTTCAAGATCGTCGATGTCGATTTCGATGTCGTCGGACATGTCTGGGTTTTCCGTGATGTTCTTCTTGATCTTGGCCGGTTTCGCCACCGAATGCTTAGTCAAATCCGGGCCGCAAAGATAGCCTCAGCCGCTGACGATCGTGTATGTGCCATTTCCGGCGAGGATGCCGCGGAAACCGCCCGGTTCGTCCAGCGAGAACACGATGATGGGCAGATCGTTGTCCCGGGCCAGCGCGATGGCCGACGCATCCATGACGCCGAGGTGTTTCTGCAACACCTCGTCGTAGGTCACACGGTCGTAGCGCCGCGCGTCGGCGTGCTTCTTGGGATCCCTGTCGTAGACCCCGTCCACCTTGGTGCCCTTGAAGATGGCCTGGCAGCCCATCTCGTTGGCGCGCAGCGTCGCGGCGGTGTCGGTGGTGAAGTAGGGGTTCCCGGTCCCGGCGGCGAAGATGCAGACCCGGCCCTTTTCGAGGTGCCGGATCGCGCGGCGGCGGATGTAGGGCTCGCAGACCGTATCCATCGGGATCGCGCTGATGACGCGCGTGTGGATGCCCAGCGCCTCGAGCGCGGCCTGCATGGCCAGCGCGTTCATCACGGTCGCGAGCATCCCCATGTAGTCGGCCGTCGCCCGCTCCATCCCCTGCGCCGATCCCTGCAGCCCGCGGAAGATGTTGCCGCCGCCGATCACGAGGCAGATCTCGACGCCGAGGTCATGCACCGACTTGATCTCGCGCGCGATGCGGGCAACCGTGGGCGGATGCAGGCCATAGCCCTGGTCCCCCATCAGCGCCTCGCCGGAAATCTTCAGAAGAACGCGCCTGTACGAGGGATCGGCCTGGGGATTGGCCCGAGGATTGGCGTGGGGATTGGCGTGGTCCGCTCCGTCCGTCATCACCTGCTCCGCTTGCCGCCCGCCCGTTCGGGCCGCAAAATGGAGGAATTCGCCCCCGGGCGCAACTCACCCCGACAGGCGGGCGGCAGACCGGGGCGGCGGGTGGCGGTGGCGGTGGCGGCAGGGGCGGCAGACGGGGGCGGCCGGATGGACGGCGATCGAGGGACTGGGGCCGCGCGGAGCGATCCGCTCACGACCATCGCCGCCGACCTTGCCGGACGCCCGGGCGACTGGCCGGTCCTCCTCGCCGGACCGACCGCCAGCGGCAAGTCCGATCTCGCGCTCCGGCTCGCCGACCGCTGCGGCGGCGTGATCGTCAACGCCGACGCGATCCAGGTCTGGTCCTGCTGGCGCGTCCTGTCCGCGCGGCCCTCGCCCGCCGACGAGGCCGCCGCCCGGCACGATCTCTATGGCTACGTGGCCCCGGGCGAGGACTACTCGGTCGGTCGCTGGCTCCGCGACCTCGGCACCAGGATCGCCGGCCTGCGGCAGGCCGGCCTGCGCCCGATCATCGTCGGCGGCACCGGCCTCTACGTCTCGACCCTGACCGGCGGCCTCGCCGAAATCCCGCCGACGCCGCCCCACATCCGGACCGAGGCGGCCGAACGACTCTCCTCCGGCGGCCTCGGCGCGCTCCTCGCAGACCTCGACCCCGAAACCGCCGCCCGGATCGACCGCCGCAACCCCGCGCGCGTCGCCCGGGCCTGGGAAGTCCTGCAGACGACCGGCCGGGGCCTTGCGATCTGGCAGGACGAAACCGGGCCGCCCCTGCTTCCTCTCGCCGCCGCCTCGGCCTTCGTGCTCGACGCGGACCGCGACTGGCTGGCCCGCCGCATCGACCGGCGGTTCGACCTGATGCTGCGGGAGGGCGCGATCGAGGAGGTACGGGAAATCCTTCCGGTCTGGTCCCCCGCGGCAACCTGGGCGCAGGCCATCGGGGCGCGCGAGATCGTGGAGTATCTCGGCGGACGGATCGACGCCCCCACCCTGTCCGAACGCGGCAAGGCCGCCTCGCGTCAGTACGCCAAGCGCCAGAGGACGTGGTTTCGCGCCAGGATGGGGAAGTGGCGGCACCTCCTCGCCTGACGGCGGGGAACCGCCCCCGCCGCCGCGCTCCGCGCCGCGTCGGCCACGTTGCGCCGCGCGGCCGGGGCTGGGCCGATTTTTCGCTTGGGCTTTGGCGTCGCTTTGCCTAGATTCCCGTGCTCAGGCACGGCACGCTGCCGAACCGGGATCATTTGCATCAGGCCCAGAAGGACGCACGACCGTGAAGCTGTTTTCCGGCCCCCCCCTGTCGCTGTTCGCCGACCCCGCGACGAAGCGCGCGGCGACAGGGGGCGCGGCCCGGCCGGCGCCCGAACGGCCGGCTGCGCCCGTCGAGCGCGCCGCGCCGCCCGTCGCCGTGCAACAACGGGCCGAGCCCCCGGGGGAAAGGCAGCCCCCCGCCGCGCGACGCCCGAAGCCCGCTCTGCGCCCGGGCGCCGCAGCTGCGGTTCCCGACCGAACGCTGCCCGTGCGGCACCGGGTGGTGTCGATCCCCCGGCTTGCCCAGGGCGGCCGCTGGCGGGTCGAGGCGATGCGTTCGCTGTCCGAGCCGCTCCTGCTGTGGTTCACCCGCGGCCAGGGCCGCATCACCGTCGGCGGCATAACGCGCGGCTACGGCACCCACAACGCGGTGTTCATTCCGGCAGGGGTGATGCACGGATTCGAGGTCGGGGCGCAGACCTACGGAACGGCGGTCTTCTTCGGCCAGGACAGCGGCGTGGACCTGCCGGCCGATCCGCTGCACCTGCGTGTGCGCGAGACGCAGGCACAGTCCGAGATCACGACCATCATCGACGCGGCCCAGCGGGAACTCGAAAGCCAGCGGCCGGGCTCGGATCGGGCCGCGCGCCATCACTTCGGGCTCATCGGCGTCTGGATCGAGCGCCAGCTCGCCGCCGCCGTCGCCGAGGCAAAGCGTCCGCTTGCGGCGCAGCGCCTCGCCCGGGCCTATGCCGACCTGCTCGAGCGCGAGTTCCGCTCCGGGCAGGGGGTCGGAGACTATGCGCGCACGCTCGGGGTGACGCCGACGCACCTGTCGCGCGTCTGCAACCAGTGCTGCGGCCGGTCCGCGTCGGACCTCCTTCACGACCGCCTCATCTTCGAGGCCCGCCGGCTGCTCGCCGAAACGAAGGTTCCGATCGGCGCGATTTCGGCCGAACTCGGGTTCACCTCGCCGGCCTATTTCACGCGCGCCTTCCAGCACCGGACAGGCAAGACGCCCTCGGCGTTCCGGCGGCAGGGATAGCCGCGCGGACGGCCGGACGGTGGCCCTGCACGGGCGATCCGGGCCTGTGTCCGGGTTATGTCAGTCATGTCGCAGCAGAGTCGAAATCTAGCGTTGACGTGGCCTGAAATTCGGTGCGTCATTCGTCCGTGAGCCCGGACAAGCCGCGCCTGCAACGCCCCGCGTACACGCGGGCAGGCGCAAGGACGAATGAAGATCAGCCTCACAGGGAGTTCAAGGACGATGACAAAGCACCTCATCCAAAGGGACGTCCATCCGGCCGTCCGGATGTACGCCGAGGAAGCGAAGGCCGGCAAGCTGGGCCGGCGCGAGTTCCTCACCCGCGCGACCGCTCTCGGCGCATCGGCAGTGGCGGCTTACGGCCTGATCGGCCTGCCCGCGCCCGCCCGGGCGAGCGGTCACGGCAAGCCGGGCGGTACGCTGCGCATGCAGATGGAGACCCGTGCGCTGAAGGACCCGCGCCTCTATGACTGGTCGGAGATGGCCAACTTCTCGCGCGGCTGGATCGAATACCTCGTCGAGTATCAGCCCGACGGGTCGTTCCGCCCGATGCTGCTGGAAAGCTGGACGGTCAACGACAACGCGACCGAGTACATGCTCAACGTCCGCAAGGGCGTGAAGTGGTCGAACGGCGACGATTTCACGGCCAAGGACGTGGTCTTCAACATCAACCGCTGGGCCGACGGCAACGTCGAGGGCAACTCGATGGCGAGCCGCGTACCGAGCCTGATGGACGAGACAACCAAGAAGGCCAGGGACGGGGCGATCACTCTCGTCGACGACTACACCGTGAAGCTCACCCTGAACGCGCCCGACATCACGATCATCCCGGGCTTTGCCGACTATCCGGCGGCGGTCGTCCATTCGTCCTATGACGGCAGCGACCCGTCGGTGAACCCGATCGGGACAGGGCCCTACATGCCGGAATCGAACGAGGTCGGCGTCAAGCAGGTCCTCGTGAAGAGCAAGAATCCGTGGTGGGGAACCCCGCTCTTCGGCGGGCCGTATCTCGACCGGGTCGAGTATATCGACCTCGGCACCGACAGCTCGGCGGTCTTCGCCGCGGCCGAGGCCGACGAGATCGACATCAACTACCAGACCCGCGGCGACTTCGTGGCGGTCTTCGACAAACTGGGCTGGGTCAAGACCGAGGCGGTGACGGCCGCGACGCTCGCGGTGCGTTTCAACCAGCTGTCGGACCTCTACAAGGACGTCAAGGTCCGCAAGGCGCTGCAACTCGCGGTGGACAACAAGGTCATCCTCGAACTCGGCTACGCCAACCTCGGCACTGTGGCCGAAAACCACCATGTCGCCCCGATCCATCCCGAATATGCCAAGCTGCCGCCGCTCAAGGTCGATCCGGCGGGCGCCAAGGCGATGATGACCGAGGCCGGCAAGATCGATGCCGAATTCGAGCTGATCTCGATCGACGACGACTACCAGGCCGCGACCACCGACGCGGTCGCCGCCCAGGTCCGCGACGCGGGCATCAAGGTCAAGCGGACCATCCTGCCCGGCTCGACCTTCTGGAACGACTGGACCAAGTATCCCTGGTCGGCGACCGAGTGGAACATGCGCCCGCTCGGCGTGCAGGTGCTCGCGCTCGCCTACAAGTCGGGCGTGCCGTGGAACGAGACGGCCTTCTCGAACGCCGAGTTCGACAAGACGCTGACCGAGGCGATGGCGATCGCCGATGCCGACAAGCGCCGTGTGCTGATGGCCAGGCTCGAGCAGATCATGCAGGACGAGGGGGTTCTGATCCAGCCCTACTGGCGCTCGCTCTACCGTCACGCCAAGCCCATCGTCAAGGACGCCCCGATGAACCCGGTGTTCGAGCACCACCACTACCAGTGGTGGATCGACGCCTGACCGGCAAGCCCGGGCGCCGCCCCGAACGGGCGGCGCCGCCTATCCTGTAGTGAAGCCCGGCCGGACTGCCTCTGCGGGGCTGTGCTGAACCGGCTCGTGCCAGAGGGCTGCGATGCTTGTGTTTTTCCTGAAACGGCTGGGGATGATGCTGCTGACGGCGTTATGCCTGACGCTCGTGGTGTTCTATCTCACCAACCTTCCCCCGAACCTCGAGAAGCTTGCCAAGTCCGAGGCGGGAAGCCGGATCACCGACGCCGAAGTCGCAAGGTGGCTCGAGAAGAACGGCCACGCGCAGCCGCTGCTGAAACGCTACGGCGAATGGCTCGGCGTCGCCCCCGGCTGGGTCTACGAGCAGGAGGGCGTCTTCACCGGACGCTGCATCCCGCGCCCGACCGACGCCGCCGGCGCCGAAGCGGCGTCGAGGTTCTGCGGCATCCTCCAGGGCAGATGGGGCGTCTCGTCGGTCTTCAAGGACCAGGTTTCGACGATCATCGGGACACGGCTGTCGCTCACCGGGATCCTGATGTTCTGGGTCATGGTCGTGATGGTGCCCTCGGCGCTCCTGATCGGCGTCCTTGCGGGCATGCGCGAGGGGTCGCGGCTCGACCGGACGCTCTCTACCGTCTCGATCGCCACGACCGCCACGCCGGAATACGTGTCCGGTGTCATCCTGATCGTGGTCTTCGCCTCGTCGATGGTGGGCCTGCAATGGTTCAAGGGATCGGCCGCGAGCGCGATGGAAGGGATCACCTTCGAGAACTTCTTCCTTCCCGTGCTCACGATCTCGCTCTACGGCATGGGCTACATCGCGCGGATGACGCGGGCCTCGATGACCGAGGTGATGACCGCCCAGTACATCCGCACCGCCCGGCTGAAGGGCGTGAGCTTCCGCAACGTGGTGCTGAAGCACGCGCTCCGGAACGCGCTCATCGCGCCCTTCACGGTCATCATGCTGCAGTTCCCCTGGCTTCTGAATGGCGTCGTGATCGTCGAGACGCTCTTCAACTACAAGGGCTTCGGCTGGACGCTGGTCCAGGCCGCGGGCAACAACGACATCAATCTCCTGCTCGGCTGTTCGGTCGTCGCCGTGTTCGTCGTCCTCGTCACGCAACTCATCTCGGACATCGGCTACGTGTACCTCAACCCGCGCATCAGGATCAGCTGACATGGAAACCATGAGCGGGGGCGCGATCGTCCTGCAAATCCTCAAGCAGTTCCTGCCGGTCTGGATCGCGCTCGTCGTCACCTTCGCGCTGTCGATCGGCTTCAAGCGCCGGCTCGGGCTCTACGGCAAGCTCTTCGACTCCTCGGTGGGCATGGTGGGCTATGCCCTGGTAATGTTCTGGGTGTTCACGGCCCTGTTCGCGCCCTGGATCGTGACCCACGACACGCTCGCCCAGATGAGCCAGATGAAGAATGCCGTCCCCGGCGAGGCGACGCCGAACGGCATGTCCTTCTACCTGCTCGGCGGCGACCATCTCGGGCGCGACGTGTTCAGCCGGATGGTCGAGGGGAGCCGCATCGTCATCGCCATCGCGCCCCTCGCCACCGTCTTTGCCTTCATGGCGGGGATCACGCTCGGCCTGCCCGCGGGCTATGTGGGGCGGAGCTTCGACACGGTGCTGAGCTTCACCGCCAACCTCATCCTCGCCTTCCCGGTCATCCTTCTCTTCTACCTGCTGGTGACGCCCGAGATTTCCCAGACGGGCCTGCCGCAGTACCTTGGTCTCGTCCTCTTCCTCTTCCCGATCATCTTCCTGTGCATCCTGCTCAACTCGCGCTTCCACGTGAAGCCGCAGTTCCGCAACATCGTGATCGCCGCGGTGATCGTGATCGGGGGCTGGGCCTATCTGTCGCTGGTGTCGGAACCCGGGACCAAGGTGGCGATCCTGCCGCGTTCGCTCGACCGGATCCAGGTGCCGGGAAACATCCTGATCGTCTTCGTGTCGGTCGTCTTCGTGAACGCGCCGACCGTGTTCCGGATCGTCCGGGGCATCACGCTCGACATCAAGACACGCGACTATGTCGCGGCGGCGCAGACACGCGGCGAAGGTGTGTGGTACATCATGCTGTGGGAGATCCTGCCGAACGCGCGCGGACCGCTGATCGTCGACTTCTGCCTGAGGATCGGCTACACGACGATCCTCCTCGGAACCCTCGGCTTCTTCGGGCTGGGCCTTTCGCCCGAAAGCCCCGACTGGGGGTCCACGATCAACGCCGGCCGCAAGCTGCTGACCGTGGCGCCCTGGCCCGCGATCGTGCCGGCCCTGGCGCTGATGAGCCTGGTACTGGGGTTGAACCTGCTGGCCGACGGGTTGCGCGAGGAAAGCCTGAAGGACTGAGCCCGGGACATAAAAAGGTGACAGCGGAACATCCCTTCCGGCATGACCATATGACCTGCCAGTGGCATGTCATCCATGCCGGTTGGCCCGGAGCAGCCGGAGACGACGGCCAGGGGACCATCGGCGTCACCATGCGGTCGCAGTCGGGGCGCGGTCGCCCGGCGGATGCGCCGCAAGACGCAGCCGCCCCCCCGCAGGGGTCCGGAGGACGCGGCCCGAACCGTCACCTGCCCATTCGGGCGAGACCGCATGGCGCAGCAGTCGCGGTGGCGGGCGCCCGGGCATCGCAGATCGAAAGGAGCTGACAAATGGCCAGATGGAACTACGACGGCCCGATCCTCGAGATCGAGAACCTGTCGATCAGCTTCTTCACGCGCCTGCGCGAAATCCCCGCCGTGATGGACTTCTCCTGCACCGTCCAGCCGGGCGAGGCGATGGGGCTCGTCGGTGAATCCGGCTGCGGCAAGTCCACCGTCGCCCTCGCCGTCATGCGCGACCTCGGCAGGAACGGCCGCATCGTCGGCGGCTCGATCAGGTTCAAGGGCCGCGACCTGACCAGGATGAGCGAAGAGGACCTGCGGCAGGTCCGCGGGTCCGAGATCGCGATGATCTATCAGGAACCGATGGCGTCCCTGAACCCGGCGATGAAGATCGGCGACCAGCTTGCCGAAGTACCGATGATCCATGAAGCGACCAGCCGCGACGAGGCGATGAGGCGCGCGCTCGACGTGATCAGGGACGTCCGCATCCCCGACCCGGAGCGCATCGTCAACGCCTATCCGCACCAGCTTTCGGGCGGCCAGCAGCAGCGCATCGTCATCGCCATGGCGCTTATGTCGAAGCCCGCGCTCCTCATCCTCGACGAACCGACGACCGCGCTTGACGTGACCGTCGAGGCGGCGGTGGTCGATCTGGTCAAGGACCTGGGCGAGAAATACGGCACCTCGATGCTGTTCATCAGCCACAACCTCGGCCTCGTCCTCGACGTCTGCGACCGCATCTGCGTGATGTATTCGGGCGAAGCGGTCGAGACGGGATCGGTCAAGGACGTCTTCGACAAGATGCGCCACCCCTACACGCAGGCGCTCTTCCGCTCGATCCCGCTGCCGGGGGCGGACAAGAACGCGCGTCCCCTTGTCGCCATCCCGGGGAACTTCCCGCTCCCCCACGAGCGCCCGCCGGGCTGCAACTTCGGCCCGCGCTGCGACTACTTCCAGAAGGGGCGCTGCGACGCGGCCGAGGTGCCGATGTTCGGGGTCGAGGGCGCGGACCGCCACGAAACCCGCTGCCTCCGCTTCCGGGAAATCGACTGGGATGCGCCGGTCAGGGCCGCCCGGGCGAATGTCAGGGCCGAGCCCGGCAGGGTCGTCCTGAAGATGGAGAACCTCAAGAAATACTACGAGGTGGCGTCGTCAAAGCTGTTCGGCGGCGGCGCGAGGAAGGTCGTGAAGGCCAACGAGACGCTGAGCTTCGAGGCCCGGGAAGGCGAGACCCTCGCCATCGTCGGCGAATCCGGCTGCGGCAAGTCCACCTTCGCCAAGGTGCTGATGGGGCTGGAGACCGCAACCTCGGGGCAGATCCTGCTCTACGACAACGAGATCCAGTCCACCCCCATCGAAAGCCGCAGCACCGAGACGGTGTCGGGCGTGCAGATGGTGTTCCAGAACCCCTTCGACACGCTCAACCCCTCGATGACCGTGGGCCGCCAGATCATCCGCGCGCTCGAGATCTTCGGCGAGGGCAAGTCCGACGCCGAGCGGCGCGAGCGGATGCTCGAACTCCTCGATCTCGTGAAGCTGCCGCGCCAGTTCGCCGACCGGATGCCCCGGCAGCTTTCGGGCGGGCAGAAGCAGCGCGTGGGGATCGCGCGGGCCTTCGCGGGCGGCGCGAAGATCGTCGTCGCGGACGAACCCGTCTCGGCGCTCGACGTGTCGGTGCAGGCGGCGGTGACTGACCTCCTCATGGAGATCCAGCGCAAGAACAGGACGACGCTTCTCTTCATCAGCCACGACCTCAGCATCGTCCGCTACCTGAGCGACCGCGTGATGGTCATGTACCTCGGCCATGTCGTCGAGCTCGGGACGACCGACCAGGTCTTCAGCCCGCCCTACCACCCCTATACCGAGGCGCTGCTTTCCGCCGTCCCGATCGCCGACACGCGCGTCGTGAGGAAGCGGATCGTGCTCGAAGGCGACATCCCCTCGGCGATGAACCCGCCGCCCGGATGCCCCTTCCAGACGCGCTGCCGGTGGAAGTCGAAGGTGCCGGGCAACCTCTGCGAGACGGAAGTGCCGCCGATGCGGATGCTGGCCGGCGGCCATCAGATCAAGTGCCATCTTCCCGACGCGGAATTCGACCGGATGGAGCCGGTCATCAGGATCGCGGCGGAGTGACGGCAACACCGTCCCGGCACGTCGCGTGTCGGGACGGAGGGCCTATGCCTGCCGTATGCAAACCGGACGCGGTTGTCAGCGGTAGAGCAGCGACCGCCCGTTCGAGAACAGATGCACCTTCCCCGGCGCCGCCGTCATCCGCACGTTCTGCCCCCGCAGCCCCGCATGGATGCCCGGCAGCTTCGCGACGAAGCCGGGCGCGTCTCCCTTTCTCTCGAAATACAGAAGGGTGACCTCGCCCAGGGCTTCGCTCATCCCGACCTTGCCCTCGTAGACGAAATCCTCGCCGGCCGTCGGCGTCATGTCCTCGGGCCGGACCCCCAGGTTGACCTTCAGGCCCGTCTCGTTCGCCTTTGTCGGCACCGCCGACCTTGCCACCCCGCCCCCGGCCAGCCGCACGGTCGTGACCTCGCCCGTCTTTGCAACCTCGCCCGGCAGAAGGTTCATCATCGGGCTTCCGATGAACTGCGCGACGAACTCGTTCTCGGGCTTCTCATAGAGGGTCAGCGGGCTTCCGACCTGGCTGATTCCGCCGCCCGCCAGCACCACGATCCGGCTCGCCAGCGTCATCGCCTCGACCTGGTCATGGGTCACGTAGATCATCGTCGAATTCGGCATCGCCTCTTTCAGCTGCGCGATCTCGATCCGGGTGGCGACCCGGAGCGCGGCGTCGAGGTTCGAGAGCGGCTCGTCGAAGAGGTAGACCTTCGGATCCCGCACGATCGACCGGCCGATGGCGACGCGCTGCCGCTGTCCACCCGACAGGGCCTTCGGCAGGCGGTCGAGGTAGGCGGTCAACTGCAGGGCCTTCGCCGCACGTGCGACGGCGGCGTCGATCTCGGCCTTCGGCTTCTTCGCGATCTTCAGCGCGAAGGCCATGTTGTCGCGCACGGTCATGTGCGGATAGAGCGCGTAGGACTGGAACACCATTGCGATTCCGCGCTGCGCGGGCGGCACGTCGTTCATCCGCACGCCGTCGATCGAGAAATCGCCGCCGGTGATCCGCTCGAGCCCCGCGATCATCCGCAGAAGCGTGGACTTGCCGCAGCCGGACGGACCGACGAAGACGATGAGCTCCCCGGTCCTGATGTCGAGGTTGATGTCCTTCAGCACCTTGACCTCGCCATAGGCCTTCTCGACATCCTTCAGAAGCAGGTTGGCCATGCGTCTTCCCTCTCCTTCGTCATGAATGCAGGGCCGCGAGGCAGGCGCCCCAGGGTCCGAGCGTGACCGAGTTTCCGTCCGGCGCGGCGGTGCCGAGGCCGGCGTCGGCCACGGCCCAGCGGCCCGGCGGCAGAGCCAGCGTCTCGGTGCCCGCGCCGAGGTTCACGGCGCAGAAAAGCCGCTCCCCGGCCCCGTCGCGCAGGAACGACACCGCCTCGCCGGTGGCCGCGATGCGGGTCATCCCGCCGGTCATCAGCGCCGGGTGCGCGTGCCGGAAGGCGAGCGCCCGGACGTAGTGGGCGAGGATCGAGCCCGGGTCCGACGCCTGGGCCGAGACCGCCCGGCTCAGGTGCTCGGGCGGAACCGGCAGCCACGGCTTGCCGTCGCTGAACCCGCCGGTCCGGTTGTCCCTGGTCCAGACCATCGGCGTCCGGCAGCCGTCACGGCCCTTGAACTCGGGCCAGAACTCGATGCCATAGGGGTCTTGCAGGTCGTCGAAGGCAAGCTCGGCCTCGGTCAGGCCCAACTCTTCCCCCTGATAGAGGCAGAGCGAGCCGCGCAGGCAGGCGAGGAGCGTCGTGTAGGCCCGTGCAGCGGCGTCCGAAAGGCCCCAGCGGGTGACGTGGCGGACGACGTCGTGGTTTGAGAACGCCCAGCACGGCCAGGCGTCGGGTGCCGCCGCCTTCATCCGCGCGAAGATGTCCACGAACCGCCGGGCCGTCAGGCGCGCGGGCTGGAGCATCTCGAACGGGTAGCACATCTGCACCTTGTCCCCTCCGCTCGTGTACTCGGCCATGATCTCGAGCCCCCGCTGCGCGTCGCCCACCTCGCCCACGGCGGCGGCGCCGAACGGGTCCAGGACGGATCGGAATTTCCGCAGGAATTCAAGATTTTCTGGCTGGTTCTTCGAAAATAGGTGGAGCTGGTGGTTGTAGGGATTCACCGAAGGCGCGATCGAGTCGTTCCTGAGTTCCTTCGGCAGCGGGGGGTTGTCGCGCAGGTATTTGTCGGCGAAGTAGAAGTTGATGGTGTCGAGCCGGAACCCGTCGACCCCGCGCTTCAGCCAGAAGCGCGCGACATCCAGAAGCGCCGCCTGCACCGGTTCATGATGCAGGTTCAGGTCGGGCTGCGAGGTCAGGAAGTTGTGCAGGTAGTACTGCTCCCGCCGCCCGTCCCAGGCCCAGGCGCTGCCGCCGAAGACCGACAGCCAGTTGTTCGGCGGCGTCCCGTCGGGCTTCGGGTCCGCCCAGACGTACCAGTCGGCCTTGGCGTTCGTCCGGTTCCCGCGGCTTTCCACGAACCAGGGGTGCCTGTCGGACGTGTGCGACAGCACGAGGTCGATCATCACCCTGAGGCCGAGCCGGTGCGCGGTCGCCACCAGCCGGTCGAAGTCCTGAAGCGTGCCGAACATCGGATCGACGTCGCAGTAGTCGCTCACGTCATAGCCGAAGTCCTTCATCGGGCTCCTGAAGAACGGGCTAATCCAGATCGCGTCCGCCCCGAGGTCGGCGACATGCCGGAGCCGCGTCCCGATCCCGGCGAGGTCACCGATGCCGTCGCCGTTGCTGTCCTGAAAGCTGCGGGGGTAGATCTGGTAGATCACCGCCCCGCGCCACCATTCGGCGCCGGTCCGCGACGGCGGAGGGGGAGCGTGTGCCTCCAACTTACTTCACCGACCCCGCGAGGAGGCCGCGCACGAGGAAGCGCTGGAGCGCGAAGAACACGACGAGCGGCACGGAGATCGACACGAAGGCCGAGGCCGACAGCACTTCCCAGTCGCCGCCGCGGGACCCCATGAGGTTCACGAGGTTGCCCGTGAGCACCTGCTGGTCGTTTCCGGTGCCGAGGAAGACGAGCGCGACCAGGAGGTCGTTCCATGTCCAGAGGAACTGGAAGATCGCGAAGGAGGCGAGGGCCGGGAAGCTGAGCGGCAGGATGATCCTGGTGAAGATCTGGAAGTCGGTTGCACCGTCAACCTTGGCGTTCTCGATGATGTCGCGCGGCAGGCCGACCATGTAGTTGCGCAAGAGGTAGATCGCGAGCGGCAGGCCGAACCCGGTATGCGCCATCCAGATTCCGAGATAGCCCTTCCCGATCCCGAGCCAGTTGTGGAACTGGAGCAGCGGGATGAGGGCCAGTTGCAGCGGCACGACGAGCAGCCCGACGATGGCCGCGATCAGAAGCGCGCGTCCGGGGAAATCCATCCACGCCAGCGCATAGGCCGCGAAGGCCGCGATCAGGATCGGGATGATCGTCGCGGGGATGGCCACAGTCGCGGTATTCATGAATGCCTGGAAGATCGTCTGGCCGGCGAGCGGGCTGAAGAGGACGTTGGTGTAGTTCTGCGTCGTGAACTCGGGCGGCGTGGATGCCGTCAGGAACACCCGCGGCATCCGTGTGTCGGCCATCGTGCTGGCCGAGGCGAGCGTGAAGGCCCCGTCCGCCCGCACCGTCAGCTGCTGGCCGTCGGGCAGCGTCGCGGTCGCGCCCGCGTCGTAGGCGGCCGGTTCCTTCGAGCTCGTGCCCCACTTGCCGATCGTGCCGCCCCTGATGAGGTTGCCCTGGATCACGAACTGGCCGTCCTTCTGCGTCTCTTCCCCCGCGATGCGGATCGCGGGAAGCTGGCTTTCCTGCGTCGAAAGCGCCCGCCACCAGCCCGAGGTCGAGATCTGGTCGCCGGTGCGGAAGGACGAGACGAGCAGGCCGAAGGTCGGCAGCACCCAGAGCAGGACCAGCGCCACGACCGAGATGTGGACGGCCCAGGTGAGCGAGGATCTGGTTCCGGCGATGTTATCCATGACGTGCTCCCCTCCGGTCGCGGGCCATCAGCGCATCTCCTTGCGGGCGTTCCAGACGTTCCAGACGAGGATCGGGGTGACGAGCAGCATGATGACCATCGCGCTCGCCGACCCGACGCCCCAGTCGTTGGCGCGGAAGAGCTTGTCGTACATGTAGTTGGCCAGCACCTGCGTCTCCCACTGGCCGTTGGTCATGGCGAGCACGATGTCGAAGACCTTGAGGACGACGATGGTGATGGTCGTCCAGACGACGACGATGGTCCCCATGATCTGCGGCACCTTGATCCTGAAGAAGATCTGGAACGGGTTCGCCCCGTCGAGGATTGCGGCCTCGATCGTCTCTTCGGGCACGCCGCGGAGGGCGGCCGAGAGGATGACCATCGCAAAGCCGGTCTGGATCCAGACGAGGACGGTCATCAGGAAGAAGTTGTTCCAGAAGGGGATGGTGAGCCAGGTCTGGGGCTGGCCGTAGGGCAGGTCGGCGGTCGCCGCGCCGAGCGACCAGCGCGCCATGACGAAGGCGAGCCAGAGCGACACGAGGCCCGCGACCAGACGCAGGCCGGTCATCCAGAAACCCGGACGTTCGCCCCTCGTCATCGGGCGGATCAGCGACCAGGCGAACCACAGCAGCGCGGCGGCGAGGCCGAGAAGGAGAAGCGCGGGAAGGACCTTGAGGAAGAAGAGAGAGAACGGCCCTCCCTGGAACTTCAGCCAGATCGCGTTCAGCGCGCCGATCTGCGCCTGCTCGGCCGGCCTCGTGTCGTAGATCAGCTTCCAGATCACCGAGGCGCCGACGAAGGAAATCGCCATCGGCATGAAGATGAGCGATTTGGCGATGTTGCCCCAGGCGATTCGGTCGGTGAGCTGTGCGGCCAGAAGCCCGAAGCCGGTCGAGGCGGCGGGCACCACGATGAGCCAGAGCATGTTGTTCTGCATCGATTCCCAGAACTTCGCCTCGGACATCATCTGGGAATAGTTGGCGAGACCCGCGAAGCTGCGGGACGCGCCCGGCCCGTCCACGGTCAGCGACAGCCAGAGCGTCGCCAGGACCGGATAGGCGAGGTAGAGGCCGAGCGCGATGATCGCGGGCAGAAGGAAAAGCCAGGGCCGGATGGCGTTGGCGCGGTTGATGTTCGCACCCGCCTTGGGTCCGCGCGCCGGGAACAGGACCTTGTCGAGGACAAGGTTCGACAGGAAGAAGTAGCCCACGCAACCGCCGACGCCGACGACGATGGTGACAAGTGCCTGCACTGCAGGATTCATGGTCCCCTCCCTGATCCTCCTGCCGCTGCGCCTCCCCGCGCCGCGGCCGGGCCCAGCGAAAGCCGCCGGACCCGGAAAACGGTCAGACCGTCACTTCGGCCAGGACGCCTCGATCGTGTCGGCGACTTCCTGGGCCGACTTGCCGCCCACATAGTCCACCATGCCCGTCCAGAAGGTGCCCGCGCCCACCGCGCCCGGCATCAGGTCGGACCCGTCGAAGCGGAAGGTCGTCGCGTTGAGCAGGATCTGGCCCTGCTTCTTCAGGGGCTCGCTGCCGTAGACGTCGGCGTTCGCGCCCTTGAACGGGGTCAGGAAGCCCGACTGCGCCATCCAGACCTCATGCGCGATCGGGGTTTCGAGCCAGGCGATGAAGGCCCGCGCGGCCTCGCTGTCCCTGGTGATGAAGGCGAGCGTGCCGGCGCCGAGGACCGGCTTGCCGAGATCCTTGCCCGCATAGGCCGGGAAGTAGAAGAAGTCGGCGTCCTGCCCGACCTTCGTCCCTTCCGGGAAGAACGACGGGATGAACGAGGCCTGCTTGTGCAGGTAGCACTGGGGCGGCGACGAGAAGAGGCCCTTGGGGCTGTCGCGGAAGTCGGTCGAGGCGACCGCGGCCGCGCCGCCGGCGACATACTTGTCGTTCTTGGCGAACCAGCCGAACTCGTCGATGGCCGCGACGACCGCCGGGTCGTTGAACGGGATCGCGTGGGTGACCCACTTGTCGTAGACGTCCGCCGGCTGGGTGCGGAGCATCATGTCCTCGACCCAGTCGGTCGCGGGCCAGCCCGTCGCGCCGCCCGAGCCGAGGCCGATGCACCACGGCGTGCCGCCGTCGGCGACGATCTGGTCGGTGAGCGCCTTCAGCTCCTCCATCGTCTCGGGAACCTTGTATCCGGCATCGGCGAAGTTTTCGGGCGAGTACCAGACAAGCGACTTCACGTCGATCTTGTAGGGGAAGGCATAGAGCTGCGTCTTGCCGTCCGGTCCCGGATAGGAACCGAGCGAGACCCAACTGTCGCCCGCCGCGTAGTTGTCCCTGAGCCACTGGGCCGTCGCGTCGCCGAGGGGCGCCACGAAGCCCTTCTTGACCAGGTCCGCGATGAGGCCGGGCTGCGGAAGGACGGCGATGTCGGGGGGCGAGCCCGCCTGCGTGTCGATGACGATCTGCTGCTCGTAGTTCTCGGACGAGGAATAGTTCACCTTCACGCCCGAGGCGGCGGAGAAGTAGGCGAGCATCGATTCGACCAGCGCCTGGTCCTCGCCGCGCCACGGCCCGAAGATCGTCAGCGTCTGGCCGTCGAGGTTGTACTTCTCGTCATAGGCCTTGTAGCTGTCCCAGTTGAAGGCGCCTTCGCCGACCGGGAACTTGAAGTCCTGCGCCGATACGGCACCTGCGGCCAGCGCGGCCAGGGCGGCGCCGGCAAGAAGTCTGGCTTTCATCCTATCCTCCCAGATAGCGGCGCCCGCTTTGCGCCGACGTCTTTGGCCCAAGCGCAAGGGGAGTCGCATCCAAAGCGCTTTGGATGCGCTAGGGTTAGCGCAACGCGGGCTTTTGTCAATTCGCTTGCACAGGGGCCGGAGCCGGGGCCGGGACCGGGGCTGGCATGTCAGCGGTTGACCGCCGGGCCCGGCGGCCGCTATCGTCCGGCGAGTTCCAAAGCGCTTTGGGCAGGAATGAACCTCAAGCAGCTCTCTGAACGGCTGGGACTGTCGCAGACCACGGTCAGCCGTGCGCTGAACGGCTATCCGGAGGTCAACGAGGAAACCCGCCGCCGCGTGATGGAGGCGGCGCGACGGCACAACTATCGGCCGAACACGCGCGCCAAGAGCCTCGCCACCGGGCGCGCGATGGCGATCGGGCACGTGATCCCCGTCTCGACACGCCACGAGATCGTCAATCCGGTCTTCTCCGACTTCATCGCCGGCGCGGGCGAGACCTACACGGCGGCGGGCTACGATCTGGTCCTCTCGGTGGTGTCGGACGCCGACGAGGCGACATCCTACCGCGAGATGGCGGCCAAGCGCGCCGTGGATGGCTTCATCGTCCACGGCCCGCGGCTGGACGACGCCCGCATCCCCCTCCTGCACGAGGTCGGACTGCCTTTCGTCGTCCACGGGCGGTCGACCGGAGCGCGCCTTCCCTATTCCTGGGTGGACGTGAACAACCGTCGCGCCTTCGCCCGCGCCACCGAATACCTGCTGAAGCTCGGCCACCGCCGCATCGCGCTTGTGAACGGGATCGAGGGCATGGATTTCGCCGTCCGCCGCCGCGATGGCTATGCCGCCGCGCTGCTGCGCGCCGGGATAGGGCCCGATCCCACGCTGATGTGGTCGGACGAGATGACCGAAGGCTACGGACATCGCGCCGCGACGACGATGCTCGCGCTTCCCGACCCGCCCACCGCCATCCTGACGGCCTCGCTGATCTCGGCCATCGGGGTGCGGCGCGCGCTCGGTGACCGGGGTCTCGACATGGGCCGGGACGTCTCGATCGTGACCCACGACGACGAACTGAGCTACATGCGCAACGGCGAGGAGGTGCCGATCTTCACCGCGACCCGCTCTTCGGTGCGCAAGGCGGGACGGCTTGCCGCGGAAATGCTCATCGACATCATCGCCTCGGGCGACGACAGCCCGCGCGAGCGGCTGCTCGAGGCCGAACTGATGATCGGGCAGTCCACCGGCCCGCGCCGGGGGGCCGGCTGATGCCGGGACGGCCCTCTGCGGACGTGTCCGTCTTGAAGCCCGGCGCCCTGTCGGCCTATGACGGTCCGGCCGCCAGGGGCCCCATCCGCGGGACCGGAGCGAGGTGCCGATGAGCCGACACGACCCCGCCGTCACGATCCTCGCCGATATCGGGGGGACGAACACGCGCGTCGCGTTCGCCCGCGGCTCGGCCGTCGATCCGGGATCGGTGCGGCGCTTCTCGAATGCCGGCTTCCCCGATCTCGAGACGGTGCTGCGCGCCTACATCGCCGAGGCGCCCCGGGCAAGGATCGCGGGCGCCTGCGTGGCGGCGGCCGGTCCGGTTCGCGACGGCGTCGCCACGATGACCAATCTCGCCTGGACCATCCGGCCCGAGGCCGTGGCCGAGGCCACCGGAGCGGCGCGCGTCGCGGTCCTGAACGACCTGCAGGCGCAGGGCCATGCGCTCGGCCGTCTCGCCCCCGGCACGCTTCGGACGATCCTGCACTCGCCGGCGCGTCCCGGTCCGGGGGCGGCGCAGCTCGTCATCGGCGTCGGGACCGGCTTCAATGCGGCCCCGGTCCATGACGGCCATGCCGAAAGGATCGTGGCCGCGTCCGAGTGCGGCCATGCGAGCCTGCCCGTGCAGACCGACCCGGAGATCAGGCTCCAGCGCTTCGTCGAGAAGGCCCACGGCTTCGCGGGCGTCGAGGACGTGCTGTCGGGCCGCGGGCTCGAACGGGTCCACGCCTGGGCTGCCGACGAGGCCGGAGCGCCCGGCGAGCGGAGCGCAGCCGGGATCATGGCCGCGATGGCGGACGGATCGGACGCCCTGGCCGAGACGGTCGGCCGCACCTTCGTGGGCCTTCTCGGCAGGGTCGCGGGCGATCTCGCCCTGATCCACCTGCCGTTCGGAGGCATCTACCTGATCGGCGGCGTCGCACGTGCCTTCACCGCGCATTTCGAACGCCTCGGTTTCGGCGGGGCGTTCCGCGCCAAGGGCCGGTTCTCGGACTTCATGGACAACTTCGCCGTCCACATCGTCGAGGACGACTACGCCGCCCTGACGGGCTGTGCGGCCCATCTTGATGCGGTGCTGTCGCGCGGGGGGTAGGTCGCCGCGCCCCGAGCGGTGCGCAGGCCGGGACCCCGCCGCTCCGCCCTGACGGCCGGCCAGGCGGGCGGCCCGGCGGACGGCCAGGCGGACGGCCAGGCGGACGGCCAGGCGGACGGCCAGGCGCGCGTCAAGCCAATCTTAACGCCACGGTCCCTACTGTCCCCTTCGCAACCACGGAGGCATAGGGATGACGGGGATTCGCACGAACCGAGGGACCGGTGCATGAGCGCGACGGTCGTACTGCCCCAGCGCCTCGACCTTCCGGCGGCGCGCCCGCTGGCCCGGTCCCTGATGGAGATGGCCGGCCAGAACCTCAGGATCGATGCCGAGGGGGTCGGTTTTCTCGGCGGACTTTGCCTGCAGGTCCTGCTCGCGGCGGGCATCGAGTGGCGGCAGAGCGGCAAGTCGCTGTCGATAGAGCCGCGTTCGCCCGAATTCGACCTGGCCCTCCGCCAGTTCGGACTGTCCGCCGTCGACCTGGCCACGGAACCGCAGCCATGGGTCTGAACATCCTCGCGGTCGATGACAGCCGCACCATCCGCGACATGCTGAAGCTCAGCCTGGACGAAGCCGGATTCGCCATCCATCTCGCCGTCGACGGCCGGCACGGGCTCGACATGCTCGCCACGATCGAACCCGACGCCATAATCTCGGACATCAACATGCCGCGGCTGGACGGGTTCGGGTTCATCGAGGCGGTGCGCGGCATGGAACGTCACCGCGCGACGCCGATCCTCGTGCTCACGACCGAAAGCGCGCCGGAGCTCAAGGCGCGCGCGCGCGCGGCGGGCGCGACGGGCTGGATCGTGAAACCCTTCGACCCCGTCAAGCTGGTGCGGGCGATCAACATGGTGACAGGCTGACCCCGCGATGACATCGAAATCGGACTCCATGGCCGAAATCCGGGCAAGCTTCTTCGTCGAGTGCGAGGAACTGCTCGAAGGCCTTCAGGACGCGCTGTCGATTCTGGCGGGCGGCAACGGCGACCGCGAGACAATCAACGTGGCCTTCCGCGCGGTCCATTCGATCAAGGGCGGCGCCGGGGCCTTCGGCCTCGATGCGCTCGTCGCCTTCGCGCACCGCTTCGAAACCGTGATGGACGCGGCGCGCTCGGACCGGCTCGACCTCCGCGCCGGAGCGATGCGCCTCTTCATCCACGCCGCCGACATGCTCGCCGACCATGTCCGCGCGGCCCGGGACGGATCCGGGGCCCCGCCTGCGGCCGCGGCCGCGATCGAGGCGCTCGAGGGCCTTCTCGGTGACGCACCCGGCGCGCCCGCGATCGACGAGGTGACGGATTTCCAGCCCCTCGGCCTGTCGATTCCGCTCGATCTCGGCCCCCTCGGCCCGGGGCCGGGGGATGCGGCGGCCTCCGACGCGGCTCCGCCCGGTCCCGCCGGCGAAGCGGAAGGCCGGACCGGACAAGGGCCGGCCAGGACACCGGAACCCGACGGCCGGTCCTGGACCGTCACGTTCCGCCCGCATGCGGGGCTCTATCTCTCCGGCAACGAGCCGCTCCTGCTCTTGCGCGCGCTGTGCGGGCTCGGGCCGGCACGCGTTTCCTGCGACGCGACGGCCCTGCCCCGCCTCGCCGAACTCGTCCCCGACGAGCCCTGCCTGACCTGGACTGTCCGCATCGACGGCGACATACCCGGGGCACAGATCCGGGAAGTCTTCGATTTCGTCGAGGACGTGGCCGACATCCGGATGTTCCAGACCCCCGACCCTGAAGACCTTGCGCCCGGACTGCCCGGTTGCGGCCCGTCCGACCCCGGGTCGGCCGCCGCCCGCGTCCCGCCGCCCGCCTCTGCCTCCCTGCCGGTGCCCGAGATCGCCGCCGGTCCTGCGGGCGCCCCTGGGCCGGCCCGGGCCGCCACCGGGCCAGCCTCGCCCGCCGCAGCATCCCCTGCCCCGGTCGATCGCGCCCCGGCCATGCCCGCCACGCCCTCGCCCCCCGCATCCGCGGCGCCCCCGCCGGGCGAGGCGGGCGCGACCGTCCGGGTGGACATCGAGCGGGTCGACCGCCTGGTGAACCTGGTGGGCGAGCTTGTGATCAACCAGGCGATGCTTCAGCAGAGCATCGCGGCGGCGGGCCTCGGCAAGGACACCGGCGTGATGAACGGTCTCGAGGCCTTCATGATGCTGACACGCGACATCCAGGAAAGCGTCATGATGATCCGCGCCCAGCCGGTGAAGCCGCTGTTCCAGCGGATGGCCCGGATCGTCCGCGAAGCCTCTGCCGCCGTCGGCAAGTCAGTGCGGTTCAGGACCGAGGGCGAGGGAACCGAGGTGGACAAGACGGTGATCGAGCGGCTGTCCGATCCGCTGACGCACATGATCCGGAACGCCGTCGATCACGGACTCGAACCCCCGGAAAGACGCAGCGCTGCCGGCAAACCCGCCGAAGGCGTGATCACGCTCCGGGCCCAGCACAGGTCCGGCCGTGTCGTCATCGAGGTCGCCGACGATGGCGGCGGCATCGACCGGGCGCGTGTTCTGGCCGTCGCACGGGCGAAGGGCCTCGTGCCCGAGGACGCCCAGCCTTCCGACGCAGAAATCGACAACCTGTTGTTCCTTCCGGGTTTTTCCACGGCCTCGACCATCTCGAACCTGTCGGGGAGGGGCGTCGGCATGGATGTGGTCAGGAAGGCGATCCAGGGACTGGGCGGCCGCGTCTCGATCGACTCCGAGTACGGCAAGGGGACCTGCTTTTCAATCTCGCTTCCGCTTACGCTCGCGGTCCTCGACGGAATGGTCGTCCGGGTGGCGGGCGAGACGCTCGTCGTGCCGCTCTCGGCAATCCTCGAGACCGCCACGATCGGCACTTCGGACCTGCGCACGCTCGGGCCCTCGACACATGTGATCCATGTGCGCGGCGGGTTCGTGCCCCTCTACGATCTGGGCGTCGAGCTGGGCTTCCGGACTCCGCGCGCCTCGTACGGCGACGGAATCGTCCTGCTCGCGGCCACCGACGAGGGCAGCCGCGCGGCGCTCGTCGTCGACGAGATCGTCGAGCAGCGCCAGGTCGTCATCAAGGGGCTGCACCACTCCTACGGCCGGGTTCCCGGCATCGCCGCCGCAACGATCCTCGGCGACGGTCAGATCGCGCTGATTCTCGACCCCGCCGACCTCGTGGAAATGGCTACCGGGCTCACGCGGCCCCCGGACTTCGCACTTGCAGGATGACATCATGACGGACGAGACACGGTCTGCCGGTACGCCTGAAGTTGAGCTCCTGTCCTTCCGGCTGGGCGAACAGGAATACAGCGTCGACATCATGTCGGTGCGCGAGATCCGGGGCTGGACACGGGCCACGCCCCTGCCTCACGCGCCGTCCCACATCCGCGGCGTCATCAACCTGCGCGGCAACGTGCTTCCGGTCGTGGATCTTTCCACCCGGCTCGGGATGGCTCCGGTCGAAGGCGATCCGCGCAATGTGATCATCGTCGTGCATCTGGGAAACCAGGTGGCGGGCCTCCTCGTCGACGCGGTTTCCGACATAATCGCGCTGCCGAGATCCGATCTCCAGGCACCGCCCGCGCTGGGCGCGGACGGGGCGAACAGCTGCATCGAGGCGATCACGATCGTCGAGGGACGGATGATCCGGGTTCTCAACCTGGGCGGCGTGTTTCCGTCCGGCGAAAGGGACGCCGCATGACCGATATCGTCCGGGCCCGGTTCACGCATGCGCCACCCGGCCCCGAGGACCTCGCCGGCATCGCGGCGATCGCCGAGGCGGAAGCGGGCCTGAGCATCGGCGAGACAAAGGCTTCGATGGTCCAGTCGCGGCTGGCGGGCCGGCTCCGAAAGCTTGGCCTGCCCGACTTCGGCGCCTATCTCACGCTTCTGCGGTCGGATGCGGGCGCGGCCGAGCGGCGCGAGATGATTTCGGCCCTGACGACGAACGTGTCTCACTTCTTCCGCGAGATGCACCATTTCGAGCTCCTTCGCACGCAGGTCCTTCCCGAACTTGCAGTGCGTGCGCGTGCCGGAAAACGGATCCGGCTCTGGTCGGCAGGCTGCTCCCGCGGGCAGGAGCCCTACTCGATGGCGATGACGCTGCTCGAGGTCATGCCCGATGCTCCCGATCACGACATCCGGATCCTCGCCACCGACATCGACCGGGCGGTGCTTCAGGACGCCACCGCCGGCGAGTACGATGAGGCCGCCCTCGCGCCGGTTTCGACGGAGCAGAAGCACAAGTATTTCGAACGGCGCGCGGATCGCTGGGCCATCGGTCCCGGGCCCCGCCGGCTCGTCCGTTTCCGTCCGCTCAACCTGCATGCGGACTGGCCGATGAGGGGCGGGTTCGACGTCATCTTCTGCCGGAACGTCGTGATCTACTTCGCGCCGGCCCGGCAGGAAGTTCTGTGGCAACGCTTCTGCCGTGCGCTATCCCCCGGGGGCTGGCTCTTCGTGGGACATTCCGAACGCGTCTCGCCCGCGGCCGGCCTCGCCCCCTGCGGGGTCACGGCCTACCGGCGGTCTGGAAGGGGAGAATGACGGTTGGCACTTCGTGACCAGATCCGGATTCTGGTCGTGGATGACATGTCCACGAGCCGTGGCCTCCTCACCCAGGCCCTTGATGCGATCGGAGTCCGTCAGGTCAGCTTCGCTTCAGACGGACCGGCAGCCCTCGATGCGCTCCAGCGCGCCCCGGTGCATCTGGTGATATCCGACTACAACATGCCCGGCATGGATGGGCTGCAACTTCTCCGGTCGTTGCGTTCGAACGAGCGGACACGCGGGACGGGCTTCATTCTTGTCACCGGTCGGGCCGACCGCGACGTGATCGAAAGCGGAAAGCGGCTCGGCATGAACAATTTCCTCAAGAAGCCCTTCGAATCGCAGGATCTGCGGGCGTGCATCGAGGCGGTGGTGGGACGACTTTGACGTTCGATGCCGCAAGCGGAACCGGGCCTCGCCGCCGCCGGCTCGGCCCTACCTCGCTGCGCGTCCTGATGGGACGCGTGGGCGCCGAACTCTTCCGGCTGTCGCGTCATGCGGAAGATCTGCAGGAGGCCCTCTCGGAAGCAGGCCCGGGCCGCGGCGGAGCGCGTGCGGCCAGTGCCATGCGGCGCCTGCAGCAGGTGGACCGCCTGACCCAGACCCTGGCCGAGCTCGGAGGGTTGCTCAGCCACCCGGCACTGACCGACCGCCTGGACGACCGTGCCGATCTCTCCGCGCTTCTGGAAACCCTCCGCCTGGGCGATCTCGCCGCAGTTCTCGGCGGCAGCGAGACGGACAATCCGCCGGACCCGGATGGTGAGGTGTACTGGCTCTGATCCGCGGAAGCCGGCGGATCGCCACCCCTTGCTCTGCCGGAACGGGCTCGGGCCCTCTCCTCCTCCGGGATGTGCGGTCGCGGCCTTCGACCCGACGGCGCGACGCTTGGCGGTCGCGCCCCCGGAGACGTTCCGCTGTCGTGGTCGCACGCGAGGGCCCATCCAGCCTCCCCTCGGCGTGGGGGGGGGCGCCGCTGTGGGCGAGCCTGAGCAACCGATGTGGTTCCAGGATCCATCCACGGATGCCGGAATATGTCCATCGAGCGAAGCTCCGCTCTGCCATGGACCTCCGGGGCCCGGCTGCGGCCATGCGGAAGCGGCAGCCCCCTGCCCCCGCCGCCGGTATCGGTCAGAACAGATCGACATCCCCTGCCCCGGTCTGCAGCGCCGCGGCCGTGCCGGCAGGTTGGGAAAGTGCCTGGACCGGCGTGTCCACAAAGCTCATGCGGACGCTCCCGGTTCCGGGATGGAAGAAGATGCGGCGTGCGCGGCCTCCGCCGAGGCTTTCACCGAGGCAGGGTATGCCCTCGTCCGCCAGAAAGCGCTTGACGAAGGTCGCGTTCCGCTCTCCGATATCGGTCCTCTCCGACAGGACATGCGCGCCTCCGAACGCCTTTGCAGCAAGCCGGCGCCGGTCGCCCCCGGCCTTCATGATGGCATTGACCAGAAGCTCCATCGCGTGGATGCCGTAGTAGGCGGAGGATGTGCCGCGCGGCGCTTCCGCGAGCAGGAAATGGTTCATTCCGCCGACACGGTTTCCGAGGTCGAAAAGACATGTCGCCACGCAGGATCCCAGGACCGTGGACAGCACGGTCCCGTCGCCGGACGACACGGCGAACTCCCCCTGTCCGACATGATGGCTCATCGGTCTTGCGGGGTTCGACGGGCGCTTGTCCCCGGGGGCGGGTCTGGGGACTGGTCCGGGGACGGATCCGGCACCGGACGGATACAGGCTCATGACGCAGGACCGGCCACGGGACTGTCGGTGGCGATGTCAAGCACGCCCGCGGCGATGCGGTGCAGCGGCAGAATGAATTCGACCCCCCCCCGTCTCCACCGCCGCCCGCGGCATCCCGTAGACGACCGATGTCTCCTCATCTTGGGCGATGCAGCGGGCACCGCCATTGCGCAGAACACGCATCCCGACGGCACCGTCCCGTCCCATGCCGGTGAGCATGACAGCCACGACCCGCCGCGCCAGCGGCAGGGCCGACTCGAACAGGACGTCGACAGACGGGCGATGGCCGTTACGCTTGTCTGCCGCGAGCAGAAGACACCGGGGCGCCCCGGCCCCGGCGAACTGCAGCTGCAGGTGTGTCTCGCCTCCGGGAGCAAGGTAGACCTGTCCCTGCACGATCGGATCTCCATCCCCTGCGAGCTTCAGCCGGGGGCGCACCCGTGAGGCCAGCCGTGACGCAAAGCTGGCCAGAAAGGCGGCGGGCATGTGCTGGGCGATGAGCGTGGGCGGACAGTCGGACGGAAAGCCCGCAAGCACGGTCTCGATTGCCTCGACCCCGCCGGTCGAGGCGCCGATCAGCACGATCTGTCCCGACCAGCGCCTTCCCTCGGCATGGCCCCCTGCGGGAACCTGCTGGGCGCGCGGCCGCACATGTGCGGTTGCCGCCATGGCCACCGTGTCGGCGACGCGAAGCCGGGCATCGGGCAGAGACCGGGACGACGGCTTGCCGATGCAATCCACAGCGCCGAGCGCGAGGGCCTCGATCGCCGCGGCGCTGCCGCGGTGCGTCTCGGTCGAGATCATCACCACCGGCATCGGGCGGAGCCGCATCAGCTTTTCGAGGAAGTCGAGACCGTTCATCCCGGGCATCTCGACGTCGAGCGTGAGGACGTCCGGCGACAGGCTCTTGATCTGGCTGCGCGCTTCGATTGGATCGGCCGCCTCGCCCACGACTTCGAGACGCGGGTCGGCCGAGAGCTGCTCTCTCAGCAAGCGGCGGATGGTGGACGAGTCGTCCACGATGAGGACCCGCGCCCGGCGTCCCGGCGGATGCTGCGCAGCGCCGGACGGACCGCGGTCAGAACTCATGCCAGTCCTCGTCCATCAGCGCTGGCGCGGCAGAGGCAGCGGCCGTCAGCTGGGCCCGGCGCGGCGCCGGCTGGGCAGAATGCCGGCGCGATGATGGAGCGACCCGTTCGGCCGGACGGACCGCGCCGCGGTCGGAAGCCTCCGGCACACGGAAGCGGCCCGTGGTTTCGGTCAGGGCCTCGGCCTCGCGTGCCAGGGCATGGCTGGCCGCGCTCGTCTCCTCGAACATGGCCGCATTCTGCTGTGTCACCTGGTCGAGCTGGTTCACCGCCGAATTGATCTCGGCCAGCCCCACGGACTGCTCGCGCGCCGAGGCGGCGATCTCGGAGACACGCGCCGCGATGTTGCCGACCGACGACACGATGCCCTTGAGGGCATCGCCCGCCTGTCCGACCAGCGCGACCCCCTTGCGGACCTGTATGGAGGAGGCCGCGATCAGGTCGTTGATTTCGCGCGCCGCATCCGACGAGCGCTGCGCCAGCGCGCGCACCTCGGAGGCGACCACGGCAAACCCGCGCCCCGCCTCGCCGGCGCGGGCCGCCTCGACACCGGCGTTGAGCGCGAGGAGGTTGGTCTGGAATGCGATGTCGTCGATCACGCTGATGATCTTCGATATGCGCTCGGAGGATGAACTGATCTCGGCCATGGCCGAGACGGTCTGCTGCACGACCGTCCCCGACGCCTCGGCCGACTGGCGGGCATCCGCGACCACGCGGTTCGCCTCGGCCGCGCCCTCTGCCGCGGACTTCACCGAAGAGGTGAGCTGGTCCAGCGCGGCGGCGGTCTGCTCGAGTGTCGCGGCCTGCTTCTCGGTCCGCCGCGAAAGATCGGAGGCGGCGTTCGATATCTCCTTCACCTCGCCCCGGATCGACTGCGCGTTGTCGACCACCGCGGCGATCGCCTGCGACAGACGCTCCACGGCCGCGTTGAAATCGGCACGGAGGGTCTCGTAGTCGGCGTCGAAGGCGTCGTCGATCCGGCTCGTCAGATCGCCCTCGGCGAGCGCGCTGAGCGCGACGCGAAGCCGATCGACCACACGCCTCTGGGCCACCTCGAGCAGCTCGCGCGTCTCGGAAGCCTGACGGATCGATTCCTCGGCGGCGGTCACGTTGTTGCCGAGGAACGACACCCGCATCAGTTTGCCGTTGCGGTCGGGGATCGGTCCGAAGCCGCCGTCCAGGATGGCGGCGCGCCCGCCGGCCGGCGCAACCCGGAACCGTCCGAAGGCGGACTCGCCCCGCCGCAGGCGGTCCCAAAGGGCCGACAGCGCGGGGGTGTCACCGAGGGGCACGACAAAGTCCGCACAGGCCCGGCCGACCACGGCCTCCTCCGCGGCTCCGGTGGCGGACTTGAGGTTGCCGTTCACCCTGAGGGTTCTGCCTTCGGCGTCGAACAGCATCATGACCTGGCTGCGGTCGAGCGATTCGAGGATCGCCCGGTTCTGCCGGTCCTCGGTCACGTCCTTCCATTCGGTCACCAGGCCGATGGCCCCCTCGCCCGCGAGAGTCACCTCGCCGATGTCGAGCGCGATGAGCGCCTCGCCGAGCTTGATTTCGGTGCGCAGCGGCAAGTTGCCGGGTCCCGACAGAAGCCGGCGGTTGCGATCGGGATTCGCGTGGAAGACATCGATCGACATGCCGATGATCTGATCGGCGGTAAAGCCGGGACTGAGCTTCCGGATTTCGGGCTCGAAACGGGCCAGGAAGGCCCGGGCGGCAGGGTTTGCGAAGGCGATCTTGTAGTCTCGGTCCACCATCATCAGCACGGCCGAGGCCCCCTCGAAGGCCGATCCCTTGAAGGCGCTTTCACGTGCGGCCGCTTCGCCCGCGGCAAGGGTGGCGCGGACCTCCGACAGCGAGCGCGCCATTTCACCCAGTTCGTCGCGGCGGCCGAGACCCGCGATCTCGGTCGTGTAGTTGCGTCTGCCGATCTCGGCCACGGCGCGCGCGGCGGCGCGGATCGGCCTCGCCACGGCCCGTCCCATCAGGATTCCGGCGCCGCCGATCACCGCCAGCGCGATCAGGGCATCCTGGATGATGCGGTTCCGCAGACTGCGGATCGGTGTCAGTATCTCGTCCAGCGACTGCTCGGCAACGATGGTGTAGGTCAGGGCGTCATAGGAGAACGGCTCGGCGACACGGAGCACCGCCTGGCCGCCGATGCCTTCACCGATCCACGAGATCCGGTCATCGGGGGCCGCGTCGGCCGGAAGCTCGATGCTGCGCGACAGCAGGTCGGACTGTCCGTCCGCCCGGCTGTTGCTGCGCAGATAGCCGTCCGCGCCCACCAGAAACGACAGACCGGTTTCGCCCAGTCCGGCCCGGCGCTGCATCCTGGAATCGATGATCTGCGGCGGGATCCGGACCGCGAACGCCCCGACGAGCCTGCCGTCCGGTCCGAAGACCGGCGCGGCGGCGAAGGCGGCCGGTGCACCTGCCGAAGGCGCATAGCGTTCCATATCGGAAAGGACCGCCGCCGAGGGTTCCGTCGCCTCAAGGGCCTTCATCGCGACCCTGGCAAGGGCGGTGCCCTTCCATTCGCCGGTCTTCAGATTGCTCGCGAAGTCGGCTTCCTTCATGGTGGAATAGACGATGTCGCCATCCTGCGCGATGAGGAAGACGTCGTAGTAGCTTCCCGCGGCGACGAGAGACACGAGGCCGGGATGAAAGCGGCCGTGGGCGATGTTGTAGCTCGAGGAACTCGCGCCCTGGTCGAGCTTGTAGCGTTCGGCCGGCTTGAACCTGTTGTCGGTGACGTATTCCTTGCGAAGGATCGCCATGGGATCGCCTTCTGCCTTCAGCGCCTCGAATCCCGCTTCCAGATCCGTCAGGGCGCGGTAGATGACAGGATCGGCAACCCTGCCTGCGATCCCGACATTTAAGCCTTTGAACACTGAGGTCAGCGACTCGGCCCGCGACTCCACAGCGGCGTCGAGGCGGTCCTCCGCCGCCCGCATCATCGCGGCTCGGCTTTCCGAGTAGCCGACGTAGCCGACCGCACCGACCGCAAGCAGCGACAGCAGGACGATGATGGCCGGCAGCTTGACCGACAGGGGAATGCGTTTCAGGAGGCTCGGCATGACATCTCCACTCGGGGGGCCACCGGGCCGTCGCGGCCCAGCCGAGGCGAACCCTGACCGCTCCGACTGAAGATTCACTTAAGCGCCGCCGGGCCCCGACCCCCGGCCCCGACCCCCGGCCCCGACCCCCGGCCGGCGCCGTCACCGTCCGCGCAGGTGGGCCACGAGCATCCGCGTCGATCCGTCCTTGCCCGCGCCATCCTCTCGCCCCTCGAGCACCGGGGCGAGGGCGAGCGCGAGTTCCTTGCCGAGCTCGACCCCCCACTGGTCGAAGGAATTGATCCCGAGGATCACGCCCTCGACGAAGACGCGGTGTTCGTAGAGCGCGATGATCCGGCCCAGGGTGAAGGGCGTGAGCCGCGGATAGACCAGCGTGGTGGACGGCCGGTTGCCGGGGAAGACGCGGTGGCGCGCCTGCCGGTCGAGTTCGGCGCCGGTCAGGCCCGTCCCCGCCATGAGGGCGGTCGCCTCGGCGAGCGACCGGCCGCGCAGAAGCGCTTCGGACTGGGCGAGGCAGTTCGCGACGAGCAGGCGGTGCTGGTGGGCAAGGTCGGGTTCGTGACCTTCCGCGGCCACGAGGAACTCGCAGGGGATCACCCGCGTACCCTGGTGGATGAGCTGGTAGAAGGCGTGCTGGCCGTTGGTGCCCGGCTCGCCCCAGACGACCGGGCCCGAGTGGCGGGTCAGGTCGCGGCCATCCATGCCGACGCCCTTGCCGTTGCTCTCCATCTCGAGCTGCTGGAGATAGGCGGGCAGGCGCGCGAGCCGCTGGTCGTAGGGAAGCACGGCGCGGGTGGCATGGCCGCAGATCTGGTTGTGCCAGATGCCCACGAGAGCGAGGAGGACGGGGAGATTTTCGGCGAAGGGCGCCTCGCGGAAATGGGCGTCCATGTCGGCGCCGCCGGCGAGGAAGTCGTCGAAGTTCCCGGGCCCGATAGCGATCATCAGCGAAAGACCGACCGGCCCCCACATCGAATAGCGCCCGCCGACCCAGTCCCCGAACCCGAAGACGCGGTCGGGGGCGATGCCGAAGGCGGCGGTCCTGGCGGCGGCGGTCGAGACGGCGGCGAACTGGCCGGCGGGGGCCTTCACCCCGGCCGCCATCCATCTCCGGGCGGTTTCGGCGTTCGTCATCGTCTCGATGGTGGTGAAGGTCTTGGACGCCACGATGACGAGCGTGGTTTCGGGGTTCAGGCCCTTCAGCGTGTCGGCGATGTGGGCGCCGTCGACGTTCGAGACGAAATGCGCGCGCGGGCCGTCGGCGTAGGGCGAAAGCGCGATGGCCGCCATCGCGGGACCGAGGTCCGATCCGCCGATGCCGATGTTGACGACATCGGTGATGCGGCCGCCCTGGCCCGTGTAGGCGCCCGACCGGACCGCACGGGCGAATCCGGACATGCGGGCATGGGTGGCGCGAACCTCGGGCATCACGTCCCTGCCGTCGACATGGACGGCGGCACCGAGGTTTCTCAGCGCGGTGTGCAGGACGGCGCGGCCTTCCGTCTCGTTGATCTTCGCCCCCGAGAACATCGCATCGCGTCTGGCGCCCACCCCGGCGGACTCGGCCAGACGGATCAGCAGGTCGCGGGCATGGGTGTCGATGTTTGTCTTGGAGTAATCGAACAGAATTTCTCCGAGTCTGGCGGAGAACTGGGCGGGCCTCTTGTCATTTTCGAACAGCTTCAGGATCTGGCGGTCCGCCACGTCACGATGGTGGAAGGCGAGATCATCCCAGACGGTGGTCATCATCGCGGCGGTCTCCGGTGTCAGGCGGCCCAGTGGACCGTGGCATTGGACAGGACGGCCCGGACCGGCGCCACCTCGGGCGGCAGGTTCCGGGCGTCCTCGATGGCGCGGCGCTTGTCCTCGCCGGTGATGAGGACATGGATCGACATCGCGTCGTTCAGCACCCGGGCGGACAGGGTGATCCGCGGCTCGCCCGCGCCCTCGGCCCGCATGGGCAGGAGGATCGGGGCGTCCGGAGCCAGCGCCTCGGCCAGCCGGTCGGCGCCGGGAAACAGCGAGGCGGTGTGCATGTCGGCACCCATGCCGAGGAGGAGGACCGAGATCGGCAGGTGCGGCGCGATCGCCTCGGCCAGTGTATCGACGGAGGCCTCGGGCAGCATCGTGTCGGCGTAGAGCGGCAGGAAGGTCGCGGCAGCGGCCTCGCCCACCAGAAGCCGCGTCTTCAGAAGCCGCGCGTTCGAGCGTTCGTGCGTCTCGGGCACCCAGCGCTCGTCGTTGAGGAACACCGTCACCCGGTCCCAGTCGAGCTTCAGGCCCGACAGGACGTCATAGACGGGCCCCGGCGTGGTGCCGCCGGGAACGCAGAAGCTCACACGGTCGTTCTGCCGCAGTGCCTGTTTCAGATCGCTCGCCAGCCTGTCGGCCAGCGAGAACATCAGCAACTCCCGGTCGGGATACTCGACGAGGTTCATTCGCGAATCTCCCGCCACCTCCGTCCGTCACGGTGCAGGAGCATAAGCGCATCCTCGGGGCCGGAGGAACCCGGGTCATAGCCCCTCGGCTTGTCTCCGCGCTCTTCCCATCCCTCGATGATCGGGTCGACCCAGGCCCAGGCCGCCTCGACCTCGTCGCCGCGCATGAAGAGCGTCTGGTTGCCCCGGATCACGTCCATGATGAGCCGCTCGTAGGCGTCCGGAATGTCGGCCCCCTCTTCCCCGAGGGCCTCCGCAAAGGACATGTCGAGCGGCACCTCGGTCAGGCGCATGCCGCCCGGACCGGGTTCCTTGATCATCACCGTCAGGTTCATCCCTTCGTTCGGCTGAAGCCGGATGGCGAGCACGTTCTCGCGCCACCCCTCGCTTTCGCCGAAGATCGAATGCGGCGGCTCCTTGAACACGATGGCGATCTCCGAGGCGCGGGCGCGGAGCTTCTTGCCGGTGCGAAGGTAGAAGGGCGTGCCCTTCCAGCGCCAGTTGGCGATCTCGACCTTCATGGCGATGTAGCTTTCGGTGCGGCTCGCAGGGTTCCCGGCGTCGGCCAGGTAATCCGGCTCGGCCTTGCCGTTCGTGCCCTTGCGGTACTGCCCGCGCACGATGTTCTCGGGCGACACGGATTCGAGCGCGCGGATCACCTTGAGCTTCTCGTCCCGCACCGCATCGGGGTCGAACTTGTAGGGCGGCTCCATCGCGATCAGGCAGAGAAGCTGCATCATGTGGTTCTGCACCATGTCCCGCATGGCGCCCGACTTGTCGTAATAGGCCCCCCTGCCCCCGACGCCGACCGTCTCGGCCACGGTGATCTGAACATGATCGACGTGGCGGGCATTCCAGAGGGGTTCGAAGAGGACGTTGGCGAAGCGGACCGCCATCAGGTTCTGGACCGTCTCCTTCCCGAGGTAGTGGTCGATCCGGTAGATCTGGCGCTCGGCGAAATGGTGGGCGAGCGTGCCGTTCAGTTCGCGCGCCGAGGCGAGGTCGCGCCCGAAGGGCTTTTCGACGACGATGCGGCTGTCGGACGTGGCGATCCCGTGCTTGTGAAGGCGTTCGGCAAGCGCGCCGAAAAGGTTCGGGGCGACCGAGAAGTAGAAGGCCGTCACCACATCCTTGCGGACGAGCGTGCCGAGCCTCGCCCAGCCGTTCTCGCCCGTTGCGTCGATCGACACGTAGTGCAGGCGGCCCAGGAACCGCGCGATCGTCGCAGGGTCGCGCTTTGCCGCGCCCACGAATTCCGCGATCGCCGCCTCGGCCTGCGCGCGGAATCCCGCATCGTCGAGATCCGCCCGGGCCGCCCCGATGATCCGGGCGCTTTCGGGCATCTGTCCGGCAAGGAACCGCCGGTAGAGGCCCGGCAGGATCTTCCTGCGCGCAAGGTCGCCGGTGCCGCCGAAGATCACCAGGTCAAACGGATCGACGGGAATGACGCGCGAGACCATGACGGGACCTTTCGTACGTTATGTTAGCGCTAACTGCGCAGGCTCATATCCCAGTCGGGCCGCTCAAGTCCAGCGGCGCGGGGGCCGGGACCGGGACGAGGCCCATGTCCAACTGCACCCGCCCGGCAGGGCGCGTCAAGGATTCCGGCTTTCCGCCCGGCGCCAAACGGCGTAAATCCCGTGCCCATGACCACAGGACGACAATGGACCGGACGATCATCTCGCGCTGCGAGGCAAGGGGCCTCAGGCTGACCGACCAGCGGCGGACGGTGGCCCGCGTCCTCGAGGACTCCGACGACCACCCGGATGTCGAGGAGCTCTTCCGCCGCGCCTCGGCAGCCGACCCGAAGATCTCGCTGGCGACCGTCTATCGCACGGTGAAGCTGTTCGAGGAGGCGGGCATCCTCGACCGGGTCGAGTTCGGCGACGGCCGGGCGCGCTACGAGGACGCGACACGCGATCACCACGATCACCTGATCGACCTTGCGACCGGGGAAGTCATCGAGTTCGTCGATCCCGCGATCGAAGAGCTTCAGGCCCGCATCGCCGAGCGGCTCGGCTATCGGCTGAAGGGCCACCGGCTCGAGCTCTACGGGGTCAGGATCGGGGTCCGGACAGACCGGAAGGATGGCTGACCGCCCCATGCAGAGCACCGACAACCTGCGGGCGGCCACGCTGATGGTCGTGTCGATGGCGCTCTTCGCCTTCGAGGATTCGCTCATCAAGATCGTCTCGCGCGAACTGCCCGTGGGGCAGATCCTCGTCATCCTCGGGCTGGCGGGGACGGCCGCCTTCTGGGCGATGGCCGCCGCGCGCGGTGCGCGGGTCCTGTCGCTCCAGGCGCTGACGGGGGCGGTCCTCGCACGCAACCTCGGCGAGTTCGCCGGCACGATCGGGATCGTCACCGCGCTCTCGCTCGTGCCCCTCTCGACCGCGTCGGCGATCCTTCAGGCCGCGCCGCTTCTCGTGACCATGGGGGCCGCGCTGTTTCTCGGCGAGGACGTGCGCTGGCGGCGCTGGGCCGCCGTCATCGTGGGCCTGGCGGGCGTCCTCGTCATCCTGCGGCCCGGCGGACAAGGCTTCGATGCCAACGCGCTCTGGGCGGTCCTTGGCGTTGCCGGGCTGTCCCTGCGCGACATGGCCTCGCGCCGCATGCCGGCGCAGCTTGATTCGCTGCAGGTTGCGACATGGGGCTTCGCCTCGGTCGTGGTGGCAGGGGCGCTGCTTGTCGCGCTCAGCGGCGAGGCCGCGGTGCCCTCGGGCCGCGCCGTCGGGATCCTCGCCGGCACCGTCATCATCGGGGTTGTGGCCTACTTCATGATCGTGACCGCGACCCGGACAGGCGACATCTCGGTCGTCGCGCCCTTCCGCTACGCCCGGATCGTCTTCGCGATCGCTCTCGGCGCGCTGATCTTCGGTGAACGCCCGGACCTTCCGATGATCGTCGGGTCGCTGATGATCGTCGGGTCGGGCCTCTACACCTTCGCCCGCGAAGCGCAGGCCAGACGCCGCGCGCGGGCTTTCCCGACCGGCGCCCAGCCGCTATAGAGCGCCCCGAACAGGTTTGGAGCGGAGCCCGCGACCATGAGCACGATCGTCGACATCCACGCCCGAGAGATCCTCGACAGCCGCGGCAATCCGACCGTCGAGGTCGATGTCACGCTCGAGGACGGAACGCTCGGCCGGGCGGCGGTGCCGTCGGGCGCTTCGACCGGCGCACACGAGGCGGTCGAGAAGCGGGACGGCGACAAATCCCGCTACAAGGGGAAGGGCGTGCTGGACGCCGTGGCGGCCGTGAACGGCGAGATCGCCGAGAACCTGGTCGGCGAGGACGCGACCGAGCAGGTGGCGATCGACCGGCTGATGATCGAACTCGACGGCACGCCGAACAAGGGCCGGCTCGGCGCGAACGCGATCCTGGGCGTGTCGCTGGCGGTGGCCAAGGCGGCGGCGGAGTTCACCATGCAGCCGCTCTACCGCTATGTCGGCGGCACCTCGGCCCGCGTCCTGCCGGTGCCGATGATGAACATCATCAACGGCGGCCAGCACGCCGACAACCCGATCGACATCCAGGAATTCATGATCCTGCCGGTCGCGGCGCCCACGCTTCGCGACGCGGTGCGGATGGGGTCGGAGGTGTTCCACACGCTGAAGAAGGAACTGCACGACGCCGGCCACAATACCGGCATCGGCGACGAGGGCGGGTTCGCGCCCAACCTGCAATCCGCGCGCGAAGCCTTGGATTTCATTCTGAAATCCATCGAAAAGGCAGGCCACAAGCCGGGTGCGGACATCTATCTGGGTCTGGACTGCGCCGCGACGGAATACTTCAAGGGCGGCAAGTACGAGATGAAGGGCGAGGGCAAATCGCTGACCTCGGCGCAGAACGTCGAATTCCTCGCGGGCCTTGCGGCGGACTATCCGGTCATCTCGATCGAGGACGGCATGTCCGAGGATGACTGGGACGGCTGGAAGCTGCTGACCGACCGGCTGGGCAAGAAGGTCCAGTTGGTGGGGGACGATCTGTTCGTGACCAACCCCAGGCGCCTGGCCGATGGCATCAAGCGCGGCGTGGCGAACTCGATGCTGGTCAAGGTCAACCAGATCGGCACGCTGACCGAGACGCTTCAGGCCGTCGAGATGGCCCACCGCGCGGGCTACACGAACGTGATGAGCCACCGCTCGGGCGAGACCGAGGACGCGACCATCGCCGACCTCGCCGTGGCGACGAACTGCGGGCAGATCAAGACGGGCTCGCTGTCGCGGTCAGACCGGCTGGCGAAGTACAACCAGTTGATCCGCATCGAGGAGATGCTCGGCGATGCGGCGGAATACGCAGGCCGGTCGATCCTGAAGGGCTGAGCCGGCCGCTGAAGCGGCCACGCTGCGAAGGCGTGCGGTCGGACTAGGCGTGCGGTCGGACTTGCCGCAGCCCGGGCTACGGCCCCGACGGACGCCGAGCGAGCGAGTCGACATAGTCGCTCAGCGTTCCGGGCCAGGACGGCGCGGCCTGTCCGTGAGGCCAGGCCTGACGGTACTCGCCGGGCCGGCGGCCGAAGCACCTGCGGAAGGAAAAAACGAAGTGTGACAGGGTGTTGAAGCCGCAGGCAGCCGCGATCTCGCGGACCGACAGACGGGTGGCGATCAGAAGCACACGCGCATGCTGCAGCCGCACGAGGAGGCCGAACTGAACCACCGTGCAGCCGAGCGATACCTTGAATTCACGTTCGAACTGACGCTGCGAGATGCCGACCGAGGCGGCGATCTCGGGCACCGGAAGGGGCTCCGAGATCTGGCGTTCGATGAGCGAGACCGCCTGCCTGACCGCCGGCGCGAAGCCTTCGGCGCCCCGTGCCATCATCCGCCGCTGCGGCGCGCCGGCGGGCCGCGCCGGGTGGTGAAGAAGCTGGTCGGCGACCTCGCCGGCAAAGTCCCGCCCGTGCCGGGCCGCGATCACGTGGAGCATCATGTCCAGCCCCGCGGTCCCGCCCGCGCAGGTGAGGCCGGCCTCGTCCGAGGTGAAGATCTGCTCGACCAGCCGGATGTCGGGATACCTCTCGCCGAATCCCGGCGCCCAGGACCAGTGGGTCGCCACCGGACGCCCGGCCAGCAGCCCGGCGGCGGCGGCGATGTAGCAGCCGAGTTCGACCGGGCAGACGCTGGCGCCGTCCCGCGCCTGGCGTCTGAGCCAGGCGGCGGTTTCGCGGTTCGCATAGTCCTCGCCGCCCCAGCTTGCGACGACGAAGACCGTCTCGCCGCGCCTGCTGCGGTCCTCGGGGCGGGGCGCGGCCATGGCAAGTCCGTTCGAGGCCACGACCTCGGGCCCGTCGAAGGACACGATGTCCCAGTCGTAGAGCGGGCGCGATGCAAGGTAGTTGGCGACCCGGAGCGGCTCGATGAGGTTGAGCATCGCGGCCATGTTGAACCGGGGCACGACCAGCATCGTCACGCGCTGGCGCGTCCCGCCGGCATCGCCCGCGGCTCGCGGCGGGGCATTCTCGGATCGGCGGATCAGGGCGCGAGACTTCGGCATTGCCCGAGGCTAGCACCCGCGCCGGCGCGAAACAGCCCCCGGATGGCCCGGGGGGGGAACGGAACCCCGCGAGGGCTGGGCCGGGCGCGCTGCAGATGTGGCGGTGACAAGTCCGCTCTGGTGCCCATGCATCTCACCCGTTAGTCAGTCGGCATGAGGTCCTTCCCCGACAGCCGGCCCGGCGGCGACACCCCCCAGGGCTTCGCCTATGCCCTGGCCGCCTATCTGCTCTGGGGCTTCCTGCCGATCTACATGCGCGCCCTCGCCGGCGTTCCGACCGTCGAGGTGATCGCGCACAGGGTGGTGTGGTCGGTCCCTGTCGCGGCGGCGATCCTGCTGTGGAGGGGGCGGCTTGGGGAACTGGCCGCGGCGCTGCGCCGCGGCTCGCATCTGGCGATGGGCGCGACAACGGCCGCGCTGATCTCGGTCAACTGGGGCATCTATGTCTGGGCGATCGGATCGGGCAAGGCGCTCGACGCGGCGCTCGGCTACTACATCAACCCGCTGTTCAGCATCTTGCTCGGGGCCGTGCTGCTCGGCGAGAGGCTCGACGGGCTCCAGAAGGCGGCAGTGGGAATGGCGGCGCTTGCCGTCGCGGTCCTGACCTGGGAAGCCGGCCGCCTGCCGCTGGTCGCGCTGGGGCTGACCCTGACCTGGGGGGCCTACGCCTATCTCAAGCGCCGCCTGCCGATCGGCCCGAACGAGGGCTTCCTGCTCGAGGTCCTGCTTCTCCTGCCGTTCGCGCTCGGCTGGATCTTCTGGCTGCAGGGCACGGGGGCCGGGCACTTCCTGACCGGACCGGGCCGTGACACGCTGCTTCTGGCCGGCTGCGGACTCGTGACGGCCATTCCGCTGATGCTCTACGCCAACGGCGCCAAGGGACTGCGCCTTTCGACGATCGGCATCATGCAGTACATCGCGCCGACCCTCATCCTTCTGTCGGCGGTCTTCCTGTTCGGCGAGGAGTTCGGGCGTGCCGAACGGCTCGCCTTTCCGATGATCTGGGGCGCCCTCGCGCTCTACAGCATCGCGCTCCTGCGCCGGAGCAGGTCACGCTGAAGGTCCGCCCTTCCCGCTCTGTCATGACCGGGGCGGCCGCGGCCGGCTGAGCTGCGCGCCCCCCACTGCGGCAGCCACCCCGGTGGTGCCCGGGCAGGACGTCGGCATGCCGTGGAGAACCCGCACGGCGAGGTGGCCGAAGGCCTGCGCCTCGAGCATGTCGCCGTCAAAGCCGACGTCCTCGACGGGCATCACCGGGCAGCCGAGCCGTGCCGCGACGGCCATCGTGATGGCCGGGTTGCGCCGTCCGCCGCCGGTGACGAGCACCGCCCCCGGCGGCGCGGGGA
>JBMOOH010000026.1:61829-142315 GCA_049323795.1 Pseudomonadota bacterium
TCGCCGCCGCATCCGCGTCTCCCAGCCCCGAGACCGCCTCTGCAAGCCAGCCGAAGTCGTTCCTGTCGAGCGACTTCGGCGGCATCCGCAGGAAGTAGGCCGCGGCACGGAACCGCGCGATGACATCGGCGTCCGGGACGCCGGACAGGGCGAGCGCGCCCCCCTCGTCGAACTTCAGGCCCTGCCGCTGCCGCACGAGATCGTCGAGCGGGGCGTTGGCGGGGCCGGTGTCGAAGGCGACGCAGGCCCCGGCTGCCTCCGGCGACGGCCGGCGCGGGTCGGCCCAGGTGAGGTTGCCGACGCCGCCGAGATTCAGGAACGCGACCGGCGCGTCGAGCCCGAGACGCCGCGCCAGGGCGAAATGGTAGAACGGCGCGAGCGGCGCCCCCTGCCCGCCGAGCCGGACGTCCGCCGAGCGGAAGTCCCATACCACCGGCCTGCCCAGAACCTCGGCCAGGACGGCGCCGTCGCCCGCCTGATGCGTCCCGCGCCCGCCCGGTTCGTGGGCAAGGGTCTGGCCATGGAAGCCGATCAGGTCGGCGGCGCCGCAGAGTTCCGACAGAACCTCGGCATGGGCCGTCTCGACCACCTCGGCCGCCTCGGCCACGCCGGGATCGCCCGGCCAGAGGCCTAGCGCGGCGCGGATCGCCGCGCGCTCGTCCTCCGAATAGGGACGGTAGCGCGTCTCGCCGAAGTCGAGCACGTCCTCGCCGTCGGTGAGGACGAGTGCCGCGTCCACCCCGTCCATCGAGGTGCCCGACATCGCACCCAGCGCCCAGACCGGTTCCCGCCGCATCATCCCCTTCCCCTCGGCGCTTCCCTTCGGCGCCCCCCGCCGGTATACCCCCGCCATTTCGAGAATGGACGAAGCGGCCATGACCTACCACCCGAAATCCGAGTTCCTGCACGTGATGATGTCGAGGGGCTTCCTCGCCGACTGCACGGACTACCAGGGGCTGGACGAGGCCTTCGTGAAGGGCGTGGTGCCGGGCTACATCGGGTTCGATGCAACCGCGAAGTCGCTGCATGTCGGATCGCTGATCCAGATCATGATGCTGCGCTGGCTGCAGAAGGCCGGCGGCAGGCCGATCGTTCTCATGGGCGGCGGCACGACCAAGGTGGGCGATCCGTCCTTCCGCGCCGAGGAGCGGCCGCTCCTTTCGCCCGCGCAGATCGACGAGAACATCGCGGGGATCCGGCGCGTCTTCTCGTCCTACGTCACCTTCGGGGACGCGACGCGCGACGCGATCATGGTGAACAACGCCGAGTGGCTCGACGGGCTCAACTACCTCGACTTCCTGCGCGACATCGGCCGGCACTTCTCGATCAACCGGATGCTGTCATTCGAAAGCGTGAAGTCGCGGCTCGACCGCGAGCAGTCGCTGTCGTTCCTCGAATTCAACTACATGATCCTGCAGGCCTACGACTTCCTCGAACTGCACCGCCGCCACGGCTGCCTGCTGCAGATGGGCGGGTCGGACCAGTGGGGGAACATCGTCAACGGGATCGACCTGACGCGGCGGATCCTGGAGCACGAGATCTTCGGGCTGACCTCGCCGCTCCTCACCACCTCGGACGGGCGGAAGATGGGCAAGTCCCAGCAGGGGGCGGTCTGGCTCAACGCCGACATGCTGTCGCCCTACGAGTTCTGGCAGTTCTGGCGGAACACGACCGATGCCGACGTGGGGAGGTTCCTGAAGCTCTATACCGAACTGCCCGTCGAGGAATGCGACCGGCTGGGGCGGCTTCGGGGAGCGGAGATCAACGCGGCGAAGATCATCCTCGCGAACGAGGCGACAGGGCTTCTGCACGGGCGCGGGGCGGCGGCGGCGGCCGAGGCGACCGCGCGGGAGGTGTTCGAGAAGGGCGGCGTGGGCGAGGACCTTCCGACGCTGACCCTTTCGGCCGAGGACGTGGGCGACGGGATCAGCCTCGCCCAGCTCATCGTCCGGTCGGGACTGGCGAAGTCGGGCAAGGACGCCAAGCGCCTGATCGCCGAGGGCGGCGCGCGCGTCAACGACGAGGTGGCGACCGACGCGGGGCAGATGTTCGGGGCCGGGCACTTCGCCGAGCCCCTGAAGCTGACCGCGGGGCGGAAGCGGCACGCGCTGGTGACGATCGGCTGACCCATCGGGGGGTGCCCCATGCGCGGGACATCTTGACCGGCCTCCGATCGCGGGGACTGCGAAGGGGTGCGGGCGACTCCCGCTGTCCCCGAAGTCCGGCCGCACCCGTTCGGGGCCGGCAGGTCACTCCTGCACGGTCACCTTCACCATGCGGTCCGGCTCGCCCGTCACGACCCCGTTCGCCGCCTCGTCGCCGCGCTTGATCGCGTCCACGACCTCCATGCCCGAGATCACCTGACCGACCACGGTGTATTTCCCGTTCAGGAAATCCCCCGGCGCGAACATGATGAAGAACTGCGAGTTCGCGCTGTCGGGATCGCTCGATCGCGCCATGCCGACCGTCCCGCGTTCGAAGGGAACGTCCGAGAACTCGGCGGCGATGTTCGAAAGCGCGGATCCGCCCATCCCGGCCTGCGAGAGATCGCCCCCGGCCTTGCCGTACTGGACATCGCCGGTCTGGGCCATGAACCCGTCGATGACGCGATGGAACACCACGCCGTCATAGGCGCCGCCCTTGGCCAGCGCGACGATCTGCCTGACGTGGTTCGGCGCATTCTGCGTGTCGAGATCGATCACGACGGTGCCGCTTGCCTGGCCGGCGACCTCGATCACGAGGTTGGGGCCCGGGCCATCCCCGGCCGCGCCGCCGGCAAGCGAACCGCGCGACAGCATGACCGCCGCCACGACGAGGACGACCGCCCCGACCGCCAGACCGCTCAGGAAGAGACTGCGCTCAGACATCGGCGGCCACCTTCACCGAGATCATGCGGTCGGGGGCCGCCGGCGGCTCGCCGCGGGTGATCCCGTCCACATGGGCCATCCCCGAGATCACCCGGCCAAAAACGGTGTACTGGCCGTTCAGGAAGTGGTTGTCCTTGAAATTGATGAAGAACTGGCTGTTCGCCGAGTTCGGGTTCGACGAGCGCGCCGCGCCGAGGGTTCCCCGGTCATGCGGGATGCGGCTGAATTCGGCGGGAAGGTCGGGCAGGTCGGACCCGCCGGTCCCGGCCCGGCGCGGGTTGTAGTTCGGCGACGTCGTGTTGGCGTGCTCGACATCGCCCGTCTGCGCCATGAACCCGTCGATCACCCTGTGGAAGGCGACCCCGTCATAGGCCCCGGCGCGCGCGAGAACCTTCATGCGCTCGGAATGCTTCGGGGCAATGTCGCTCAGGAGTTCGATCACCACCTGTCCGTCCTTCAGTTCGATGATGACGGTGTTCTCGGGGTCCTGTATCTCGGTCATGTGGCGGTCCTTCCGCGTTCGGTGTCGGGCGCGAACCTAGTCAAGCCGGCGTCTCAAGGAAAGGCCAAAGCCTTGACGACGAGTTGACCTTTGTCGGGCTTGCGGTGATGAAGCGGGCAAGCGCCCCCGCCCGCGGCCGCACCCTCCGCGGCCCGGGGCCGGGCACCTTGCCGGCATCAGGAATGAAAGGACCGTCCCCATGCCCTTCAAGACGATCGACGACATGGACATGAACGGCAAGGTCGTCCTAACGCGGGTGGACCTGAACGTGCCGGTCGAGAACGGCGTCGTGACCGACACGACGCGGATAGACAAGATCGTTCCGACCGTGAAGGCGATCCTTGCCAGGGGCGGCAAGCCTGTGCTGCTGGCCCATTTCGGGCGCCCGAAGGGCAGGCCCGTCCCCGAGATGTCCCTGCGGGTGACGCTGCCGTCGCTCGAAAAGGCACTCGGCATGCCGGTCCGGTTCGCCGAGGACTGCATCGGCGCGCCGGCAAAGCGCGCTGTGGCGGCGATGAAGGCCGGGGATGTGCTGCTTCTCGAGAACACCCGCTTCCATGCGGGCGAGGAAGAGAACGATCCAGCGATGGCGGCCGGGCTTGCCGCGCTCGGGCAGGTCTATGTCAACGATGCCTTCTCGGCCGCCCACCGGGCCCATGCCTCGACGGAGGGCATCGCGCGGCTTCTGCCCTCGGCCGCGGGACGGCTGATGGAGGAGGAGCTTCAGGCGCTTCACGCCGTGCTCGGAAACCCCGACCGTCCGGTCGTCGCGGTCGTCGGGGGCGCCAAGGTCTCGACCAAGCTCGACCTTCTGTCGAACCTCATCACCAGGGTGGACCACCTGGTGATCGGCGGGGGCATGGCGAACACGTTCCTTGCCGCCCAGGGCGTCGAGGTCGGACAGAGCCTGGCCGAACGCGACATGGCCGATACGGCGCGCTCCGTCCTCGACAGGGCGGGGGCGGCGGGCTGCACGATCCATCTGCCCATCGACATCGTGGTGGCCCGCGCGTTCCGCGAAGGGGCGGCGAGCGAGATACTGCCCGTGGGCGGATGCCCCGCCGACGCGATGATCCTCGATGCCGGGCCTGCCACCGTCGCGGCAATCGGCGCGGTCTTCGAGATCTGCCGCACGCTCATCTGGAACGGTCCGCTCGGCGCGTTCGAGATCGCCCCCTTCGATGCGGCGACGAATGCCGCGGCCCGCAAGTGCGCCGAACTCACAAGGGCGGGTCAGATGATTTCGGTCGCCGGCGGGGGCGACACGGTCGCCGCGCTGAACAAGGCGGGCGTGGCCGACGCCTTCACCTTCGTCTCGACCGCCGGCGGCGCCTTCCTGGAATGGATGGAGGGCAAGGTGCTTCCGGGGGTTGCCGCACTCGGTTGACCGGCACGAACCGGAGACGCGCCGCAGGCGGTCTTGGGGCGCCGAGGGCGGGCCAATCCGCAGTCCGGACCCCGCCTGGGGGCGCTATCAGCGTTGCGCGGCGCGGCGGGAGACCCTATTGCGGGTCGTCACAAGGCCCATCCAGCGGAGCGACCCATGCGCACGAGCCGAATCGTCCAGAACATTCTTGCCGGTTACGAGGGCGAGACCCCCGGCGTGAAGGGCAACCTCGCGCGGATCCTGATGGAAGGAAAGCTCGGGGGGACGGGCAAGCTCATCATCCTGCCGGTGGACCAGGGCTTCGAGCACGGGCCGGCGCGGTCGTTCGCCGTCAACCCGGCCGGCTATGACCCGCACTACCATTACAAGCTCGCCATCGACGCGGGGCTGTCGGCCTATGCCGCGCCGCTCGGGCCGCTCGAGGCAGGCGCGGACACCTTCGCGGGGCAGATCCCGACGATCCTGAAGGTGAACTCCGCGAACTCGCTGATGAGCGGAACGGCCGGAAAGAACCAGGCGGTGACGGCGGGCGTGCCGGACGCGCTCAGGCTCGGCTGCGCGGCGATCGGGTTCACGATCTATCCGGGGTCGGACCTGGCGCTCGACATGTTCGAGGAGATCCGCGAGATGCGCGCGGAAGCCGCGGCCTGCGGGATCGCGACGGTGATCTGGTCCTATCCCCGCGGCGAGGCGCTGTCGAAGGACGGCGAGACGGCCTTCGACGTGACGGCCTATGCCGCGCATATCGCGGCCCTGCTCGGGGCGCATATCATCAAGGTGAAGCTGCCGACGGCGCACCTGGAGCAGGCCGAGGCCAAGAAGGTCTACGAGAAGCAAGGGATCGACGGCTCGACGATGGCCCGGCGGGTTGCCCATGTCGTCCAGTCCTGCTTCGGCGGGCGGCGGATCGTGGTGTTCTCGGGCGGCGCGGCGAAGGGCGAGGATTCGGTCTACGACGACGCCCGCGCGATCCGCGACGGCGGCGGCAACGGGTCGATCATCGGGCGCAACAGCTTCCAGCGGCCGCGCGCCGAGGCGCTCGCCATGCTGGCGAAGCTGGTCGATATATACAAGGGCCGCGGCTGAGGCGGGTCGGGCGCCCCGTGGATTTCCGGACAAAGGTGGAATACGGGGCGCCGGGCGTCGTCAGCCCTTCGGACAGGCCACCGCCGGATTGAAGGAGACAAACGGGCCGGACGGATTGGCGCGCTCGGTCCAGACATGCAGATCGTAGTGCGGCTCGAAACCATGCGCCTCGTCGGCGGCGGTGTCGGCCTTGTCAGCCATCTTCTCCCATACCTGGTCGCCGAATTTCGGCGGGGCGCTGTTGCCCGCGGCCTCCCATGCCGCGATGAACACCAGGTTCTCGACCCCGGCCAGAACCAGCGAGCCGTCGGCCTGCGGTTCGTAAAGCAGCACCGAGGGCGCGGCGAAATCCAGGTTCAGGCCGGTGCCGGTCACCCGTGGCGCGGTCGCGGTGATGCCGAGCCGCGCGGGGTTGATGTAGTGAATGCCCATCGCGCCCAGTTCGGCCGGCAGCCCTTCGGCGGCGGCCGAGACGCACAGGCCGGACGGGTCCGGGATGAAGCCGTCGGCCAGGGCCGCTTTGACATCTTTGTACTTTGCTGTCGCCTCGCGGATCGCCGCGAGCTGGTCCTGGTTGGCCGTCGCCGGAATCGACCCTGCAAGGATCAAAACCGCGGCCAGAACTATCTTCTGGGCCTTCATGAAAGTCCCCTCCCTGTTGCCAAAAAAACATAGTTTTTCTATGCTTGGCCATTCTAACATACCGCTTTTGACTTGAATATGGTTGCGCGCCGCAGACCCGTAGCCACGCTCAGGGGGCAGGGGACAGTCGCGATGCGGGCGATCGGCAGGAGTGCCGTACGTTCGCGAACAAGCGGGCCCGGGCTTTGGGCGGCTGCGCCTTCCGGCGACCGCGCGCCGAGGCGCTCGCCATGCTCGGCAGGCTCATCGACATCTACAAGGGGAGGTGAGCCCGTCGGTGCCCTGACCTTGTCGGGTCAGGGCAGCACGCCCCCGCGGTCAAGGATCGCGGTCAGCGGGCCGAGTTCCTCCGCGAACGCGGTCCAGCGCGCGACCGACCCGGCCGAGATGGCCTTGCGGACCTGACCGAGCGAGATCGTCTTGACGCGGCGGGCCACCGCCTCGGGGCGCAGGCAGGCATCGTGCCACGGCAGGCCCAGCCAGTCGATCAACGCGCGGATCCGCGGTTCGGGATCGGCGACGAGGGCTTCGTAGGGCAGATCGAGGATCCTGTCCCCGACGATGCCGCGCCAGTGGTCCATCAGCCGGCGGTAACGGACGTAGAAGTCCGCCAGCCGCTCGAGGCTCACCGAATAGGGGTGCTTTGCCGGGTCGAGAGGATTGCAGAAGATCGAGAGGCAGGTGTCGCGCGGGTCTCGGATGGTGTGCAGGAACCGCGCCTCCGGGAAGGCGGCGGCAAGCTGGCCGAGGATGAGGAAGTTGTGCAGGTGCTTGTCCACCGGGCGCCTCCCGGGGCCGGCGAGACCGAGCAGCGCGGCGGCGGCGGCTTGCGTGGCGGCGGTGATCTGCGCGAGATCGGGGGCTTGCGAGCGGAAGAAGTGATCCGCAACGCCGGAGTCCTCGCCGAGCGCCACCACGTCGGGATGGGCGGCGAGCACCTGTTCGGTCAGGGTCGAGCCGGAACGCGGCATCCCGACGATGAAGACCGGTGCCGATGTGGCAGTGCCCGCGGCCGCAAGCCCGGCGATGCGCTCTGCCGTGAAGGCCTGGGCGATGTCCTCGTCCCACGGGCGCGTGACGCGCATGTCCGGCGGAAGCTGCCGGTCCTGCGCCTCGTTGGCGCGGCGGAAGGCCTCGAAGGCGCCTTTCGTGTCCCCCATGTCCATCCGCGCCCGGCCGAGCGCGAAGCCCAGCGCCGCCCTGTCCTGGAGCCGCACCGGTCCGGATGCCTCGATCTGCCTCTCGAGCAGGGCGAGCATCGGCTCGCCCGGGGTCCAGGCCGAGATCAGTCCGAAATCGCGGTAGGCGCGTGCGTTGCCGGGCTGGAGCCGCACCACCGCCCGAAGGTCCGCGCAGGCTGCCTCGACCCGCCCGAGTTCGGCCTTGAGCATCGCCGCGCGGCGCAGCGTTTCCGCTGACGGGCTGGACAGCGCCTCGGCATAGGCGATGGCCGCCTCGGCCCCTTCCGTTTCCGAAATCGCGGTCACCATCAGATGAGACAGCGCGAAGCTCTCGCCCTCGCGCAGGGCGAGCGCGCGCAGGAGATCCAGCGCCCCGGCGAAGCGTCGCGCCTCGACGAGGGCCAGTGCCTTGATGCCGAGCGCCCCGGGCAGGGAGGGGGTTCGAGCCAGCACCCTGTCGATCTCGGTCAGGGCCTCGGGGATCCGGTCCAGTTCGATGAGCGCGCTCGCGAGGTTGGTGCGGGCGACCGGGTCGTCGGGGTCGAGCGACAGGAGCCGGGCGAGGGTCGCGGCCGCCTCGGGCGCCCGCCCGAGCAGCCCGAAGGCGAGGCCGAGATGGGCGAGTGCCTCCGCATGGTCCGGCGCGCGGGCCAGTGCCTGCCGGAGGAAGTCCACGGCGCGGTCGGGCCTTTGTTCGGTCAGCGCGACGGTTCCGCAGAGCGTCCAGAGGGCGGCGGAATCCCCGTGCGACCGGAGCATCGCCTCGGCACGCGCGCGGGCCTCCGCCACCCTGCCCGCGCGCACGAGCTGCCGCAGCGACAGCAGGTCCTCGGCGCGCAGGCTTCCGAGGACCGCGGGTGGCGGAACCGGGCGCTGTCCGGCGAGATCGACAAGTGCCTTGCGGTCCGCCGGCCGGAGCGGCGCCTTCGCCGCGAGCTTGCGCGCGCGCGACTTCTGGCCGGCCAGGACCAGATCCTCGATCAGCATGCGCCAGATCGCCGGATTCGGGCCGCCGGCCTCGGCCGCGTCGCGAAGGCGCGCCAATGCAAGGTCACGCTCGCCGAGATCGCGGAAGACGTCCCGGAGGAGGAGGAGCGCCTCGACATGGCGCGGGGCCTGCGCGACAAGGGCCTCGAGGCGCTGCCGCGCGCCCGTCAGATCGCCAGCAGCGCGGGCACGGGACGCCTCGGCGAGAAGGATCTCGGCAGAGCGGGGAAGGGGCATGCGCTCACTCTTTCCGGACTGCGGCCAGAATGCCGGGGGCAGGGTCAGCGCCGGGTTTAGTGGAGGCCGCGCGCCCCGTCCACCTGCACCACACGGGACAGCGGGGCAGAGACGCCCCCGGTTGGCCCGCCGCTCCGGGACCCGTCAGAGGCGCGCGAGGATGGGGCCGGGGGCGACTGGCGCCGTGCCAGGCGTGAAGCCCTGAGGCGCAAGGCGGGCGGCGGCATAGGCTGCGCCGATATCCGGCATCTGACGGAGCAGGACGGAGGCGGTGACGAGCATCGAGGTGCGCTCGGCAAAGGCCCGGGCCTCGGCTTCCGGAACCGCGCCGGGCCAGCCTGCGCGGGCGTCGGCGAGGGCGGTGTCATAGGCGCGGGACTGTCCCCGTGCGGCGTCGAGTTCCGCGGCGAGCGTTTCGGCCGAAAGGGGTTCCCGGGCGAGCGTCCGCAGGATGTCGAGGCAGATGACGTTCCCCGACCCTTCCCAGATGCCGTTGAGCGGCGCTTCGCGGTAGAGAAGCGGAAGCGGCGTCTCCTCGACATAGCCCATGCCGCCCAGCACCTCCATCGCTTCGGCCACCACCACGACGCAGCGCTTGTTGGCAAGGAACTTGGCGAGCGCGACGGCGATGCGGGCAAAGGCGCGGTCGGCCTCGGCGGTGCCGTCGAAGGCGCGGGCGACCCGCAGTCCGAGGGCGGTCGCGCCGATCCAGTCGAGCGCGAGGTCGGCGATCACGGCGCGCATCAGCGGCTGGTCGATCAGGCGCTTCTGGAAGGCGGTCCGGTGGGTCGCCCAGCGGTGCGCCTCGGCCAGCGCCGCCCGCATCAGGCCGGCCGGGGCCATGGCGGTATCGAGCCGGGTATGGTGCACCATCGAGAGGATCGTCGGGATGCCCCTGCCATCGCCGCCCACCTGGAAGGCCAAGGCGCGTTCGTACTCGATCTCGGCCGAGGCGTTCGAGCGGTTGCCGAGCTTGTCCTTGAGCCGCATCAGCCGGATGGCGTTCCGCTCGCCCGGAAGCCAGCGCGGGACGAGGAAGCAGGTCAGACCCTTTCCGGTCTGCGCGAGCGTCAGGAAGGCATCGGACATCGGGGCCGAGCAGAACCACTTGTGCCCCGTCAGCCGCCAGTGATCCCCGTCGCGCCCGGCGCGGGTGGACGTGGCGCGGAGGTCGGAACCGCCCTGCTTCTCGGTCAGCGCCATGCCCAGGGTGACGCCGGGCTTTTCCGACGCGGGCGCGATGGCGGGGTCGTAGGCAGAGGACGTGATCTTCGGCAGCCAGTCCCGCGCAAGATGCGGGTCCGCGCCGAGAAGCGCCCCGGCGGCGTAGGTCATCGTCATCGGGCAGCAGGTGCCCGGTTCGACCTGGCTGTGCAGATAGACCATCGCCGCATGGGTGACGTGGCCGCCCTTCGCGCCCGACCAGGGCAGAGCGGCGTAGCCGGCGCCAAGCCCGAGGTGGAGGAAGCGGTGATAGGCCGGATGGAAGCCCACCTCGTCGAGGCGGCGGCCGGACCGGTCGAAGAGGCGAAGCTCGGGAGGACACCGGTTCGCCTCGCGCGCGGCTTCGGCAAGGTCCGCCGTGCCGAGGGCACGGGCGTGACGGGCGAGACGGCCCGCGTCACCGCCATTGGCCGCAACGGCGTCCCGGAGCGCCTGATCGCCCGGCCACAGATCCCGGTCGCCCGGTCCGTCGGGCTGGTTCAGAACCTCATGGGTCGCAAGCTGCGACTCGGGCGGCAACGCTCGGGACATGCGGCAAGCCTAGCCGATCGCCGAGCGGCCGCACACCCGGAGCGCCGAAGAGCGCGGATCGCCGCACCCCGGACCGAACAAAGGGGATTCACACCGAATCGCTTCTGTGCGATGGTCGCGGGGACGCTCCCGCAAGAGGCGCGACCGAGGACTTGCAGATCACATGAACCGCGCCCGCCCGCCCGTTGGGACCGTCATCTACTTCGCGCTGTCGTTCGTGCTGGCATCCTACTTCACCTTCGCTGCCGTACAGGGCGACTACGGCGTGTTGCGCCGGGTCCAGATCGAGGCCGAGCGGGCGGCCCTGACCGCAGAGCGCGACGGGCTCAAGGCGGACGTCGCCCGGATGGAGAACCTGACGCGGCGGCTGTCGGACAGCTACCTCGATCTCGACCTTCTCGACCAGCAGGCGCGCGACATCCTCGGGCTTCTCCGTTCGGACGAGATCGTCATCCGCTGATCCTCTTGTTCCCGGCTTCCGCCCCGGCAAGCGCGCCGAGCCATGCACGGCATGCAGCCGCCCAGGGCAGAAAACGGACTCGCCCTGCTGCGCGACTTGGTGTATATGATAGTTCAACATTAAACTACTTTTCGCCTAAAGCGATCTGCCTCGGGAGGATACCGTCGATGACCACGCGCAAGGGCGCCGCGGTTGCGGACGCCAAGCCCAACGTGTCGAGGGACGAGCTGCTCAAGTACTACCGGGACATGCTCCTCATCCGCCGGTTCGAGGAAAAGGCGGGCCAGCTTTACGGGATGGGGCTGATCGGGGGCTTCTGCCACCTCTACATCGGGCAGGAGGCGGTGGTCGTCGGACTTGAGGCCGCGGCCGAAGAGGGCGACAAGCGCATCACCTCCTACCGCGACCACGGCCACATGCTCGCCTGCGGGATGGACGCGGGCGGCGTGATGGCCGAACTCACCGGCCGCCGCGGGGGCTACTCGAAGGGCAAGGGCGGCTCGATGCACATGTTCTCGAAGGAACGCCACTTCTACGGCGGCCACGGGATCGTCGCGGCCCAGGTGCCGCTGGGCGCGGGCCTCGCCTTCGCGGACAAGTACCTCGGCAACGGGCGCGTCACCTTCACCTATTTCGGCGACGGCGCGGCCAATCAGGGCCAGGTCTACGAGACCTACAACATGGCCGAGCTCTGGGACCTGCCGGTGGTCTTCGTCATCGAGAACAACCAGTATGCGATGGGGACGAGCGTGAAGCGGTCCACCAAGTCCACGACGCTGTTCGGGCGCGGGTTGGCCTATGGCATCCCCGGCGAGCAGGTGGACGGGATGGACGTGCTGGCCGTGAAGGCCGCAGGCGAGAAGGCCGTGGCACACTGCCGCGCCGGGAAAGGCCCCTACATCCTCGAAGTCATGACCTACCGCTACCGCGGCCATTCGATGTCGGACCCGGCCAAGTACCGGACCCGGGAGGAAGTCGAGAAGATGCGGACCGAGCGCGACGCGATCGAGCATGTGCGCGACCTCCTCCTGACCGGGAAACACGCGACCGAGGATGAGCTCAAGGCCGTGGACCGCGAGATCAAGGACATCGTCAACGCCGCCGCCGATTTCTCGCGCGAAAGCCCCGAGCCGGACCCGTCCGAGCTCTGGACCGACATCTACGCCTGAGGAGGACTGGACATGGCAACCGAAATCCTGATGCCGGCGCTGTCCCCGACGATGGAGGAAGGCACGCTCGCCAAGTGGCTGGTCAAGGAGGGCGATGCGGTCAAGGCGGGCCAGATCATCGCCGAGATCGAGACCGACAAGGCGACGATGGAGTTCGAGGCGGTCGATGAGGGAACGGTGGGCAAGCTGCTGGTCGCCGAGGGGACGGCAGGCGTGAAGGTGAACAGCCCGATCGCGGTGCTGGTCGGCGAGGGGGAAGGCGCCGTGTCGGTCGTGGCCGCTCCCTCTGAGGCCCCTTCCCCGATGCCCGCGGCCGCAAGGGCGCCCGAACCGGCCGCCAGGGGCGGCTCGGACGTGCCCTGGCCCAAGGCGGATGCTTCGCCCGACTGGCCCGCCGGCACCGCGATGAAGACGATGACCGTCCGCGAGGCGCTGCGCGAGGCGATGGACGAGGAAATGACCCGCGACCCCAACGTGTTCCTGATGGGCGAGGAGGTCGGCGAGTACCAGGGCGCCTACAAGATTTCGCAAGGATTGCTCGACAGATACGGGCCCAAGCGCGTCGTCGACACGCCGATCACCGAATACGGCTTCGCCGGAATCGCGGTCGGGTCCGCCTTTGGTGGCCTGCGCCCCATCGTCGAGTTCATGACCTTCAACTTCGCCCTTCAGGCGATGGACCACATCATCAATTCCGCGGCGAAGACGCTCTACATGTCCGGCGGCCAGATGGGCTGCCCGATCGTGTTCCGGGGGCCGAACGGCGCCGCCGCCCGAGTCGCCGCCCAGCACAGCCAGGACTTCGCGGCCTGGTACATGCAGATCCCGGGGCTGAAGGTCGCGATGCCCTGGTCCGCGGCGGACGCGAAGGGCCTGCTCAAGTCCGCGATCCGCGATCCGAATCCGGTGATCTTCCTGGAAAACGAAATCCTTTACGGCCGGTCCTTCGAGGTGCCGGTGCTCGACGACTTCACCATCCCCTTCGGCAAGGCCCGCGTGGTGCGCGAAGGGCGTGACGTGACGCTGGTGTCGTTCGGGATCGGGGTGACCCACGCGCTCGACGCCGCCGAGAAGCTCGCCAAGGACGGGATCGAGGCCGAGGTGATCGACCTCCGCACCCTCCGCCCGATGGACCTGCCCACGGTGCTGGCCTCGGTGAAGAAGACCAACCGCTGCGTGACGGTCGAGGAAGGCTGGCCGCAGGGCTCGGTCGGCAGCTACATTGCGGCGCAGATCATGGCCGAGGCCTTCGATGACCTCGACGCGCCGGTCCTGACCTGCACGGGCAAGGACGTGCCGATGCCCTATGCGGCGAACCTCGAGAAACTCGCGCTCATCACGACGGACGAGATCGTCGCGACGGTGCGCAAGGTCACGTACCGGTAAGGGGGCGGAGAGATGGCAACCGAAATCCTGATGCCCGCTTTGTCCCCGACAATGGAGGAGGGGACGCTTGCCAAATGGCTGGTCAAGGAGGGCGACACCGTCAAGTCCGGCCAGATCATCGCCGAGATCGAGACCGACAAGGCCACGATGGAGTTCGAGGCGGTCGATGAAGGGAAAGTGGGCAGGATCCTCGTCGCCGAGGGGACGGCGGGGGTGAAGGTCAACAGCCCCATCGCGGTCCTTCTGGACGAAGGCGAGGATGCCTCGGCCGTCGCGGCGAAGCCCGCGGCGGCAGTGCCCGCCAGCGCGCCTGCACCCGCCGCAGCGCCTGCGGCCGCAGCGGCCCCTCTTCCGGCACCCGCTCCTGCCGCCCCCGCTGCCCCGACCCCTTCCGGCAGCCGCGTCATCGCCTCGCCGCTCGCCCGGCGGATCGCGAAGGACAGGGGAATCGACCTCGCCTCGGTCAAGGGCACTGGCCCGAACGGCCGGATCGTCAAGGCAGACGTGGAGGGCGCAAAGGCAGGCGCCGCTCCGGTGGCGGCCCCGGCGGCGCCCCCCCTCGCCCCCTCGGCACCCGCCCCGGTCCCGTCAGCCGCTCCGGCCCCTGCCCCCCAAGGCATGTCCGCCGCGACCGTCGCCAAGATGTACGAGGGCCGCGACTACACCGAGATGCCGCTCGACGGGATGCGCAAGACCATCGCGGCGCGCCTCACCGAAGCGAAGCAGACCATCCCGCACTTCTACCTGCGCCGGTCGGTCGAACTCGACGCCCTCATGGCCTTCCGCGAGACGCTGAACCGGCAGCTCGAAGGCCGGGGCGTGAAGCTTTCGGTCAACGACTTCATCATCAAGGCCTGCGCGATGGCGCTCCAGGCGGTGCCCGACGCCAACGCGGTCTGGGCGGGCGACCGCGTGTTCAGGCTGAAGCCGTCCGATGTCGCGGTAGCCGTCGCCATCGAGGGCGGTCTCTTCACTCCGGTCCTCAGGGACGCCGAGCGGAAATCCCTCTCGGCCCTCTCGGTCGAGATGAAGGACCTCGCGGCCCGCGCCCGCACCCGCAAGCTCGCCCCCCGCGAATACCAGGGCGGCAGCTTCGCGATCTCGAACCTCGGGATGATGGGGATCGAGAACTTCGACGCCGTCATCAACCCGCCCCACGCCGCGATCCTTGCGGTCGGCGCGGGGCTGAAGAAGCCGGTGGTCAAGGCGGACGGATCGCTCGGCGTCGCGACGGTGATGTCGATGACGCTCTCGGTCGATCACCGCGTGATCGACGGGGCCCTCGGGGCGGAACTCCTCAAGGCCATCGTCGAGAACCTTGAAAATCCGATGTCGATGCTCGCCTGACCCGAGGTCAGAGGTCCGAAACGGGAAAGGCCGGGGAAGCAACCCCGGCCTTTCCCCTGTACGCCGAAACCCTTTTCAGTCCGCGTCGCACCCGGCCAGAAGCTGGTCCATCGTCTGGCTCGGCTGCTCGCACCCGGCCTGCCCGACTACCCTCGCCGGCACACCTGCAACCGTCGTGTTGCGCGGCACGTCATGCAGAACGACCGACCCGGCTGCGATCCGCGAGCAGTTTCCGACATGGATGTTGCCGAGGATCTTGGCCCCCGCGCCGATCATCACCCCGTCGCCGATCTTCGGATGCCGGTCCCCGTCCTCCTTCCCGGTGCCGCCCAGCGTGACCGAGTGCAGCATGGACACATTGTCTCCCACCACGGCCGTCTCGCCGATCACGATGGAATGGGCATGGTCGATCATTATCCCGCGACCGATCCTCGCGTTCGGGTGGATGTCCACGCCGAACACTTCCGACACCCGCATCTGGACGTAATAGGCCATGTCCTTCCGGCCCCGCGTCCAAAGCCAATGACCCACGCGATACGCCTGCACGGCCTGATAGCCCTTGAAGAACAGGATCGGCTGGAGGAACCGGTGGCAGGCCGGGTCGCGGTCATAGACCGCCACCACGTCCGCCCGCGCCGCATGTCCGATCTCGGGGTCGAGCGAATAGGCCTCGTCGGCAATCTCGCGCAGGATCTGCTCGCTCATCTCGCCCGATGCCAGCTTCAGAGAGAAGCGGTATGCCAGGGCGCGTTCGAGCGAGGGATGGTGCAGCACGCTCGAATGTATGAGGCCACCGAGCAGCGGCTCGTCGCGCACCGCAGCGCGGGCCTCGTCGCAGATGCGCGACCAGACCGGATCGACGCTGGCGATCAAGGGCTTGCGTTCTGCCATGGAACCTCCTGCGGCTTTCTTTTTAATTATACCAGATAGAGCGGGCCCTCCGAAAGGGAAACCCGATCCGCGCCCGTCGGTCCGGCGGAACGGGACGGTCGAGCGCCGCCAGGACAGAAGCGAAAGCGCCACCACCGCAAGCGATGCGAGATACCCGGAATCCGAAACCCGCGGCTCGACAACGGGCCCGCCCGCAGTCGCCGCCGCGAAGAGACTGCCGTTGCCGAAGCGCGCGTGAGCCCTCCCTGTCCGCTTCCTGAACCTGTCGGCCGCATCCGCCTGGCCGAGAAGCCTGATGATCTCGCTCTCGCGCTCGCTCTCGTCCAGCGCGGCAAGCCGTCTGGCGGCGGCATGCAGATCGCCGAGCAAGACGGGACGCAAGTCACGGTCCCGGGATGCTGAGTTCGAGGAGATGCACAGCCAGCCGGACGGTCCCCCCGGCAAAGCTGCCACCCGTCGCGTCAAGCTGCAGGGCCGTCGCCGCGTAGAAGGCGGTCGGCTGCCCGAGGACGCCCCGCACGAATGACCCCGCCCCAACCCCGAGACCCGTTCCATACCGCCCGGCCGCCCCCGGATTCCCCAGATCCCATCCGCTCAGCGACCCCGAAAGGGCCGTCACGACCCGACCGGTGACGCCGAAGACGACGGCGTTCGGCGGGATGACAAGCGGCGTCAGCGATTGCGGGCCGGGCGTGACGGAATGATCAAACTCGATGACGCGCAGCCCAAGCCCCGCTCCCCGTGCCGTCATCGTGACCTGACCGCCCCGCCATGCCGTCCCGTCGAAAAGCGCGGTCTGTCCCTCGTCCAGCACAAAGGCGGACCAGCCGGCGCGCGGGGTGATGAAATCCCAGCCGCCGTTGCTCCCGACGGCGATTTGCCCGTCCCTGCCGCTCCACGCGTTCACGGCTCCGGCCGGAACCGCGTAGCAGACCCCGTCCACGACGGCCGGCGGAGGCAACGCGACCCCGCGTGACGCCAGGGTCAGCCGCGAAACTGCGTCCAGCCGCACGAAGGCCTCGTTCACGGTGACATGCTTCTGTGCCTGTGCGGGCTGCACCAGTGGCAATCCCAGGTTTGGGGTCTCAGTCATTGATGGTGATCCTCACGAATGCGCCGGTTCCGAAAACCTCCGAGACCTGCGCGACCGCGATCTCGTAGGGTGCCACCACTCCGTCAGCCACCCGATCGGCGGCCGGGTAGATCCATCTCGGCCCGGTTGCGACCGCTTCGCGGACGATGGCGCCGCCCGCGAGGACACGGACGACGTAGGCCTCGCTCGCCTCTCCGAGCGGAACATCGAGCCCCGACCAGCCGTCGCCGCCGATGCGCGTGCGGCGTATCCAGGAAACTGTCCGATCCCCGCCGGGCGTCCCCGCGGCGCGCAGATGGGCCGGCGCATAGGGCCGCAGGCCCATGCCCGCGAAAGCCTCGGAGCGCTGCACGTAGCTCGGGTCCGAAGGATCGAGCCGCGCGGCGCCGATCCGGTAGTTCCGCGCGAGATCCCTCTCGGCAAGGGTCAGGCCGATCTGCTGGGGCGCGCCGTCGAGCAGGACGACCAGGCTTCCCGCGGGCCAGCCGCCCGGCGCAACCCATTCGGTGCCGGCCTGTCCGCGCAGGCGATGCGAGAGGTCGTAGACACCGTCCGAAACCAGCGCGGCATCGCGGAACTGGAACACCTCCCACCGGTCGTTCGACCCGTCTCCGATGGCAATCAGGTTGGCTCCGTTCAAGAGCCTCGCCCGATCGACCGACAGGATCGTGCCGCGCGGCAACCTTACCCGAAGCGCCGGACCGCGGTCCCAGATCCCTGCCGCCTGGTAGGCAAGCGCCGTCTCGGTGACGCCGATCAGCGACGGGGACAGAAGTGTCCGGTTCAGCACGTATCCGCTGTCATCGGCCGAGGCATAGACGGCGACCGTCCCGGGCCAGGGGTTGGCCGCCACGGCCAGATGCGGCGCCTGCTCCACCTCCTGCCCCGTGATGAGCGGCAGATCGAGGAAGACCGCCTCGACCGGGGCCGCAGGAACGAAGGCCGGCAGCGGAGCCGGCTCCTCGGCTTCCGGGGATGCGTCCTGCGCGCTCCGCTCCAGCCGCACGGCTTCGACCGACAGGGCTCCTGCCTGCTCCACCCTGTCGATACGATAGGTATGGCCCGATCCGCCCGCAAGTCGGACGATGTCGCCCGCCCCGATCCACCCCATCGACGGCGGAAGGGCGAACCGGGCAGTATCCCGCGCCACCCGCGCCTGCGCAAGCCAGCGCTCGGCAATCCCGCGGGCCTCGGCTGTCAGAAGGGACAGGGACATCTCGCTTGCGGCGACCGAGACGGGGTCCTCGCCCGGAAAGACCGCTTCCGCGATACGCGCCGCAAAATCCCTCTCGGCTTCCACGTAGCCCAGTCGCACGCGCCCGGAGATCTCGGCCGCTGCGGCGCGGGTCAGTTCGACCTTCCCGTCCGCGATCTCGTCGAGCGCGGTCATGTCCGCGGTGACCTCGGTCGTTCCCCCCAGCCCGCGCTGGCGGAACTGCACCTCCCCGTCCCGCTCCGTGGCGTCAAATCCGTAGGCCAGCATCAGGGGCTGGATCGCGGCACGGCCGGTCGTGACATCGGCCACCGAATAGCCGCGCACCAGCCCGTAGAGCCGCGACACGTCGGGCATCAGACCAGACCGGCCGGCGATCTCCGACACGACGCCCGCCAGCGGCTGCGAACTGGTCCTTCCGCTGACCCAGTGGCCCGTGCGGTAGTTCACCGCGTCCGACCACAACTCGCCCCGCGCGGGGAATTCCGGAAAGGGGCGGGTGTCCCACGCCCAGACATGCGCCCGGTCCATGTCGATCATGCGTCCGGCGTAGCGGTCCGAGACAGGGTTGCGCCCCGGGTCGCTCCAGTAGGACAAAATCGCCCTGAGGTACTGCATCTGGATCAGATCGTCGCGGCGTCCGTCCGAGAAATGCGGAAGCCGGGACTCCGACGATTTGGCATCGATGAACCGGTTGGGTTCGTTGGTCCCCTTGTCCACGGCAGGACAGCCGAACTCGGTGAACCAGATCGGCTTGGACCGGGGGATCCACGCGGTCGGAACAGGCTGGCGGACCCCGCCCAGGCGCTCGTGATGGGAGTTGTCCCACCAGTTGCGGATGTCTTTGTACCGCCAGACCCAGGGTTCGCCGTACTGCCCGTCGGTGATCGGGGTGCGGATCTGGGACAGGCGATGCTCGGGCTGGGCATAGTACCAGTCGTACCCCTCCCCGCCTTCGATTCCCGCCTGCAGGTAGCCAAGGTCGTAGACGGATCCCCACCCTGAATCGAGATGCGCATCGCCCTCGCGCCAGTCCGACAGCGGCATGTAGTTGTCGATCCCGACGAAATCCGCGTTGGGATCGGCCCAGAGCGGATCGAGGTGGAAATAGCGGTTCCCCTCGCCGTCCTGATAGCCGGAATATTCCGACCAGTCGGCGGCGTAGCCGATCTTCGCCCCGGTTCCGAGCACGAGGCGGACATCGGCCGCAAGCTGCCGCAGGGCCTGCACGGCAGGAAAGCCATCGCCGGCCCCCCTGACCTGGGTAAGCCCGCGCATTTCCGATCCGATGCAGAAGGCATCCACCCCCCCCGCCGCCGCGCAGACATGCGCATAGTGCAGGATGAAGCGCCGGTACGACCATTCGTCCGGTCCCGAGTAGACGATCATCCCGGCCTGCGTCTGGAAATCCCCCGCCGCGGCGGTCCCGAAGAATGCCGCAACCTCGGCTTCGGCTGCCACGCTGCGGTCGGGAGAGCCGGCCAGCCCCGGAGCGACCGAACTGGTGATGCGTCCGCGCCAGGGAAATGACGGCTGCTCGCGACCGGGCCGCCAGGGATCGGCGCGGCCGTTGCCGGCGATCTGCTCCATCAGAAGAAAGGGGTAGAGCATGACGGCCTTGCCCGCCCGCTTCGCCGCGCCGATCGCCTCGATCACCGAGGCGTCGGCCGGCGTGCCCCCGTAGGCGGGGCGTCCGTCGATCCGGACAACCTCCTGCGCGGCGGCACGCGCGATCCCTCCGGCCTGCCAGGGCATCCCGGCCGCGTCGTATTGCGCGGTCTCGACCTTCGGCCGCACCCTGCACTGTCCGCAGCGCAGATCGTCGCCGAACCACGACACCACGAGCGAAACCGACCCGCAGGCCGGCAGTTCCTCGCCCAGCGCCCCGAGCGACTGCTCGAAGTCGGTCCGGGATCCGGGCCGGTGCATGTTGACCGCTGCCGTCTCGGCCAGCCCCTTGCGGACATAGACCGGCGTTGTCGCAAGCGCATACTCCCCGGTGCCGGGAATGAGGGCGACCGCCTTCACCCCTTGCGTCAGGTTCGGGGTGCCGCCCTGGTCCTGAACGGCCCGGACAACCTCGAAACTGAACTGGGGAACCCGGTTGCCGAAGGCACCGAGCGCGAGATCCTCGATCACCACATAGGCCGTTCCCCGATAGGCCGGCGCCTCGCCCTCGCCTTCCACGGCCGCGATCTTCGGATCGGGAAGCTGATCCTCCGATCCCGGATAGACGCGCAGGTTCAGGTCCTGCGCCGCGATCTCCCGACCGTCGGCCCAGACACGTCCGACGCGCGTGATCTCGCCCTCGCAAAGGGCAACGGCGAGGCTCACCGAGTAGGAATACTCCGTCACGCGCGGACTGGGCGCACCCTTGCCGCCGCCGGTGCGGCGCACGGTCTCGACGAAACGGGACGCCCAGATGACCTGGCCCGGCAACCGCATCCGTCCCCAGACCTGCCCCACCGGGGCGCCCTCGCTCGCCCCTGTCAGGCGGAGACGGTCCAGACGTCCGGTCTCGACGGCCCGGCTCCCTGCCCCGAGAAGCTTCTGGTCGATGACACGGCCCACGGTCGCACCGACCGCACGCCCGATCACGGGCCCTGAAAGCCCGAGAACGGATCCGCCAAAGCCGGCTCCGATGGCGCCTCCGGCAGCAGAAAGCAGGATGGTTGCCATTAGACCGACACCTCAGGAAATGAAAAACGCGCGACGATCCGTCTGCGCCACGGCAGCGAAAGCGGACTCTCCAGAACGCCGTGGCCGGTGTAGGCGTGGACGAAGGTTGCCTCCGCCCCGGTCCTCGCCAGGATGCCGAGATGCTTGGCGATGCCGCGCTCCCTCAGACGGAATAGGAGCGCCATGCCCGGCATGTCCGGCTCCCCGCTGCCGACGCTCACAAGATGGCGCGCTGCGGCTTCGAACAGCGCCTCCCGCCCCTCGCATTCGGACCAGTCGGGCGTATAGGGCGGAACCGGGCCGGGTTCCGTCCCGTAAACTTCCCGCCAGACCCCCCGGACAAGGCCGAGACAGTCGCACCCCTCGCCCCTGATCGCGGCTTGGTGGACGTACGGAGTGCCGATCCACGCACGGGCCCGCGCCAGCGCTGCCTCGCCGGATGCCATCATCGGCGCAGGCTCCCGCCGTCGTTGGCCCCGCCGCTCACCGGATAGGACATCAGCCAATCCTCGCCAGGAATATGAGGAAATCCACGAAAGTTCATGAAGTTGCTGAATTTCAGACGGCACGTTTCCGCCCGCTTGTCGCATCCGGCCTCGATTCGGATCTGGTCGCCCGGCTGCGGCCGGATGCCGAGCGGTTCCCACAGCTCGATGATCCGTCCTCCGTCATCGGCAGGCCCGTCGGCCTTCACCACGCCCGACAGCCCGAGGGCGTTACCGCTCGTCACGACAAGCCGGCCCTTCTCGAACCAGCGCGCGTCCTGCGCAAGCGGACCGGCAAGCCGGAACACGCGCGCGTCGCTGCCCGCCTCGACCGGACCGGTCACGCTGTAGCCGGGCTGCGACAGGTCGAAGCGGCACGCCCTGTCCCCGAGGACCGCGCTGCAGCGCGCGTGATAGATCCGCCCCATCGGTCGGTTCAGGGCCTCGGACAGCCCGCGCAGTTCGGCGGTGAACGCCCCGCCGCTTGCCGTGACCTCGCCGATCGTGCCGCGGAAGACGAGTGTTCGCATCTCGGCATCGGCCCAGTTCACCAGCCAGACCCTGACCTCGGCGCCATCGTACCGGCCTGCGCGGAGATCGGCCTCGGTGATCGCGTCCGACCTCAGCGCGCCGAACACCTCGGTGTTGTCCACCGCAAGGCCGGTGCTCTGGCTCAGCGCCTTCGCGGTGAAACCCGAATTCGCGCGGAAGCGTACGCCCTCGAAGCTCATGTCCCGGTCATGGTCCGTGAAGCCGAGTTCCGTTCCGTCGCTCCGGCGTACCGCGATGGCCCGTGCCACCGTCGTCGCCCCTCCGGACAGGTGCCGGGCAAGGTCGGGCGAAAATGTCACAGCCTGACCTCCACGACCGGAACCTGCGGAACGTCGCCCGCCTGGAAGGACGCAACGGATACCATGATGCGATCGGTATCGAACCGGACCGGCACGTCGAACTCGTAGCCGGCGGTCACCTGCTCTCCGGGCGCCGGCGCAGTCTGGAATGTCACCAGGCCCGTTGCGGTATCGACGACATAGTGGATGCCTTCCACCTGCTCGTCGCCTTGAAGCCCGATGCGGACCGTGCCGGAGACGGGCTTCGCTATCCGGCGGATCGCCGCACCGGTTCCGGACTGGTAGCGCTTGGTCAGCTGGAACGATGTGCTAGCCCCGTCGCCCAGCGCGACGATCTGATCGTCGTAGGCCACCTGGGCCGAGGGCAGACAGGACTTGTAGTCGGCCCAGTCCTTCCACCGGAACGCGAAAAGCTGCCCCTTCCGGGCCTCGAAGAAGGCGATCAGCTCGGAAAGGTCGTCGAGGCTGCGCAGGCTCAGCCCGGCGTCATAGCGCCTGCGCGACTCCGCCCAGGGCGTGTTGCGCTCCTCGAACCCGTTCGACAGCGCCACGATCTCGGTGCGCCGCTCGGGCCCCCCGACCGAACCGAAGCTCAGTGCGGCGGGGAACCGGACCTCGTGAAACGACATCTTCTGCCTCTCCCCTCAGCGGTTGCGTTCACCGCGCGCGAGCGCGCGCGACACCTGCGCGGCGATCTGACTTTGGCTGCGCTCGAAGCCCCGGACATCCGGCGTCGCCACGTTGATCGTGACGTTCACGGCACGCCCCCCGCCCTGTGCCTGCACGCCGAGCCGCCCGTCGGCGCCCCGCGCCAGCGGCATGATGGCCTCGGCCCCTGCCTCGCCCATCAGCCCCCTTCCACCACGCATGGGAAACATGGTCGGACCGCTCACCACGCCGCCTCTTGCGAACGGCATGACGCGCCCCTGGGCAAAGGGCGCACCCGTCTCGAAGGGGAAGAGCCCGCTCAGCAGTGCATTGATCCCGTTGGCGATGGCCCCCCCGGCGGCCTGCTCGACGGGCCGACGGGCAATCGCGTAGACGCTGTCCAGTATGGACGCGGAAACCTGCTTCAGCGCATCCGAGAGTTTGGTTCCGTCGAAGATCAGGCCGTCGAATGCCCGCCCGAGGCTCCGGCCGACCGCCCCGGACAGCGCATTCGCCTCTCGTGCCGTGAAGGTCATGCTTTCCTGCATGCGCCGCAGCTCCGCGTCGAAGGCCGCGGTCATCGCCTCGGCCCCCGACATGGTCGCTTCAAGCCGCGCCGCCGCCTCGCTCAAGCTGTCCAGCCGGTCCGCATCCGCCATGCTTTTCCCCCGCATTCCTGTCCGGCCAGGCCGCCATCAGGTCGGCAAGCCCTCCGCGGCTCATCGGTCGCGCCGACGCCGGATCGCCCAGCATCAGCATCAGTTCTGCCGGTGTCAGCCGCCAGAATTCGGCAGGCGTCAGCCCGAGTCCCCCGAGACCCGCCCGCATGAGCCCGGGCCAGTCGAGTCCGGCCATCCTCAGCCGTCCGGAACCGTGAAGGCCCGCGCCAGAAGTTCCGCCGCGATGCGCGCCGCGCCGATCGGCCCGCCGCCCAGATCCGCGCGCCCCAGATCGTCGGGGCTGCCGTTCCATCCGCCGCCCCTCAGTCCGGCCGCGACCACGAGCAGCACGTCGCGGACGGAAAACGCACGCGCCTCGAACCGCCCCGCCATGGCGAGCAGACTGTCGGTCCCGAGCCCCGCCTCGAGTTCGGCAAGCGCGCCGAGCGTCAGCTTGGCAATGCGCCGCTCCCCGTTCAGGACGACCTCCACCTCTCCCGCGAATGGGTTCGCCATCAGGCGGCCGTGAAGGTCAGAAGCCCCGCCGAGGCAAGCGCGATCTCGTAGGTGGCCTCGCCGTTGTAGGTGCCCGCATACTCGATCGAGGTGATCTGAAACGGCCCTTCCACGATCCCGAAGCTCGGGATGATGACCTGGAACATCTCGACCGTGCCGCCGAAGAATATCTGCCGTGCACGGTCGTCCGAACTCGCGTCGAGAAAGACGCCGGACCCCGAAACGCTTGCCGAACGCACCCCGGCACCCGAGAGCAGCTCGCGCCAGCCGCCCTGGCTTTCCAGGCTGGTGACATCGACCGTCTCGGCATTGAAGCTGATCCGCGTCGCCCGCAGGCCGGCTATGGTGGAGTACTGAAGCCCGCCGGTCAGGTCGAGCTTGATGAGAAGGTCTTTGCCGCTCTGGGCTGCCATGTTCACGCTCCTGGAATCTCAGTCCTCGACGCGCGCGCGGAACGTCATGTCGATCCGCCGCACGTCCGCCTCTTCGACCCGCCGCGCCCGCGCGCGGAGGAACCACAAGCCCACAAGGCGGCCACGCGACAGCACGAGCGCTGCCCCCGTGAGAGCATCGGACACCGCCGCCGCGACAGCCTTGGCGGTCTGGAACCCGCCGTCGTCGCTCACGATGCTCACCACGAATTCGTGAAACGCCCCGCGCCCGGTCTGGTCCGAGGCGTCCCTGACGTCCTCCGGTCCGATCGAGACATAGGTTCCGGCAGTGATGCCGGGCGGCGCTGAATCGTAGATCGCCCCGTTCACCAGCGCATCTATCGCACCGTCGGCGGCCAGCCGCTGGAAGATCGCCATCTGAAGCGCCAAGGCCGTCCCGTAGCTCATGCCACCGTCTCCTCCGTTGCGACGCAGAGCAGGTAGTGCCCGCGCGGATCGGCCTCCGTGACGGCCGCGATCTTGTAGATCCGGCTGCCGTCGCGGAATCTCTGCTCGGGCTTCGGACGCGATGGCGCGCCGACCGCCGAGGCGCGCACGATGATCCGGTAGGTCACCGACGACAGCGTCACGGCTTCCCCGGCCGTCTCCCGGCCCGTCCCCGGAATGATCTGGGCCCAGTGGGTGCCCCGCGGCACCCAGTTCAGCCGCGCCCCCCCGGCCCCGTCCGCCTGCCGCAGCGCCTGCTCGAGCACGAGCCTGCGGTTCAGGACCGGCGTCATGGGCGCGCCCCTGCCGTCAGACGGACCTGGCGCCACCGCTCGAGCAGGGCAAGCAGCCCGAAGGGGATCGCCTCGCCGCCCGCCTCCGACGCCGCGTGCCGGTTCTCGTGGAAGTGGGCCGCCAGCAGAAGCACGGCCTGCCCCAGATCGGCCGGCAGTCCTGACCAGGTGGCCGCAAAACCCGCCGTGAAGACGATCTCCGCCGAACCGTCGGCCGCGAGCGTGGGAAGACTTCCCCCCAGCCCCGCGACCGACGGCCGCTGAAAGTCGCGGATCAGCCGCCACGACGACGGATCCACGACCGTCACCGTCCCCTCCGCGTCCCTCAGCGTCACCGACGTGACCGCCGACACGGGCGCAAGCGGCAGGACCTGACGGTCCGCGTCGCTCCACGCCTCGACGGTCAGCCGGAAATCCCTCGAGAACAGCGTCTTGCCCGTGCGCCGCTCGATCGCTGCGACGGCGGCTCGCAGACTCCGTTCCAGAACCGTATCCTGCACCGCTTCGTCGCCGAACCCGGTGCCGATCTTCAGGTGGTCTCGGAACTCCGCCACCGGCAGGCTTGCCTGCGGGATGGACGCAAGTTCGGTCAGCATCATGAGTTGCACTCCCCGAACGGGTTTACTCCAGCGCCGCACGTTCGCGGGCCGCCCCCCACGTTGCTCGGACGGAGGGAGCAGCTGGACAACGCGGAGCGGGCGGTCAGGCCCGGACCTTTCGGACCGGCGACCCGCGCCCGGACCGGGACGACCCGGTCCGGGTATTCGCCGTGCCTCACGACACCGCGAATTTCAGAAGCTTGATCGCCGCGAAGTCGCTCACGTCGCCGCCGACCCGCTTCGAGGCGTAGAACAGCACGTGCGGCTTTGCCGAGAACGGATCGCGCAGGATGCGCACATCCGGTCGCTCCGCGACTGTGTAGCCCGACCGGAAGTCGCCGAATGCGATCGCATAGGCGTTCGCCGCAATGTCGGGCATGTCCTCGGCGACCAGCACCGGATAGCCGAGCAGACGCGCCGGCTCCCCGTTCGACAGCCCGTCCACCCAGAGAAAACGGCCGTCCGCGTCCTTCATCTTGCGCACCGCCCCGGTCGTCTTCGAATTCATCACGAACGAGGCATTCGCCCGGTACTCGGCGTTCAGCGCATAGACCAGATCGACGAGAGCGTCCGAGGGCATCGTCGCGTTGAAGTCGCTTGCCGCCCCCGTCGGGATGTATCCCAGCGACCCCCAGGCCCAGCTTGCCTCGGCAACCTTGCCGTAGGCGAGAAAACCCTTCGGCTTGTCGATGCCGTCGCCGTTGATGAAGGCGGCGGCCTCGGCCCGCACGAAGCGGTTGGCGATCTTCTCGCCGAGCCAGCCTTCGACATCGAAAGCCGCGTCATCGAGCAGACGCTGGGACGCCTTCGGCATCGCCGCAAGCTCGTGAAGCCGGATCGAGATGCGCTCGATCACCGGGGTCGTCGTTTCGGTGGAACCGGCGGTCTCGGTGGCCCAGCCGCTTCCCATCTCGGTGCGGTCCACGATCACGTCATAGGTGCTGGCCTCGACGTTGACGATGTTGGCGATCGTGCGCAGCGAGGCGGTGGCGCGCAGCTCCGACCGGATCCGGTCCGACATCTCCGGTGCGACCAGGAACCCGCCGTCCGCGTTGACAGCGGTACTCAGCGCCTTGCTCTCCGGCACCGTGGCGCGCAGCGCGTCCTCGTCGCCCGACCGGAGATAGGCCGCGAAGGCCTTCCGGAGGGGCGCACCGAAGTCGGCCTCGGCAGCGAGCGCCGGACGGCCGGCGGCTATGGACTTGGCATTCAGCATGGTCAGTCGCTCTTCCTGATGTTGCAGCCTTGATTTCACGTCGTCCTGGAACGTCCTGAGTTCGTGCAGGAATCCCGCAAGCGCGGTCCTCACCTCGATGACCGGGTGCGCGGACGCACCTTCCCCGGCCCGAGCCGTCGTCTCGGATGTCGTCATGTCCGGTCCTTTGCCTGTTCTGGTCGGGAAGTCACACGCGGGGCACGGGGCGCGGCAATGCGCCAAGCGCCACGCGCGCCTCGTCGAAGGCCGATGCGATCTCGGCCAGAAGATCCGTGCCTGCCTTGGCGCCCACCCTCGCCTCGGGAAGCATCGGGAAGGTCACGAGCGAAACCTCCCAGAGGTCCAACTCCTGCAGAAGTCGTCGCCCCTTCGCGTCCCTCTCCGCCGCCACCGTGCGGTATCCGATCGAAAGCCCGTCGATCGCGCCGCCGGCGACAAGGGCGGCGGCCTCGCGGCCCCGATCCACCTCGGTCAGGATGCGGCCGGAAACCCAGAGCCCGCGCTCGTCCTCGCGGACCACGTCCCACACCCCGATGGGCTCGGCGGGATCATGCTGCCAGAGCATCTTGACGCGCCGCCCCCCGGCGGCGAGCGCCGACAGCGACCGCCCATAGGCGCCGCGCACGACGATGTCGCCTCCCTGGTCGGCCACGCCGAACACCGACGCATAGCCCGAGATGCGTGTCCCGTCAGTTATCTCGACGCCATCGCCGAGCCGGACGAACTTCGTGTCCAGACCGAGGTCGGGGATCATGCCTGCCACTCCTTCATAGGGATCCATAGGTCATGGCCGACCGGATCAGTTCGGTCATCACCACGCCCGCCACACCGAATACCGCCACCCAGATCCTGCGCTCGATGCTCTGGATCATCTGCTCGATGCGCTCGAGGCGTCTTTCCATCGCATCGAACTGAAGCGCCATGATGCGGTCGATCGCCTCCATCCTTGCTTCCTGGGCATAGTCGAACGGCTGCTTGAGGTATCGCGACCCCGAAACCTGCGTCACAGCCATGTCATTTCCCATCGCGAAGGCGCGGCAGACCCAGCAGCGACCGCTTCTCGGCATCCGTGAGGAACTCGGCCGCCCCCACCCGCGACCACTGCTGGTCCCGCTCGGCCGACAGCGCGGGAACCTGGTCGAGGTCGGGCCGCAGTTCGACCGCACGGGACAGGAAGGTAGAGAGCCAGAACGAGACGGCGGCCGTCACCCGCGTCGCCAGCGGCAGCACGGTGAGCCGGTAGAAGGCGCGGTTCGCCTCCTGGTAGTTCGCATAGGTCGCGTCCCCCGGAATGCCGAGAAGCATCGGCGGCACGCCGAAGGCGACGGCAATCTCGCGCGCGGCGGCCTCCTTCGTCTTCTGGAACTCCATGTCGCTGGGGCTGAACCCCATGGGCTTCCAGTCGAGGCCGCCCTCCAGCAGCATGGGCCGCCCTGCATTCCGCGCGCCCTGGTGATGTGTCTCCATCTCGCTCACCAGCCGGTCGTACTGGTCCTGCGAAAGCTGCGCCTGTCCGTCGGTTCCCTTGTAGACGATCGCACCCGACGGGCGCGCGGCATTGTCCAGAAGGGCCTTCGACCACGCGCTTGCGGCATTGTGCACATCGATGGCGACCGCCGCCGCCTGAAGCGGCGAAAGTCCGTAATGATCGTCCTGGGGGTGAAACGACCGGATATGGCATACCGGATCGACCGGGCCCCGCATGTCGTACCTGTGGGTCCGCCCGCCCACGCTGTAATCGTAGGCGACGGGCCAGCCGTCCGGCCCCGGAACGAGGTTCATCCGGTCCGACCGCAGCACATGCAGCTCGAGCGGAAGCGCTTCGCCCGTCACCGCCTCGAGGTAGGCGTTCCCCGAAAGCAGAAGCTGCCCGTAGAGCGCCTCGAAGAGCTCCGCCCTGCCTTGCGCGGGATTCGGCCGCCGCATCAGGTCCAGCAGGGGATGCGTCTCGTAGCGCCTCTCGGCGTCCTGGCAGACGAGCGGCATGGCCGCCGCCGCCTCGGCCAGCAGCTTCACGCAGCGGAAGCCGACCGGGTTCATGGTGAAGCCCGCGCGGATCAGGCTCACCGTGTCGCGCGGGCTCCAGACCGGCCGGCCCGACAATCCCCAGGCAAAGACGCGGCCAGCGGCCGACGCCTTCTGCGCGGGCGCAGCCGGTTGCCGGCGGGGCCCGGACTCCGCCGTTCTCCGCCCGAAAATGGTCCATGCCATCAGTAGATCTCCCGTAGGATGACTTCCCGCTCCAGCGGCGCGGCGGTCCCGCCCTCGCCGCGCCCCGCCGATCCGCGCGACCCGTCACAGGATCCTGAGCTTCGGATCCCGATACCGCGACGCGGGCTCGACGATCAGGTCGGTCAGCGCCCAGACCAGCGCATCCACCCGGTCAGGGCTTCCGACGCCGCGATACCCCTGCGCCGTCATGTGACACATCTGGCTTTCCAGACGCCCCAGACCGGGCAGATGATGCACCCGGCCCTGTTCGTAGAGCGCGGCGACCGGTTCGGCCCGGGCCGCCTTGCCCGTATGCGCGTGGACCGCCCGGAACGGCACGAGCGCGCTCTCCGTCCTCACGACCGCCTCCACCATGGCGCCGCCCTGGTTCACCTCGGCGACCAGCCGGTCCGCAGCATGGCGTTCCATCGACGCGACCACGGCCCGGGCCCATACGGCGGGCAGCGCCCCCGTGACCGTGGCATCCTCGATCACCCAGGCGTGCCAGTTCTGTGGCGGTCCCTCGGTGACGGCCCCCACGACCACGATCCCGCACTCGTCCGAGGTCCGCTTGCCCGAGACGGGGGGATCGACCGCCACCACCACCCGGCTGAACCGGTCCGGCGCCGAAAGCCGGCCCTTCTCGATCATCTCGTTGGTCCAGAGCGCCCCGTCGGCCTCCTCGACCAGCTCCCCGTCCAGTTCCTGCCGTGCCTTCCAGCCGGCATAGCGTGCCCTCACCTCCTCGATGAACGAAGCGGCCAGATGTGCGCGATTGGCCTCGGTCGGCGCCTGCGTCACCACGGTCGAAGGCGCCTTCAGGATCGCCTTCAGCATCTGCACGTTCCTCGGCGTGGTCGTCACCACCTGCCGGGGATGCCCGCCCAGCCGCAGCGCGAACTGCAGCATGTCCCAGGTTCCCTCGAGCTTGTCCCATTTCGCCAGCTCGTCGGCCCAGGCCGCATCGAACTGCGGACCGCGCAGGCTCTCGGGATCATGCGCGGAAAACGCCTGCGCCACGGCGCCGTTCGGCCAGACGAGGCGGCGGCGGGTCGCTTCCCAGACCGGCTTGCGATCTGCCGGAGAGCAGGCCACGATGCCGCTCTCGCCGAAGATCATCACCTCCCGCACCTGGTCGAGCGTGTCGCCGACCAGCGCCACCCGCCGGCACGGTCCCGGATCGAGGGGCCGCGCCCCCTCGACCTGCATCCTCACCCATTCGGCCCCGGCCCGCGTCTTGCCCGCGCCGCGCCCTCCGAGGATCACCCAGGTCTTCCAGTCGCCGGGCGGGGGAAGCTGGTGCTCCAGCGCCCAGACCTCGAACAGCCACGGCAGCGACATCAGCGCGTTCTCGCTCAGCCCGGCAAGAACGCTCTCAATCTCCTCCCGCGTCGCGGATGCGGTCAAGCCGGCGAGCGATCTCGTCGCGGGCCTTGCCGAGGTCGAGCGCATAGGAATATGCGGCCCCCTCGCCCTGCTTGCGGAGCTTTTCAAATCTGTTCCTCTCTTCCATCGCAAGCTGGAAGGCCGCCCGAAGGTCGCGGATGGCCGCCATTGCAGCCTTCACGTCTTCCGGCCTTCCCTGACGGATGTCCTGTATCGCCGTGTAGAGTTCCTGCGCCGCCTGCCGGCACAGGTCCTCAGCCGCCGCCAGAAGGACGGGCGGCGGGTTCGAAGTCCGTTCGGTTTCGGTCATCAGGCCAGCGTCTCCCTGAGGCTGACCGTCGAAGCGAAATGGAAAAGCGGCACCGGGTCTCCCCACGCCGCTTGCCCACCTCGTCCAGCTTGCCCTGACCGATACCCCGGACAGTTCGCAAAGTCAAGAAGAAAACTCATTGAGATCAGATGGTTGAGAGAACCTTCCGTTAATCCTCGATTAATCTCAGTTGCCCGCGTCCTGCGTCCCGCCCTCTCCGGCCGTGCCTCTCTCGGCCTCGATGGCGCGCCAGCGGGCCACGTTCGCATTGTGCTCGGCAAGCGTTGCCGCGAAGACGTGGCCGCCGGTGCCATCGGCCACGAAGTAGAAGAAGCCGGTCGCCTCCGGGTTCAACGCCGCCGCGATGCTCTCGCGGCCGGGATTGGCGATGGGCGTCGGAGGCAGCCCGTCGATCACATAGGTGTTCCAGTCCGTCCGCCGCCGAAGCTCGCTCTGCCGGAGTCCGCGCTCGAGAACACCCTGCCCCTTGGTGATGCCATAGATCACCGTGGGGTCGGTCTGCAGCTTCATGCCCTCGCGCAAACGGTTGAGGAACACGCTCGCCACACGGCGCCGCTCCTCGGGAACGCTCGTCTCCTTCTCGACGATCGAGGCCATGATCAGCGCCTCCTCCGGCGTCTTGTAGGGAAGCCCCTCCGCCCGGCCCGCCCAGAACTCGGCGAGCCGCGCCTCCTGCCGCCGCTGCATCTCGGCCAGGATATCCGGCCGGGATGCGCCGCGCGTCACCTCGTAGCTGTCCGGCGCCAGCATTCCCTCGGCCGGAACCTCGGTGATGTCGCCCTGCAGGAAGTCGGCCTTCTTCAGCGCCTCCATGGTCTGCCAGACCGTCGTTCCCTCGGCCAGCGTCACCCGGAACCGCACATCGGGCCGCCCGGACCGCTCGACATAGGCCGGCGGAGGGGCGCCCGCCGCCGGGTCGAAGCGCGCCACCTCGACATAGCCGTCCGTCGCCGGATCGAGCTCCCGCACCAGAACCTCCGCGGCGGTGACGCCGATCCGGTAGTTGACCTCGGTTCCGCAGGTGGACTGGCCGTCGCCGGTCACCGCGTCGACGATCTCCTTCATCGACGCCGCAGGCGGGATCAGGAACGACCCGGCCTTGAGCGCGTTGCTCTTGCCCTCGTAATCCACCCCGACCCTGAAGATGTACCCGTTCGACACCGCACCCTGCGCGACCAGGTCCTCGGCAACCCGGCGGAAGCTTGACCCGGGATCGACACGCAGGCAGATCGCCGCGGCAAGCGGCCCCGGTCCCCGGTACTGCGCCTGGCCCCACGCCACGATGGCGGCAATCGCCACCAGCAGCACGATCGCCACCGTCAGGAAGTTCGAGGCGACGTGACGCCACATCAGGCGACGCGGCCCAGGACGAGACTGGCGTTGGTTCCCCCGAACCCGAAGCTGTTCGACAGGGCCACGTCGATCCGGCGCTTCACCGCCCTGTTCGGCGCGAGGTCAAGCACCGGCTCCACCGCCGGATTCTCGAGGTTGATCGTGGGCGGCGCCACCTGGTCCCGCAGCGCCAGCACGCAGAAGATCGCCTCGACCGACCCCGCCGCACCGAGCAGGTGTCCGATCGAGGACTTCGTGGACGACATCGTGGCGCCGGCCGCATGGGTGCCGAGCAGCCGCTCGACCGCGCCAAGCTCGATCGTGTCGGCCATCGTGCTCGTGCCATGCGCGTTGATGTAATCGACCGACGCCGGCGTCAGCCCCGCCCGCCTCAGCGCCATCTCCATGCTGCGATAGCCGCCGTCGCCATCCTCGGACGGGGCGGTGATGTGATAGGCGTCACCCGACAGGCCATAGCCCAGGACCTCGGCATAAATCCTTGCATCACGGGCCTTTGCATGCTGAAGTTCTTCCAGAACCACAACTCCGGAACCTTCGCCCATGACAAAGCCGTCCCGGTCCGCGTCATAGGGCCGGCTCGCCTTCTCCGGCTCGTGCGCGCGCTTGGTCGAGAGCGCCTTGCAGGCGTTGAACCCCGCGATCCCGATCTCGCTGATCGGCGCCTCGCAGCCCCCCGCGACCATGATGTCGGCATCGCCCCACTGGATCAGCCGCGCCGCATCCCCGATCGCGTGCGCCCCGGTCGAGCAGGCCGTCACGACCGCATGGTTCGGCCCCTTGAACCCGAACCGGATCGACACCTGCCCCGAGGCAAGGTTGATGAGCGCCGAGGGAATGAAGAACGGGCTCACCCGCTTCGGGCCCCGCTCCTTGATCAGCACCGCCGTCTCGGCGATCGACGTCAGCCCCCCGATTCCGGACCCGAGCATCACGCCGGTCCTGAGCTTCTCCGCCTCGGACAGATCCTCGATTCCCGCATCCCGCACCGCCTGCGTCGCCGCCGCCATCCCGTAGAGGATGAAGTCATCGACCTTCCGGCGGTCCTTCGGCTCCATCCAGTCATCGGGGTTGAAGGTGCCGTCCGAACCGTCGCCATAGGGCACTTCACAGGCATAGGCCGTGACCACGTTCGAGGTATCGAACCGCGTGATCAGCCCCGCGCCCGACTGCCCCGCAAGCAACCGGCTCCAGGTCTCCTCGACGCCGCAGGCGAGCGGCGTGACCAGACCCAGACCCGTGACGACGACCCGACGCATGACGCCCCCTGCAAGCGTTTTTCCGCTCCGGCGGTGATACACGCCCCCCATAACAGGCGCAACACGGGGACGGCGAGGGGGAAGCCCGGCCGGCCGTGTCCCGCCGCCCCCGATCTCTCCCTCTTCCTTCGGGGGAGGGACGGCGATCAGAATGGGGAACTCCCCTCGCCCGCCGGGAAAGGGTCAGGGGGGGGGGGGCGCCTCGACCGGTGCCCCTGCGGGGCACCGCGTCACCACAAGCCCGACCCGCCCCCCAAAAACGCCCCTCACCCCTGCCGCGCCACGATCCCGATGCACGTCGCAAGCAACTGCGCCGCCGTCAGCGCCCCCATCCCGTCCACGTCCCGCTCGGGCATGAACTCGACCATCCCGAACCCCGCGATCCGCGCCTTCACCGCCACCCCGGCCACCAGTTCCACCACCTGCCAGTAGCTCATGCCGCCTGCCGTCCGCCCGATCACCCCCGGCATCACCGCCGGATCGAGCGCATCGAGGTCGAGACACACGACCACCTCCGCCCCCGCCGGGATCGCGTCGACCGCGCGCCCGATCCCCGCGCGCGCCACGTCGCGCGCCGTCACGAACGTCACCCCCCGCGCCAGCGCATCCGCGCGGTCCGAGGGCCGCGCCGAGCCGATCCCGCGCGCGCCCACCGCCACCATCGCCCCCACATGCGCCATCTCCGACGCCCGCCGCTGGGTCGAGGACAGTCCCAGCCGCTCCCCGTCCACCGCGTCCCGCCAGTCGATATGCGCGTCGATCTGGAGGATCGCGATCGTCCGCCCCTCGGCCGCATGGGCCTCGAGCATCGGGATCTGCACGGAATCGTCCCCGCCGATCACGAAGGGCACCGCGCCGCGCCTCACCGCGTGGCCGACCGCCTCGCGGATGACCTTCCGGTTCGCCGCGAAATCTGCCTCCGAAACGCCCAGGTTCCCGGCATCCACGGCGACGCGCCCCTCCGGCAGCACCGGCCCGCCGAGATCGAAGTTCACATGCGCGAAGTTCCGGGCATAGGCCGCCGTCGCCGCCCGGATCGCATCCGGCCCAGCCGCGCAATAGGGCCCGACCGACAGGTAGGGCGTCGCCATCGGCACGCCGATCAGGGCGATGTCGGCACGGACCGCCGAAAGGTCGCTGCAGGCGGGAAGACCGAAGAAGGTCTCGACCGCGGCGGCGCCGAACATGGTTTCGAGTGTCGCCATCCCTGCACCCTCCCTATTGGCATCGCCAGAATGGCAGAAGCTGCAGGGGATGCCAGCCCCGCCCCCCTGCGCCCCGACGACCCCGCGCGAGAGGCGCGGCGGGCGCAGATGCGGATCACGCTCGCCGGCGAACCGCATCGTCCAGTCATCGGGGCGCGCGAGCGCACCCTGCGGCCCCGTTCCGGCGTTCCGTTGCAGGACGTGTCACGACCAAAGGGCCGGAAGGCCCGGCGCTCCGTTGCGGGGCGGGGGCCATCGCCACGTCCCGACCGTCCGACCGGACCGGCGGCTTCACCAAAGAAAAACGGCGCCCGTCGCGGGGCGCCGCCGATCCTGCCGAGGCAATCCCTGTCAGGACGCTTCGGTGATGAACTTCACCGCATCGCCGAAGGTCTGGATGGTCTCGGCCGCGTCGTCCGGGATCTCGATCCCGAACTCTTCCTCGAAGGCCATGACCAGTTCGACCGTGTCGAGGCTGTCCGCGCCCAGATCGTCGATGAACGACGCGTTCTCGGTCACCTTGTCCTGCTCGACGCCAAGGTGCTCGACGACGATCTTCCGCACCCGATCCGCGATGTCGCTCATTTCCGTTCCTCTTGTCAGGACGGGGTCGCCCCCGCCTCCCTGGTCGCTTGCCCGTCCGGGCGCTGTCCGGGCGGGGCCTTCAGCCGCGCCCGCGTCGGGCCTCCACAAGGCCTGCCCTGATTTCGACGCGCCCTATAACACAGTCTTGACCCATGACAAGGGCTTTCGCAACGCTTCCGTGGCGGCGTCCGGAACGCGGATCAGAGCATCGCCATGCCCCCGTTGACGTGGAGAGTCGCGCCCGTGACATAGCCCGCCTCGGCGCTCGCGAGGTAGAGGACGGCCGCCCCGATCTCGTCCGCCGCGCCCATCCGGCCGGCCGGGACGGCGGTCAGAATGCGCGCCTTCTGGTCCGCGTTCAGCTTCTCCGTCATCGCGGTCGTGATGAACCCCGGCGCCACGCAGTTGACCGTGATCCCCCGGCTCGCCACCTCCGCCGCGAGCGACTTCGACATGCCGACCATCCCGGCCTTCGACGCGGCATAGTTGCCCTGTCCCGGATTGCCCGTCGCGCCGACGACCGAGGAGATGTTCACGATCCGGCCCCAGCGGGCCTTCATCATTCCCCGGATCACCGCCCGGCAGAGCCGGAAGGTCGAGGTGAGGTTGACCGCGATCACCTCGTCCCATTCCGCGTCCGACATCCGCATGAAGAGGTTGTCGCGCGTGATGCCCGCATTGTTCACAAGGATGTCGATGCCGCCCATCGCCTCCAGGGCGGTCTTCGGCAGCGCCTCGACCGAGGCCATGTCGGAGAGGTTCGCGGGGAACACATGCGCCCGCTCGCCGAGCTTTCCCGCCAGTTCCGCGAGCGGCCCCGTCCGCGTGCCCGACAGGCCAACCGTCGCCCCCGCCCCGTGCAGCGCCCCGGCGATCGCGCCGCCGATGCCCCCCGATGCGCCGGTGATGAGGGCGCGCTTGCCTGCAAGATCGAACATGTCCCGCTCCGCTCCGGCGGGATCATGGTTCCCGCCCCTTCATCTTGGCGAAAATATCCCGGGGGTCCAAGGGGGCAGCGCCCCCTTGCCGCTCAACCCCTCGCCGACGCCACATCCTCGGGCGTGCCCACGGCCCTGGTCGCCGCTTCGGGCGCGATCCGCCGGATCATGCCCGACAGCGCCTTGCCCGCACCGACCTCCCAGAACTCGGTCACGCCCCGCCCCGCCATCCACAGGACCGACTCCCGCCAGCGGACCGCCCCCGTCACCTGTTCGACCAGAAGCCGCCGGATCGCCCCGGGCTCCGACACCGCCTCGGCGAGGACGTTCGCGACGACCGGCACCTTCGGCGCACGGATCGCCACATCCGCCAGCGCCGCCTTCATCGCATCGGCCGCGGGCTGCATCAGCGCGCAGTGGAAGGGCGCGCTCACCGGCAGAAGGATCGCGCGCTTCGCCCCCTTCGCCTTGGCGATCTCGACCGCCCGCTCGACCGCCGCCCTGTGGCCCGACACCACCACCTGCGCGGGGTCGTTGTCGTTCGCGGCCTGGCAGACCTCGCCCTGCGCCGCCTCGGACGCGACCGCCGCGGCCGCGGCGAAATCCATCCCGAGAAGCGCGGCCATCGCGCCCATGCCGACCGGAACGGCCGCCTGCATCGCCTCGCCCCGAAGGCGCAGAAGCCGCGCCGTGTCGGCCAGCGACAGCGCACCCGCCGCACAGAGTGCCGAATACTCCCCCAGCGAATGACCCGCGACATAGGCCGCGCCCGTGACGGCGATCCCCTCCGCCGCCAGCGCCCGCATCGCGGCGATCGACGTCGCCATCAGGGCGGGCTGGGCATTCCGGGTCAGCGTCAGCGTCTCGGCGTCGCCCTCCCGGATCAGGCGGCTCAGCGCCTCGCCCAGCGCCTCGTCCACTTCCTGAAACACCGCCCGCGCGGCCGGATAGGCCTCGGCCAGGGCCATGCCCATGCCGACGGCCTGCGCCCCCTGCCCCGGAAACACGAACGCCTTCGTCATCGCCGACCCCCTCTCCCTTGCCGCCCGCCCAAGATGCCCGCCCGGGATACCCCCGGGATACCCGCCCGGGGACCGGCGCGCAACGCCGGATGGTTCTCCGTCCCGCGCCGTCAATCAGGCGATGCTCGAACCTCGGCAAGGACACCGATGCCCGCTGTGCGCCCCGCGACATCCCCGGCCTTCGGCTATGACCCTGTCACCCGGGTTATCCACTGGCTCGCCGCCGTCGTGATCCTGACGAATGCGGCGCTCGGGGTCTCGATGGTGCGGATCGAGCCGGTGGACGAAGCCACGGCGGCCTCGATCATCCGGCTCTTCACGATCCACAAGTCGCTCGGGCTTCTGAGCTTCGCCGTCGCGCTCGCCCGGATCGGCTGGGCGGTCACGGGCGCCCGCCGCCCCGGCCCCCTTCACCCCGAGCGGCGGATCGAGACCTTCGCCGCCGCGACCGTCCACTGGTCGCTCTACGGCGCGATGCTCGTCATGCCGCTCTCGGGCTGGCTCTATCACGCCGCAAGCCCGCCCTACGCCCCGATCCCCTGGCCCTTCGGCCAGGGCCTGCCGGGGATCGAAAGATCGCCGGACTTCGCCCTGGTTCTCCGGACCGTGCACCGGATGTCGTCCCGGGTCCTCTACGGCGCGGTGGCCCTCCACCTCGCGGGCGCGTTCAAGCACGCGATCGTCAACATGGATGCGACCATCGCGCGGATGACCTCGGGCCTCGGAGCCGAGGCCACGCGGGCCCGGACCCGCCTCCTCCCCGCCCTCGCCGCCCTCGTCCTCTGGGCCGCCACCGTCTTCGCCGCGGTGCAGACCGCCCCCGAACCGGAAGCCGACCCCTTCTCGGACATCGGCGCGGACACGCTCGGCGAGGCGCCCGCCCCCTGACGTCCCGCCGCCATCAGCCGCGCTTGCAAACTCCGGGCGATCCTCTATAAGGCCGCATCCTTCCGCACCTTGATGCAACCGGCGAAGCCTCTCGTGGCGGACCGCGGAAGGGTTCGGTCCCGCCTATGAAGCCGCCCGATACGGACAGGAGACGGCATGGCTCTCTACGAGCATGTCCTGATTGCGCGTCAGGATCTGTCGAACGCGCAGGCCGAGGGCCTCATCGAGCATTTCGGCACGGTGCTTGCGGACAACGGCGGCAAGGTCGTCGCGTCCGAGTACTGGGGCGTCAAGACGATGGCCTACAAGATCAACAAGAACCGCAAGGGCCACTATGCCTTCATCCGCTCGGACGCGCCCTCGGCCGCCGTGCAGGAGATGGAGCGCCTGGCGCGGCTGCATGACGACGTCATGCGCGTGATGTCCATCCGGGTGGACGCCCACGACGAAGGCCCGTCGGTCCAGATGCAGAAGCGCGACGACCGCGACGGCCCCCGGAGCGATCGGGGGGGCGACCGTGACGGCCCGCGCGGCGACCGGGGCGACCGCCCCGACCGCGGGGACCGGGGCGGCGACCGGGGCGGCGAGCGCCGGTCCTTCGGCGACCGTCGTTGATGCGAAATCTGAGAAAAGGATCATAACCCATGGCCACAAAACCATTCTTCCGCCGCCGCAAGGTCTGTCCCTTCTCGGGCGACAACGCGCCGAAGATCGACTACAAGGACGTCCGCCTGCTCCAGCGCTACATCTCCGAGCGCGGCAAGATCGTCCCAGCCCGTATCACCGCCGTCTCGGCCAAGAAGCAGCGCGAACTCGCCACCGCGATCAAGCGCGCCCGCTTCCTCGCCCTCCTGCCCTACGCCGTGAAGTGAGGAGCCTGACAGATGCAAGTCATCCTGCTTGAACGCGTGGCCAAGCTCGGCCAGATGGGCGAGGTGGTGAAGGTCAAGGACGGCTACGCCCGCAACTTCCTTCTGCCGCAGGGCAAGGCGCTCCGTGCGTCGGACGCCAACGTGAAGGCATTCGAGACCCGCAAGGCCCAGCTCGAGGCGCAGAACCTCGAAACGAAGACGGAAGCCGAGAAGGTCGCGGCGTCCCTCGACGGACAGATCTACGTGATCATCCGCTCCGCCTCGGACACCGGCGCCCTCTACGGCTCGGTCTCGGCCCGCGACGCCGCCGAGGCGGCAACCGCCGGCGGCGTCACCGTGAGCCGCAACCAGGTGGTTCTCGACCGGCCGATCAAGGAACTGGGGCTCCACAGCGTCACCGTCGTGCTGCACCCGGAAGTCAGCGTGAAGATCAGGCTGAACGTCGCCCGGTCGGCCGAAGAGGCCGCGCTTCAGGCCTCCGGCAAGTCGATCCAGGAACTGGCGGCGCAAGCCGAGGCTGCGGCCGACTTCGAGATCGCCGAGCTCTTCGACGACGTGGGCGCCGCTGCCACCGAGGAGTGATCCCGGGGCGCCGCGGGGCGATTGCAAGGAACGGATCGCGCCGGGGAGGCCTGGCGCGGTCTTGCTTTGCCGCGCAGCATCAGGGTAGACGTATTCGACACCGCTAACAGCGTGTAGAGTACAATGTGCATTCCCCATACCGCGCGAATGCAGGGTGCATACACTGCCGCAGGGGGTGTCCTCATCCGGATCCCCCCGCGCCCCAATGCCTTCGCGGTCCACAGGCTCATCGTGGCGGACCGCCGCCCCGGCCCCGACCGGCCGAAGGCCCGGAAGGATCTGGCTCGGGCCGCAGTCCTGATCTGCGTGCCGGCCGGGGACCATCCGGACGAACTGCGCGAGGCCTGCGGGAACGCGCTCGCCCGCGGCCCGAAGTGGCGCGACCACATCGGGGCGCGGGCCCCGGGCGCATGACCGAGGCGTGGACGCTGGCCTCCGACTGCGCCCGCGTCACCCCAAAACGGCATTGCCTGCCGCAATCCTGCCAGTTGCCCCAGACCCTCCCGTCTAGTCTCGCGGCCATGGCGCGCTCTCCCCAGCTTCTCGGAATCCTCTCCCTCGTTGCGGGCATCGCGATCTTTTCGGTGCAGGACCTGATCCTGAAGCTGATGTCGGGCACCTACCCCCTGCACGAGGCGATGGTGCTTCGCAGCGTGACGGCCATTCCGTTCATGCTGGCGATCACGCGCGGGATCGACGGCACGCTCGCCACGCTGACAACGCCCGGCTGGCCGGGCATGCTGGCCCGGGGCTTGCTGAACTTCCTCGCCTACACCGCCTACTACCTTGCGCTCGCCGCCCTGCCGATGGCGACGACCGTGGCGCTCTATTTCACCGCGCCCCTCATCATCGTCATCCTCTCGGTCCTCGTCCTGCACGAAGCCGTCTCGTGGAACCGCTGGCTCGCCGTCGCCCTCGGCTTCGCCGGCGTCATCGTCATGGTGCGACCGGGCGGAAGCCTGTTCGACTGGGCGGCGCTTCTGCCGATCTTCTGCGGCGGCGCCTATGCGCTGTCGATGATCCTCGCCCGAACGATGGGCACGCGGGAAAGCGCCGCCGCGATGGCCTTCTGGGGCAACCTCGCCTTCCTCGCCTGCGCCGCGATCCTGTCGCTCGTGTTCGGCTCGGGCCGCTTTGCCGAGGCGGGAATTCATCCCTCGCTCGGGTTCCTGACCCGCGGCTGGGTCATGCCGACACCGAAGGACGCGCTCCTCATGTCGGCCTGCGGGGCCATCGCCGCGATCGGCCTGACGCTTCTGACGCAGGCCTACCGGATCGGCCGCTCCTCGGTCGTCGCGCCCTTCGAATTCACCTTCGCCTTCTGGGGGGTCCTCTGGGGCTGGCTGTTCTGGGGCGACCTGCCGGATGCGCTCGGCTGGGCCGGCATAGCCGTCATCATCGCGGCGGGCGTCTACGTCCTGCGCACGGAAGGGGTCGCCGGCACGCCCGACGACACGGCGCGGCCTGCCGCGGGCAGGCCCCGGCCCACCCTGATCCGCAGGCCGGCAGGAACCGCACCCCACCCGCCTCGTTGATCCCTGCGGCGCGACCTGACGCGGCAGACGCGAACGAGGCCCGCCATGCCCCCCGCCCCGCCCCTCGCCATGCCCCCCCTGCCCGGCATTCGGCCAGTTGGACCGGGTCCCCGGTCGGCTCCACGAGGACGTCGTTCACGACCGCGTGCTCTCGGTCGCGGGCGGGGGTCCTCGTCCTTTCGCTGCTCTCTTGCTGGCAGCCGCCAGCATCGCCGACTTCGCCGCCACCTGCGGCTCGCTCGGCGGGGCGATCGGCTTCCTGCCCTGGATCTGGCTCACCGGGGTGATCGTCCGCGTCGGCGCGGAACCGAACTTCTGGAGGAAGAGACCAAAAGCCGCTGATCGAAAACGAAAAAGGCGGTCCCTAGCCCGCCTCTTGGAACGCGGGATCCCCGCCGCCGCTCACATCTCGTCGAGCGCCTCGACGGCCTTCTGGAGCTTGTCCTTGCTCACTTCCGTCTCGGTCACCTTGGCGGCCGCGAAGATGAAGTCCACGACCTTGTCCTCGAAGAGCGGCGCACGGAGCTGCTGCTGCATCTGCGGATTCTTCTGGACGAACTCGAAGAAGGCCCGCTCCTGCCCCGGATACTGCCGCGCCTGCGCGAGTACGGCCTGCGTCATCTCGGCGTCGGTGACCTCGATCTTCTCCTTCCGGCCCAGCTCGGCCAGCAGCAGCCCGAGGCGTACGCGCCGCTCGGCCAGCTTCTTGTGCTCCTCCGTGGTCTCGATCGACCCGTGGTCATGGCCGTGGTGGTCGGGGTTTTCCTCATGCCAGAGTTGATGGGCAATCTGGTTCGCCTCGGCCTCGACCAGAGTCGGGGGAAGCTCGAACGACACGAGCTTGTCGAGTTCGTCGAGAAGCGCACGCTTCAGCACGGCCCGCGCCGCGCCCGAATACTCGGCCTCGAGGCGTTCGGTCACCTGCCCCTTCAGCGCATCGAGGCTCTCGGCCCCGAAGCGCTTGGCCAGGTCGTCGTCGATCGCCGCCGCCTTCGGCTCCTTCACGGCCTTGACCGTGCACTCGAACACCGCGCCCTTCCCGGCGAGGTGCTTCGCCCCGTAAGTCTCAGGGAAGGTCACGTTGACGTCCAGCTTGTCGCCCGCCTTGACGCCGACAAGCTGGTCCTCGAAGCCCGGAATGAACGACTTCGACCCGAGCACCAGCGGATAGTCCTCGCCCGAACCGCCCTCGAAGGCCTCGCCGGCGGCACGGCCCACGAAGTCGATCACGACCTGATCGCCCTCCCTGGCCTTGGCGCCCTTCTTGCGGTCCTCGAAGACCTGCGCCGACTTCGCCAGGTTCTCGAGCGCCTCGGCAACCGACTTCTCGTCGGCCTTCACGACGAGCTTCTCGAGGCTGATCTTGCCCACGTCGACTTCGGGGATCTGGGGAAGCGTCTCGTAGGTCATCTCGACAACGACGTCGGCGCCTTCCTTCCAGGTCTCGCCGTTCTTCATCTCGACCTTCGGCTGCAGTGCCGGGCGGTTGCCGGTCTCCTCGAAATGCGACTGCATCGCCGCGTCGATGGCTTCCTGCATCGCATCGCCCAGGATGCGCGCGCCGAACTGCTTGCGCAGCAGCGGCAGCGGGACCTTGCCCTTGCGGAAGCCCTTGATCTCGACCTCGGGCTGCGCATCGACCAGTTTCTCGGTGACCTTCGCGTCAAGCTCGGCCGCCGTCACGGTGATCTGGTAGCTGCGCTTCAGGCCGTCTTTCAGCGTCTCAGTGACCTGCATTCCCTGTCGTCCTCTTTGCCTCTGGTGCGGGTGAAGGGACTTGAACCCCCACGCCTCGCGGCGCCAGAACCTAAATCTGGTGCGTCTGCCAGTTTCGCCACACCCGCGAATGTCGAAAAGGCGGCTCCCAACCGGGAACCGCCCCCCGAAATCGGCGCCCTTCTAGCAAGATCGAAAGGCCGATGCGAGCGGAAAAAACGACCGGAAAAGGGCACATGACCAACACCGTCCCGCCGCAATCGCGGCAAAGAATCCGGGCAGTCGGAACGGGATGGCTTTCATGTCCAAGGGCACTGGTGCACACGGCCAAGACGGCGCGGTCGCGCCGGAGCGTGCCGCGGGCTCGTCCGGTCTCACCGCCGGGTGCCGCGTGATGACGCTGGACGGCGAGCTCCCGGTCGAGTTTCTGGCTCCCGGCGACCGCATCGTGACGCGCGACGGGATGCGCCGGCTCCTGTCCGTCTCGGTCACCGCCTACACCGGCCGCGCGGTGCGCCTCGCCGAAGGCGCGCTCGGCCACAACCGCCCCGAGACCGGCCTCACCCTCCCCGCCGGGACGCGCATCCGCCTGCGCGACTGGCGCGCCAGGGCGATGTTCGGCACGGCCGAGGGCGATGCCCCCGTCGCCCGCCTTTTCGACGGCCAATACGTCACCGAAACCGAGGTCCGCGGGATGCGCGTCTACGATCTCGTCTTCGACACGCCCCAGGTCATCTATGCCGAAGGGCTCGAGATCGCCTGCGGGGCCGCTCCCGGCAGCGCCGACGCCGCCGCGGAAGCCCGTCCCGCCGCCTTCCAGGCCGGGAGCCGCCACGCCGCCCGCGCCTGAGTCACAGCCCGAGCGACCGGAACACCTTCGGCAGTTCCTCCGGCAGATCCTCGGCGATCAGCCCGGGCCCGAAGCTGCGGGCGCATTCCACATGCAGCCAGGCCGCCGTCTCGGCCGCCTGCATCGGCGCGAAGCCCCGCGCCAGCAGCCCCGCGATGAACCCCGCGAGCACGTCCCCCGACCCGGCGGAGGCCAGCCACGGCGCGGCGCGCTCGTAGGCCGCGGAGTTGATGCTGCAGCGCCCCGACGGATCGGCGATCACCGTATCCGCCCCCTTGCAGAGCACCACGCACCCGGCGCGGGCGGCAGCCTCGCGCGTCGCGTCCACCTTGGAATAGGCCGGGCCCTTCGTGGCGGGCGCGGCGAGCTTCTCCGCGATGTCGGGGAACAGCCGCCCGAACTCGCCCGCATGGGGGGTGAGCACGCATCGGTCGTGCAGTGCAGCGAAGAGGGCGGGATCGAGGGAGAGGATCGTCAGCGCATCCGCGTCGAGCACGACGAACCGTTGCCCTTGCGCAACCCGCCCCGGACTTGATCCGGAGCCTCGCTCCCCTCCCGCACTGCCGCCCGACGAGAGACCCCGGGTCAAGCCCGGGGCGGGGTCGCCATTCACCCCCAGCGCCGCCGCCACCAGCCCCCGCGCCCGCTCGTCGAGCCCCATCCCCGGCCCGAGACAAAGCGCACTGATCCGCTCGTCCTTGAGCGCCTCCGCCAGCGCCGCCCCGTCCCCCACCTCGCGCAGCAGCACCGCGTCCAGCTGCGCGGCGTGCTCCGCCAGCGCCTCCCGCGGCGCCCCCACCGTCACCAGCCCCGCTCCGACCCTGAGCGTCCCCCGCGCGGCAAGGCGGGCGGCCCCGGTGCGGCCGGCGGGACCGGAGAGGACGAGGGCGTGGCCGTGGGCGTATTTGTGCTCGTAGCTCAGCTTCCCTAGGCGCCAGTTCAGAGGGGCTGCAAGTTCCGCAATCGGAGAGCGGCTGTTGTAGAGGGGGCCATCCTCTTCATGCTCGATCCCCAATGAGACGACGCGCAGCGTGCCGCTGAAGCCCGGCCCGTTCAGAAGATGGTGGCCGATCTTCGGCCGCTCGAATGTGACCGTCATGTCCGCGCCCGGTCGCCGCTGGACGAACCGCTGCACCCATTCCGGCTCCTCGAACAGGACAACACCGCTGTCGGCACAAATCCCCGAGGGTGTGTCCACCGCGACGACGCGAGGCGGGTCCATCCACTGACTCATGATCGAGACCATCCCGAGCGCGTCGCGCGCCTCTTCGTCCAGGAGCCGGGTAAGACCGGTGCCGAACAGAGCATCAACGACGAGCGCGCAGGGATTGGGAAAGTCGTCCTTGAATTCGGCGAGGCGGCGCACCTCCCCCATCCCCCGCCACCGCTCACAGTTCACCTTCGCATCCGGCGGCAGCTTCCCGGCATCCCCGTACAGGAACACCTCCACCTCCCACCCGCGCTCCTTCAGGAGCCGCGCCACCACGAACCCGTCGCCGCCGTTGTTGCCCGGCCCGCAGAGCACGACCGCCCGCCGCGCCTGCGCATTTTCGGTCTCCAAATATCCCGGAGGGGTCCGGGGAGGCAGCGCCTCCCCGGCGTCTCCGCCTGGACCCGCCAGTTCCGGCCATTCCGCAAGGATCGCCTCGACGACGCCCCGTCCGGCCCGCTCCATGAGCTCGAGCCCGGTCACCGCGCCGCTGTCGATCGCCGCCTGTTCGATCGCCCGCATCTGGGCCGCCGTCAGCAGTTCCATCGCCCGCTCTCCCCGCTTTTCACAAAACGCCCAAGGGAGGGGCTGATTGCACAAAAATCAGGCATGACCCCGCGAATCCCCCGGACAGCCTGCCGCAGCCCGACCCTAGCCGATTGTGGCCCCGCCGCAGAAGTGGTCAGACGGCCCGGACCGCATCGCGGGGCGGCAGAGTCGCGCGGACGGACGGGGGGGCGCATGAAGAAGATCGAGGCGATCATCAAGCCGTTCAAGCTCGACGAGGTGAAGGAAGCCCTCCAGGAAGCAGGCGTTCAGGGTCTCTCCGTGATCGAGGTCAAGGGCTTCGGCCGCCAGAAGGGCCACACGGAACTCTACCGCGGCGCCGAATACGTGGTGGATTTCCTGCCCAAGGTGAAGATCGAGGTCGTCCTGCCCGACGAGCAGGTCGAAGGCGCAATCGAGGCGATCATCGCGGCGGCCCGCACCGACAAGATCGGCGACGGCAAGATCTTCGTGTCGTCCGTCGAACAGGCGATCCGCATCCGCACGGGGGAATCCGGCGACGACGCGCTCTGACGCCGCCGAGAGAGTGCAAGGGGGGCGCGAAGCCCCGCAGACGACACGCCAGGCACAAGGGAAGTGTTGAGATGAACAAGAAAGACGTCTTGAAACTGATGAAGGACGAGGAGGTCGCCTATGTCGACATCCGCTTCACCGACCCGAGGGGCAAGCTTCAGCACGTGACGCTGATCGCCGACCTCGTGGACGAGGACTTCTTCGACGAAGGCTTCATGTTCGACGGCTCGTCGATCGCCGGCTGGAAGTCGATCGACCAGTCCGACATGAAGCTGATCCCCGATGCCTCGTCGGCCTACATCGACCCGTTCTATGCGGAAAAGACGCTCAACATCCACTGCAACGTGGTCGAGCCCGACACCAACGAACCCTACTCGCGCTGCCCGCGCCAGACCGCAATCAAGGCCGAAGCCTTCCTCAGGGCGAGCGGGATCGGCGACGCGGCCTATTTCGGGCCGGAAGCCGAATTCTTCATCTTCGACGACGTCCGCTACTCGGTCACGCCCCGCAAGGTGGCCTACGAGATCGACGCCGACGCCGCCGCCTGGAACACCGACAGCGAATACCAGGGCGGCAACCTCGCCCATCGTCCGGGCCACAAGGGCGGCTACTTCCCGGTGAACCCGATGGACGAGGCGCAGGACCTGCGCGGCGAAATGCTGTCCACGATGAAGCGGATCGGCATGAAGGTGGACAAGCACCACCACGAGGTCGCGACCTGCCAGCACGAACTCGGGCTGATCTTCGGGACGCTGACCGCCCAGGCCGACAACATCCAGAAGTACAAGTACGTCATCCACAACGTCGCGGCCGCCTACGGCAAGACCGTGACCTTCATGCCGAAGCCGATGAAGGGCGACAACGGCTCGGGGATGCATGTCAACATGTCGATCTGGAAGGGCGGCAAGCCCCTCTTCGCGGGCGACAAATACGCCGACCTCAGCCAGGAGGCGCTGTGGTTCATCGGCGGCATCCTCAAGCACGCCAAGGCGCTCAATGCGCTGACCAACCCCGGCACCAACAGCTACAAGCGCCTGATCCCGGGCTTCGAGGCCCCGGTCCTGCGCGCCTATTCGGCCCGCAACCGGTCGGGTTGCGTGCGGATTCCGTGGACCGAAAGCCCGAAGGCCAAGCGTGTCGAGGCCCGGTTCCCCGATCCGTCGGCGAACCCCTATCTGGCGTTCTCGGCGCTCCTGATGGCCGGCATCGACGGCATCAAGAACAAGATCGACCCCGGACCCGCCTCGGACAAGGACCTCTACGACCTGCCGCCCGAGGAACTGGCCGAAATCCCGACCGTCTGCGGCAGCTTGCGCGAGGCACTCGAGGAGATGGAGAAGGACCACGACTTCCTGCTCGCGGGCGACGTCTTCACCAGGGACCAGCTCGAGGGCTACATGGCGCTGAAGTGGGAAGAGGTCTACGCCTACGAACACACGCCGCACCCGGTCGAGTATCAGATGTATTATTCCTGCTGAGGGGGCGGCGGGGCGAACCCCGCGCCACCGGCGGATGGACAGGGATAGGGCGCCTCCGGGCGCCCTTTTCGCTTGGTGTCCTTTGGCCGAACCCCGCCCCGCGGGCGCGAGAGCCGGCCGCCCGCGCCGCCCCTCGTCCTCGACCTCCACCCGGCAGAGCGACGGGAATGTCACCCTCGCCTGCCGGGCGCAGGGTCCGGCAAGCGCCCGGCACTGCCGCAGGCACCGGACGCGCCGCCCCGCGATGCCAGGCCCACCGCTTTCATCCGGCGCCGTCCAAGCTTCTGCGGATGCCACCAATTATGTCCCCCCTCAGCCGCAATTCGGCCTGAAACGCGGGCAATTGTTCCCGTGCCGGAGACCGACTCCCCTGCCGGGACGGGCGCCGGACGTGGTCTGCCAGCACGAGTCGGAGGTCAGGGGATGGGTCAGTCGGGTCAGCGGACGGTCGAAGCCGTCCTGCTCTATGCGCGCGCGACGGACGCGACGCTGCCTGAGTTCATCGTCGCCCTGAACGACACGCTCCGGCCGCCCGAACGGCATCATTTCACCGTCTCGACCGGCATGACGCTCGACCTTGCCATGGCGACGGACGGAACGCGGTCGCTTTCCGTCGCACTGACCAATCGTCCGCTCGCGGGCGAACGGCTCGCCGAGGCGCTGACCGCCCGCTACGCCTCGCTGCGCGCCCACGACTATGACGAGGCGGCGGCGCGCCACCGGGCCACCGTGACCCTCTCGGCCACCTCGCCCGCAGGCCTTGCCGATGCCGTCCTCGTCCTCCACCACGGCATCGCCGCCATGATGGCGCTCGAGACTCCCGAGGCGGTTCTCTGGCTCCAGACCGGAACGATCTTCGTACCCGCGGAGATCCCCCCGCTCGACGGGCTCGGCTTCCCGGTCTCGCTCGTCACGCGGCCCGACTTCCGCACCGCGACGCCCGACGCGCGCGGCCGCCGCCGCATCAGCCTGGTGTCGCGCCATTCCGAGGAGTGGTTCGGCAAGCCCATCGTGGTCGAACCGACCGCCCTTCCCCTGCCCGAGGTCCTCTCGGTCATCGACCTCTTCATCCTGCGCAAGATCGCGGGCGAGGACCTTCTGGAAGGCGACCGCCGCTTCGCCTTCCCCGGCGGGATCGAGGTATCGGTCCGCCACCGCGCTCCAGCGGGCCTCTTCCGTCACGGCCATATCGAGCTTGTCCTCCGCCCGACCCGCGAAGGCCCGCAGGACATCCGCCCGCCGGCCGCCCAGCCCTACGGTTTCAAGTCCGTGCGCTCCGCCTCGCCCACGCTCGCGCAGCCCGGCGGACCGAAATCCCCCCGCCTGCGCGACGGGACCTGACGCGCCCACAACGCGGCTCCTCATGCGGCGCTGTGGACCCGGATCGGCATCGTCCACCCACAACCAGTCGCCCGCCAGAGCGGCTGCCCCCCGGCAGACGCCGCGTGACCGTCGGCCCAGGGGGGGCGGAGGGAAGCGAGGCGTGGAGGACGGGTACATCGGGCGCGTCTCGGGGGCATGGCGCGCCGCAGCGGCCGCCAGTGCCACCCGCTCTGCCCGCCGCCCCCCACGGCGCAGGGCCGTCCCCCGTTTCCGACACGGGGCCGTCGCCGCCGGACAAGCCCGAGGACCCCGTCCGCCCGACCCTGTCCCGGCCGGGAGAGCGCCATGACCGACCACTACTCCGACCGCCGCAAGATCGACCCCGCCCGCGGCCCCCGCCTCGCCGACGGCTCGCCCAACGACAACGACCGGGTCGAGATCGGGCCGACGCAGGCGGCCTTCCGCGAATGGGAAGCCGCGGGCCTCACCGTCCCGAACCTCAGGGCAATGCGGGAATACCGGCTGAAGCGCCTCGTCGATGCGATCGTCGCGCGCGGCTACGGCGGGCTTCTCATGTACGACCCGCTCAACATCCGCTATGCGACCGACACCACCAACATGCAGATCTGGAACACCCACAACCCGTTCCGTGCCTGCCTTGTCTGCGCGGACGGGCACATGGTGGTGTGGGAATACAAGAACTCGCCCTTCCTTGTGACCTTCAACCCGCTGGTCAGGGAACTGCGGTCGGGCGCCACCTTCTTCTACAACTCCACCGGCGACAGGGGCGAGGATGCGGCGAGGGGATTCGCCGGGCAGGTGGACGAGGTGATGCGGGCGCACGCCGGCACGAACCGGCGGCTTGCCGTGGACAAGATCATGATCGCGGGTCTCCGCGCGCTCGAACGGATCGGCTTCGAGGTGCCCGAGGGCGAAGAGGTCACCGAACGCGCCCGCGCCGTGAAGGGCCCCGACGAAATCCTCGCCATGCGCTGCGCCCACCACGCCTGCGAGGCCGCCATCGCCGAGATGGAGACCTTCACGCGCGAGAACGTGCCGAAGGGCGGCATCTCCGAGGACGCGATCTGGGCGGAACTCCACGCAGGCAATATCCGCCGCGGCGGGGAATGGATCGAGACGCGGCTCCTTGCCTCCGGCCCCCGCACGAACCCATGGTTCCAGGAATGCGGCCCCCGGATCGTTCAGCCCAACGAGATCGTCGCCTTCGACACCGACCTGATCGGCTGCTACGGCATCTGCATCGACATTTCCCGCACCTGGTGGGTCGGCGACCGGCGCCCGACGAACGCGATGGTCTCGGCCTTCCACCACGCGCTCGACCATATCCGCACCAACATGGGCCTGCTGAAGCCCGGCGTGACGATCGACGAGCTTGTCCACGGCGGCCACCAGCTCGCGCCCGAATACTGGAGGCAGAAGTATTCCTGCAAGATGCATGGCGTCGGCCTCTGCGACGAATGGCCCTACGTCGCCTACCCCGACGGCTGGATCCCCGGCGCCTTCGACGTGGCGCTCGAGCCCGGAAACGTCCTCTGCGTCGAGGCGCTGGTCAGCCCCGAGGGCGGGGATTTCTCGATCAAGCTCGAGGATCAGGTGCTCATCACCGAGACCGGGCACGAGAACCTGACGACGTATCCCTTCGACGCCGCGCTGATGGGCTGACGCCGGGCGCCCACATCCTGCACGGACATCGGCGGCGCCTGTCCGGGCCTGGTTTCCGGGGCTTCGTTCGCGGCGGCGCCCGGCTCGGGCCCGCGGCGCGGCCGCCGCCCTCTACGGGGCGACGAAGCCCGTCGCCTTGTGACTGCCGTCGCAATAGGGCTTGTTCTTCGACTGCCCGCAGCGGCAGAACCAGACCTGCGTGACCTTGTTGACGGTGCGCCCCGTGCCGCTGACGACTTCGAGGTTCCCCGTCACCTTCAGCGACCCGTTCGGCTGCGGTTCGACGTTGACGGGGCCGTTCCGGGCCTCGAGCGGCCGGACCTCCTTCGCGGCGGGTTCGCCCGTCGCCGTGAAGCCCGCCGCGGCATGGCTGCCGTCGCAGAAGGGCTTGTTCTTCGACGCACCGCAGCGGCAGAGCGTGGCGCGCGGGGCGGCCTGCGGTTCGCCCCGGATCAGAAGCTCGGCCTCGATCGCGAGCGGGCCGTTCTCGCGGATGCGGACCGTGTTGACGACGGGCGGCGCGTCCGAACCGACCGCGCCGCTGTTCCGAAGGACGCGGATCGCGCCCGAAGGGCAGTTCTGCCCGATCCGGATCACCTCTTCGGCCGGGGCCGCGTCGGGGAAGATCCAGTCGCCCTTGACGTTCGGGACGAAGACCTCGGGGTGGGAGAGGACGCAGTTGCGCGAATGCACGCAGCGGCGGCCCTCGAAGATCACGGTCACGTCGCGGCCCTTCACGGTCTCGGTCATAGGCAATCCCCTTGTGTCGGCTCGTGCAAGTCTAGCGTGGCCGACCGGCAGGGCGATAGCGGGAAGTCATCCGGTAGTCCTTGCGGGGGCCGCGAACGTCCCAGGTTGCGGTCCAGTCCGGCCAGCGGGCGAAGTCGTAGGTGACGCGGTAGCGGTCGGGGTCGCACCGGTGCTGCGCTTCGGGAATGCCCGGGACGAAGGAGTGGAACGGGCGGCCATCGGCGAAGAAGACGGCGATGCGGTCGCCGTCGGGGCACCAGAGATAGCGGCGCGTGGCGACGATGGCCGGGCTGTCGCCAAGGCTGAGAAGGCCGCGTTCGTCGTAGATCAGGACCTCGCCGTCGGGGGTGAACGCCGCCTCGCCCTCGAAGCGGCCGGTCTGTTGGGTCAGGCGGTCGTCGATGCTGCGGGACAGGGTCCAGCGGCCGGGAAAGGCGGAGAGGAACGCGGAGGCGTTCTGTCCTTGCCCGTCACTCAAGGACGTCCTCCGCAAGGACGGCTGTCATCCCTCACTGCGCATCCACATAGCGCCCGATCGTCTCGCCCCCGCCGCCGTCGGTGAACCTGATGTCCAGGCCGCCCGCGCTTCGGGCGAGGTCGTAGCAGGCCCAGCGCTCCGAGGTCGGCCAGACGGAACAGTAGCGGCCGTCACGGATGCCCCAGCGGCCCTCCGATGGCGTGCCGTCCACCGTGTAGGTCGTTCCGCCGTCCGGGCGGAAGTCCTGCGTCGCGCCGTCCTCGTACCGGAGCGTCCGGGACCGGAGCGCCGCATCGGCATCGGCCGCACCGAGCGCCACCCATCCCTCGTCGGCAAAGGCCGGGGCGGCGGCGAACACGGCGGCCAAGAACAGCATCCTCATCCCCAGTCCTTCCCTGACTTGTCACCCTTTCCCCGCCAGTCTATTGCACCCCCGCCCGTCACGCCATTCCTGCCCCGTCCTTCCTGAAAGGGTCCGCCGATGATCCCGCGCTATTCCCGCCCCGAGATGGTGGCGATCTGGTCGCCCGAGACGCGCTTCCGCATCTGGTTCGAGATCGAGGCCCATGCCTGCGACGCGCAGGCCGAGCTCGGGGTGATCCCCAGGGCGAACGCCGAGGCGGTCTGGAAGGCCAGGGACGCGACCTTCGACGTCGCCCGGATCGAGGAAATCGAGGCGGTGACGAAGCACGACGTGATCGCCTTCCTGACCCACCTCGCCGAGCATGTCGGCGCGGACGAGGCGCGCTTCGTCCACCAGGGCATGACCTCGTCGGACGTGCTCGACACCTGCTTGAACGTCCAGCTCGTCCGCGCCTCCGACATCCTGCTCGCCGATCTCGACCGTCTGCTCGCCGCCCTGAAGCGCCGGGCCCTCGAGCACAAGGATACCGTCCGCATCGGCCGCAGCCACGGCATCCACGCCGAGCCGACGACGATGGGCCTGACCTTCGCCCGCTTCTACGCCGAGATGAGGCGCAACCGCGACCGGCTGAAGAACGCGCGGAAGGAAGTCGCCACCGGCGCCATCTCCGGCGCGGTCGGCACCTTCGCCAACATCGACCCGCGGGTCGAGGCGCATGTCTGCGCCAGGATGGGCCTGACGCCAGAGCCGATCAGCACGCAGGTCATCCCCCGCGACCGGCACGCGATGTTCTTCTCGACCCTCGCCGTCATCGCCTCCTCCGTCGAGAACGTGGCAACCGAAATCCGCCACATGCAGCGCACCGAGGTGCTGGAAGCGGAAGAATTCTTCAGCCCCGGCCAGAAGGGCTCCTCGGCGATGCCGCACAAGCGGAACCCGGTCCTGTCCGAGAACCTGACGGGCCTTGCGCGGCTCGTCCGGTCGATGGCGATCCCGGCGCTCGAGGACGTGGCGCTCTGGCACGAACGGGACATCTCCCACTCCTCGGTCGAGCGGAACATCGGGCCGGACGCGACTGTGACGCTCGACTTCGCGCTGAACCGGCTTGCGGACGTGATCGACAGGCTCGTCGTCTATCCCGACAACATGCTGGCGAACCTCAACAGGTTCCGGGGCCTCATCCATTCGCAGCGGGTGATGCTCGCGCTCACCCAGAAGGGGATGAGCCGCGAAGACGCCTATGCCGCCGTCCAGCGGAACGCGATGAAGGTCTGGGAAAAGGGGGCGGACTTCCTGACCGAGCTTCAGGCCGACCCCGACGTGCGCAAGGTGATGACGGCCGAGGACGTGGCCCGGAACTTCGACCTTTCCTACCATACGAGGCACGTCGACACGATCTTCGCCCGGGTCTTCGGCATCTGACCCGGGCGAAGACAGGATCGCCCGGCCGGACACGCGCGGGAAGACCGTGCGCGACGGTCTTCCCGGGCCGGCGACTGTCGCGGGGCTGCGGCGCCGCGTCGCTCCCGTTCCGCGCCGGAAGAAGCCCGGGGCGTAACCGGCCCTTAACTCGGTGCGCGCAGTCTCCGGCCTGGAGTTCCTGCCGGAAGGTGCACGCCCGTGAATGCAGTCGCCATGCCCCTGTTCGGGCAGGCCCTCACCGACCCGCCCCGCGGCGTGCGCCGCGGAGTCGCGCTGTCGGGGCCGCAGAAGGCGGCGGTCATCGTGCGGCTTCTGATCTCGGATGGTGTACGGCTTCCGCTCAGATCCCTTCCCGAACAGATGCAGGGCGCGCTGACCGAACAGATGGCCGCCCTCACCACGGTGGACCGCGACACGGTCCGCCAGATCGTCGAGGAGTTCGTCACCAGGGTCGAAGGCATCGGCCTCTCCTTCCCGGGCGGCATCGAGGGCGCGCTCAGCCTGCTCGACGGCCAGATCTCGGACGACACGATGGCCCGCCTGCAACGGCGCGTCAGCAGGCGGGGAAGCGCCGACGATCCCTGGGCGCGTCTTTCCGCGACCGATGGCGACAAGCTGTCGGCGATGATCGCGGACGAAAGCGTCGAAGTCGCCGCCGTCGCGCTGGGCAAGCTTTCGGTCGCCAAGGCGGCCGAGATTCTGGGCAAGCTGCCGGGCGACCAGGCGCGCCGTATCGCCTACACCATGTCGCAGACCTCGGACGTCGATCCCGACACGGTCGAGCGCATCGGCCTGGCCCTTGCCGAGGCATTCGAAGGCGAGGCGCGGACCGCTTTCGCGACCGGTCCGGTGGACCGCGTCGGCGCGATTCTGAACTTCTCGCCGGCCTCGACGCGGGATGCCGTCCTCCAGGGCCTCGAGCAAACGGACGCCGGTTTTGCCGAACAGGTGCGCAGGGCCATCTTCACCTTCACCAACATCCCGTCCCGGATCGAGCCCCGCGACATCCCGAAGATCCTGCGCGGCGTCGATCAGGCGGTGCTCGTCACCGCCATCGCCGGGGCGAAAGGTGCGGACCAGGCCGCGGCCGAGTTCCTCCTGTCCAACATTTCCCAGCGGCTTGCGGCGTCGATCCGCGAAGAGGTGGCCGCTCGCGGCACCGTCAAGGAGAAGGAAGCCGAGGCGGCGATGATGGGCATCGTCACCTCCGTCCGCGACCTCGAGGCGGCGGGCGAGCTGTTCCTGATCGCGGGCGACGCGGACTGACCAGGGGCCAGTCGCGGCACCCGCCCTGCCCGGCTTGAGGTTCGGCGAGGCGCCGACTATCTGTGGCGCCCGGAGCCGGTCCGCGCAGGGCCGGACATCAACGGCTCGCCCCGATGGCCCGAGACAGCAGACGCCGCACAAGACCGCGATCGGATATTTTTGACCGGCTGGTCAATCTGGCAGCCCGCACCGTCATCGGTCTCGGCCTGATGCTTCCCTATGCTACCCGGGTTCCGTTTGCGGGCTGGATCATGCGCCGCATCGTCGGGCCTGTGGCGGGCTACCGCGCGCGTGCGCTGACCAACCTTGCCGCCATCTGGCCCGACCGCCCGCCTGCCGAACGCAGGGCGATCGCCGACGCGGTCTGCGACAACATGGGCCGGACGCTGATCGAGAACTATTCGACGCACGACTTCACCGCGCGCCTGGCCTCTGCGGTGCCCACCGGCCCGGGGATGGCCGCGCTTCGGGCCGCGCATGCCGTGGGCAGGCCGGTGATCCTCGTGACGGGGCACTTCGGCAACTACGAGGCGGCGCGCGCGGCGCTGGTGGCGCGCGGCTATCAGGTCGGGGGACTCTACCGCCCGATGCGGAACCGCCATTTCAATGCCCATTACATCCGCACAATGGAAGCATTCGGTGGCCCGGTCTTCGGACAGGGGGCGCGGGGCACAACCGGCTTCGTGCGGCACCTCAAGTCAGGCGGCCAGCTTGTGCTACTGTTTGACCAGCACGTCGCGCGGACGGAATCCTACGACTTCCTCGGCCGGCCCGCCGCGACCGCGACCTCGGCGGCCGAACTCGCGCTGCGCTACGGCGCGGATCTCATCCCGTTCTACGCCACCCGCAATGCGGACGGGTTGACCTTCACGATCGAGCTCGAGGCACCCGTTCCCCACACCACCCCGCGCGAGATGACCGAGGCGCTGACGCGGAGCCTCGAGGCGCGGATCCGCGACCGGCCGGGCCAGTGGTTCTGGGTCCACCGGCGCTGGAAGCGGTGGGAACAGCTCAGCGCAGCCGCGCCGCGGCGAGGATAGCGCCGGGTCCCGGCTCCTGGATGATGACGACCGTCGGCTCGGGTCCGGGCGCGGGGGTCTCCACCGCAAGCTCGCTCTGCCCGTCCCACTCGACGACCGGCTTCCAGCTCTGCACGATGTTGCTGTACTCCATGATCCGGCCGGCATTTTCGCCGCGCTCGATTGCCACCGATGCGCTGGGGAGGTAGCGCACGATCTGGACCAGCGCCCCACGATCGAGGGGCCGCTGCGAAACCGCCCTTATGCGCACCATGTCGCCGTTGCGCGTCAGTTCGAGCGTCACCGGACTGGGCTGCCCGGAATGCGTTCCGATCAGTTCCGCGACTTCGTCCGAGCGCACCCCGACCAGATAGTCGGTTCCGTTCACGATCATCTGCGGCGTGTAGACCGACGAGGCGCCCGCAGCCTTCGCATAGGCCCTCTGGCGCATGGAATAGGCCCGGTCGGCGAAGCCGTCGGCCCAGCCGATGTAATCCCAGTAGTCCACGTGAAGCGCCAGCGCGATGACATCCTCGCGTTCCGCCAGGCTGCCGAGGACCGCGTCGGCCGGGGGGCAGGACGAGCAGCCCTGCGACGTGTAGAGTTCGACGACGACCGGGCTCCCGCCAGCCATCTGCGCCATCGCGCCGGGCGCCGAGGCAAGCGCCAGCGCCGCAGCAAGCAATATCCGGTTCATGCCCAGGTCCTCTTGACACCGCGACACCTACGCCCCGGTCGGGGGTTTTGCCAATCAAGGCTTTGCGAGTGTCGTGCCGCGGCCCATCACGACGTCGTAAGCTGAAATTGTGCACAATGGTATACAATTTTGCCTCGGCCCCCTTGATCGCTGTGCTGCATTGCTGCATTAGCCCATGGCAGCGGACCCGTTCGAGCCAGGGGAGATCTCGGCCATGACCGTCGTCACCGGACAGGACAATGCCAGGACGCGCCGTGAGATCACGGTCGGCGGAAACACCTTTGGCTACTACTCGATCCCGGCTGCCGAGGCGGCGGGGCTCGGGGCCTTCGCGAGGCTTCCCGCCTCGCTCAAGGTGGTGCTCGAGAACCTTCTGCGGTTCGAGGACGGCGGCTTCACCGTCAGCGTGGACGACATCAGGGCCTTCGGAACCTGGGGCGCGATGGGCGGCAAGAACCCGCGCGAGATCGCCTACCGCCCGGCCCGCGTGCTGATGCAGGACTTCACCGGCGTGCCGGCGGTGGTGGATCTTGCCGCGATGCGCGACGGAATCATGGGGCTTGGCGGCGACCCGAAGAAGATCAACCCGCTCGTTCCCGTCGATCTGGTCATCGACCATTCGGTGATGATCGACGAATTCGGCAACCCGCGCGCCTTCCAGCGGAACGTGGATCTCGAATACGAGCGCAACATCGAGCGCTACCAGTTCCTGAAATGGGGCCAGAAGGCCTTCGACAACTTCCGCGTGGTGCCGCCCGGGACAGGAATCTGCCACCAGGTGAACCTCGAATACCTCGCGCAGGCGGTCTGGACCGACACCGACCGGAACGGCAGGCCGGTCGCCTACCCCGATACGCTCGTCGGCACCGACAGCCACACCACGATGGTGAACGGTCTGGCCGTGCTCGGCTGGGGCGTCGGCGGGATCGAGGCCGAGGCGGCGATGCTCGGCCAGCCCGTGTCGATGCTGATCCCCGAGGTCGTGGGCTTCAGGCTGACGGGCCGGATGAGGGAAGGCACCACCGCCACCGACCTCGTGCTCAAGGTCGTGCAGATGCTCAGGAAGCACGGCGTGGTGAACAAGTTCGTCGAGTTCTGGGGCGACGGCCTCGATCACCTGCCGCTGGCCGACCGCGCCACCATCGCCAACATGGCCCCCGAATACGGCGCGACCTGCGGCTTCTTCCCGGTCGACGGCGAGACGCTGCGCTATCTCCGCCAGACGGGCCGCGACGAGGGGCGCGTCGCGCTGGTCGAGGCCTATGCCAGGGAGCAGGGCATGTGGCGCGGGCCGGATTACGCGCCGATCTATTCCTCGACGCTGCACCTCGACATGTCGGAAATCGTGCCCGCCATCTCGGGTCCGAAGCGCCCGCAGGACTACACCCCGCTGACCGACGCCGCGCAGGGCTTTTACAAGGTCGTCTGCGAATACCGGGGCGTGGATGCCAGCGCCCCCGCCAGGGAGATGGGGTCGGAGGGACCGAACCACACCTCGACCGTCGACGCCCGCAAGGCGGCTGCGGTGTCGGGCGAAGACTACCGGCTGCGCGACGGGTCGATCGTGATCGCCTCGATCACCTCCTGCACCAACACCTCGAACCCCTATGTCATGATCGGCGCGGGGCTGGTGGCCCGGAAGGCCCGGGCGTTCGGGCTGAACCGCAAGCCCTGGGTCAAGACCTCGCTCGCCCCCGGGTCGCAGGTGGTGAGCGAATACCTGAACGCCGCAGGGCTGCAGGAGGATCTCGACGCCCTTGGCTTCAATCTCGTCGGCTATGGCTGCACGACCTGCATCGGCAACTCGGGGCCGCTTCAGCCGGAGATCTCGAAGTCGATCGGCGACAACGATCTGGTCGCCGTGTCGGTCCTGTCGGGCAACCGCAACTTCGAGGGCCGGATCAGCCCGGACGTGCGCGCGAACTACCTCGCCTCGCCGCCACTCGTCGTCGCCTATGCGCTCGCGGGCGACATCAACATCGACCTGACGCAGGATCCGATCGGCAAGGGCCGGGACGGCAGGGACGTCTACCTCAAGGACATCTGGCCCTCGAACAAGGAAATCGCCGACCTCGTCCACGCCACGGTCACGCGCGAGGCGTTCCGGAAGAAGTATGCCGACGTCTTCAAGGGCGACGAACGCTGGCAGGCGGTGCAGGTGACGGACAGCGAGACCTACGACTGGCCGGCAAGCTCGACCTACATCCAGAACCCGCCCTACTTCCGCGGCATGTCGAAGGAGAAGGGCGCGATCCACAACATCGCCGGCGCGCGCATCCTTGCGATCCTCGGCGACATGATCACGACCGACCACATCAGTCCGGCCGGGTCGTTCAAGCCATCGACCCCCGCAGGCAAGTACCTGACCGAGCGCCAGGTGCCCCCGCAGGACTTCAACAGCTACGGCTCGCGCCGGGGCAACCACGAGGTGATGATGCGCGGCACCTTCGCCAATATCCGCATCAGGAACGAGATGCTGGACGGGGTGGAAGGCGGCTACACGCTCGGGCCGGACGGCCGGCAGACGACGATCTACGACGCGAGCATGGCCTGGCAGGACAGGGGCGTCCCGCTCGTGGTGATCGGCGGGATCGAGTACGGCGCAGGATCCTCGCGCGACTGGGCGGCGAAGGGGACGAGCCTTCTTGGCGTGAAGGCGGTGATCGCCGAGTCCTTCGAGCGCATCCACCGGTCGAACCTGATCGGCATGGGCGTCATTCCGTTCGAATTCGCCGACGGCCAGAACCGCAAGACGCTGGGCCTCAGGGGCGACGAGGTGATCGGGATCGCGGGGCTCGAGGGCAGGATCGCGCCCCTGAGCCACGTCCCCTGCATGATCACGCGGGCGGACGGAACAAGCCAGACGATCCGCATCCGGTCGCGCATCGATACCGAAGTCGAGATCGAGTACCTCGAGAACGGCGGCGTGCTGCACTACGTGCTGCGGACTCTGGCCCGCGCCTGAAGGCATCCCTCCGGCCCCCGAACCGGGGGCCGGAGGGAATTCCGTGACCCGATTGTCCGCCGCTTCCGCCCAGCCTGCGGCGTGCCGGCAGAGGCCGGGGCGCGGGCTTCAGGCCAGGCTGGGGCAGAAAACTAACTTTTGGACAGTATCCGCGAGATCCTGCGAAACATTGATTTTCAGGCAAAATTCTATTCAAACGAGTAGGGATCGGGTAAACATTCTCTCGTGAAGGCGAGTGACGAGTGACGAGTTTAGTGAGTAGCCGCAGCCGAGGTCGGGTCGTGTGTCCCCCGGCCTCGCCAGCGGGATCGCCTCTGATATTGTGTTGAGAAAGGCCGCCGCGGGTGTTGGGTCCGCGGCGGCCATTTCATCTGCGCGGGCGCGACTCCCTGCCCCCACGCTCCTGCCGCATGCTCCGGCCAGACGCCTCAGCCGCAGCCGCGCAGCGCGGCCGGGTCATCCTTGGGCAGCGGCCAGAGCGTGAACAGCCCGCCGTCGCCCGCCGCACAGGTCAGGATCGGCCTCTCGCCCCCCGCCGTGTGGAACTGGCAATCCAGGGGGATCCCGTCCGCCCGGCCGATCAGCCGGTTGGCGTAGTCGAACGAGGGATCGTGGACCAGCCACATGTCCCGCCCCGGGCAACCGGTCCGCGAAAGCCGTCCCTCCGACAGCCCGAGGATCACCACGTCGTCGATCAGGTTCGCGGGCCTGGCCCCGTCCCTGCCGACGCGCTGATAGGCACCGGCGAAATAGGCAAGCCCCGGCGTTCCGACCTTGGCCAGCGCGGGGGAGCCCGCCGCGGCGGCCAGGAGCACGATCAGGGCCGCCTGCCCCGCCCTCACTTGCCGAGCGCCTTCTGCAGGGCCGGCAGGAAGCGCTGTTCGTAGTCGCTTCCGAGGAGCGGGCCGATGAACCTGAACAGGATGGTCCCGTCGCCGGCAATGATGAAGGTCTCGGGGGGCGCGGACACGCCCCAGTCGATCGCGCCCCGCCCGGTCGGGTCGAAGGCGAGTCCGATGAACGGATTGCCCAGATCCCTGAGGTATTTGGCCGCATCGCCGGACTTGTCGCGGAAATTGACCCCGAAGACACGAATCCCGTCCGCGGCCATCTTCATCAGGACGGGATGCTCGGCCCGGCAGGGCGGACACCAGCTTGCCCAGAAGTTGACGATGCTGACCTCGCCCGACGCCAGCATGGCGGGATCGAGCGCCGCAAAACCCTCGATGGTGCCGGGGGGCACCGCCGGATGCATCTGGCCGACCAGGGGCGAGGGAAGATCGCCCCGGCCGGGTCGCCCCAGCCCCCAGAAGAACATGGCCGCGAGAGCAACGAAGAGAAGCGGCGGCAGAAGCAGCAGCGGGCGAAGCCTCATGTCCTCTCCCGGTCCATCCGGTCCTCCTGGGTTCTGAGCTGGCGGCGCACGCGGGCCCCCTGGACGAGGGTCACGAGGACCAGTCCGGCCATCGGCAGGATCGTTGCGCCGTAGGCGGCAAGCACGGTGAAGGCATATTTTCCAAGGTCCGGCATCACGCCATTCGCTCCCGGGTTTCCAGCGCGCGAAGCCGCCGCAACCGGATCTCGGTCCGCGTCCGGGCGAGAAGCAGCGCCACGAAGAACAGCACGAATCCGGCGATGCTGAGCAGGAGCGGAAAGTAGAAGACGTCGGCGACGTTTTCCCTCTTGTCGAGCGACAGCGACGGGCCCTGATGCAGGCCCTGGCTCCAGAAGAACACGGCATAGCGGCTGAGAAGCGCAAAGACCGACCCGACGAGGCAGAGCACCGCGGTCAGATCCGCCGCGGTGTCGGGGTCCTCGATCGCCTGCCAGAGCGCGATGTAGCCGAGATAGAACAGGAACAGCACGAGGAACGAGGTCAGCCTCGGATCCCAGACCCAGGGCGTGCCCCACATCGGCTGGCCCCAGATCGCGCCGGTCACCAGCGCGATCAGCGTCATGGTCATGCCGATCGGCGCCGCCGCCTTCGCCGCAAGCGCCGAGACATGGTGGCGGCGGACGACCCAGATAACCGAGGCCACGAGCATCATCACCCAGATGTTGATCGCCATCATCGCAGACGGGACGTGCACATAGAGGATCTTGACGGTCGATCCGAAATTCTCGGCCTCGGGCGTCAGGAAGAAGCCCCAGACAAGTCCCGCCGCCAGCGTCACGGCCGCCGAGCCCGCAACCCAGGGAAGGACGCGGGCAGACGTCTGCATGAAGAGCTTGGGGTTGGCATATTCCCAGATCGACATGATCTTCTGCGTATCGACTCGCACCCGCCGCCTCAACCCAATAGCGTGCCTGCGGTCATCGCAGCCCCGCGCGTATTGCCGCAGCGGCGGCAAAGGGCAGGATTGCGACGGTGCCGAGCGTGACCCCCGCAAGAAGCGACAGAGGCGTGCCCACCGACAGCCCTTCCGCCCCGCGGCGGACAACCTCGGCGCCGAAGATCAGCGTGGGAATGCAGAGAGGCAGGACCAGAAGCGACAAGAGCAGCCCGCCGCGCCGGACGCCGACCGTGAGCGCCGCGCCGAAGGTGCCGATGAAGGACAGCGCCGGCGTCCCCGCCAGCAGCGAGACGAAGAGCCACGGGGCTGCCGGGCCGGGAAGGCCGAGAAGCAGTCCGAGCGCCGGCGCGGCAAGCGCAAGGGGCAGTCCGGTGACGATCCAGTGGGCCAGCGCCTTGACCGCCGCCACGGCCTCGAGCGGCAGCGGCGCGGTGGCCAGAAGGTCGAGCGTCCCGTCCTCGCGGTCCAGCGCGAAGATGCGGTCCAGCGACAGCAGGCATGACAGCAGCGCGCCCACCCAGAGCACCCCGGGCGCGATCCGGGCAAGGGTGCCGGGATCCGGGCCGACGCCGAACGGCAGCAGCACCACCACGATCAGATAGAAGGCAAGCGCGAGGCCGAAGCCCCCCCCCGCCCGGACGGAGAGCCGCAGATCCCGCAGGAGGAGCGCGATCATCCGAAGGCCTCGTCGAAACGGCCGCGTCCCGCGCGGCCTGCGCCGGCCGGGCGAAACGGCGTCAGATCCAGCGCCGGCAGCGGACCGAGCCCGAGATCGGAATGGGTGGCCGCCAGCGCCGCGCCGCCGGCGGCCAGATGGGCCCGCACGGCCGCGGCGAAAAGCGCCACCGACGCGGCATCGAGCGACACGGTCGGCTCGTCGAGAAGCCAGAGCCTGCGACCGGTGACGAGGAGCCGCGCCAGCCCGAGCCGCCGCTTCTGCCCGGCCGAAAGGTTGGCGGCGGGCCGGTCGGCGAGCATGGCCAGGTTCATCCCGTCGAGCGCGTCGCCGATCTCGGCCCGCCCGAAGACCCGGGCCCAGAAGCGCAGGTTCTCGGCCACCGTGAGCGTGGGCTTGATGCCGTCGGCATGACCGGCATAGGCGATCGTTTCGGGATCGGCAGAGATGCGCCCCTCCTCGGGCGGCTGCAGTCCGGCGATGCAGCGCAGAAGCGTCGTCTTGCCGATGCCGTTCGGCCCGCGGAGCTGGAGCACCTCGCCCGCCGCAAGCGAAAGGGAAACCCCGGCGAGCACCACCGCCCCGCCGCGGGCAACCGACAGGTTCTCCACTGCCAGGGCCTCGGTCAAGGCCGCCCCGCAGCTCCGCGTCCGCGCCGGACGGCCGCCGCCGTCACCGGGCGGGTCCGACGACCAGAAGCGCGGCAGCCACCCGCCGCCCTTCGGACAGAAGCACGTTGTAGGTGCGTGCCGCCGCGGCGCTGTCCATGGCCTCGATCGCCAGGCCCGCCGTCTCGAGGGCGGCGCGGAACGGCGCGGGCGGATGGGCGATCGCGGCTCCGGTGCCGATGAAGAGGACATCGACCTCCCCGGCGAGCGCGACAAGCGGCGGGAGATCGTCATACCCCCCCCAGGCGCGCGCCCCGGTTCCGGTGACAAGAACATGTCCGGAAATGGCCGTGCCGCCCACCCGCCAGTGGCCGGGGCCGTAGCCTTCGATCGGCCGCGCGCCGCCGAAGTCGGTCTCGGTGAGCCGCATCATCGCGCCGTCACTTCCCCCCGGAGACGAACTGCGTTCCCGACGGTCCCTTCTCGGCCGGCTTGCCCCATTCGCGCTTGACCCCGAGGAACAGCACGATGTTCTTGGCGACATAGAGCGTGGAATAGGTACCCACGAACACGCCGAAGATCATCGCGAAGACGAAGCCGCGGATCACGTCGCCGCCGAAGACGAGCAGGGCGGCCAGCGCAAGGAGCGTCGTCGTCGCCGTCATCACCGTACGGCTCAGCGTCTCGTTCGCCGTCAGGTTCATCATGTCGCGCAGAGGCATGCTCTTGTATTTCATCAGGTTTTCCCTGAGGCGGTCGAAGATCACCACCGTGTCGTTCATCGAATAGCCGAGGATCGTGAGCAGCGCGGCAACGATCGTCAGGTCGAACTTGATCTGGAAGAACGAAAACACCCCGACCGTGGCGATCACGTCGTGCAGCAGCGCGGCGACGGTTCCGACCGCGAACTGCCACTCGAATCTCAGCCAGACATAGATCATGATCCCGAGCGTGCCCGCCCCGATCGCGAGGAGCGCCGACCAGATCAGCTCTCCGGACACTTTCGGGCCGACCGACTCGACGGAGGTGAACTTGATCTGCGGATCGACCGTGGCGAGCGCGGCCTTGACCTGATCCACCCGCTCCGGGGACAGGGCTTCGGACCCCTGCTGGGCCTGGATGCGGATCTGCACGACGTTCTGGTCGGCGCGGAAGGACGGGTCGAACACCTGCGAGATCGTGACATCGCCCAGCCCGAGCGGATCGAGCGCGGACCGGTAGGCCGCGACATCGACGGCCAGCGCCGATTCGGTGCGGATCGTTGTCCCGCCCCGGAAGTCGATCCCGAAGTTCAGGCCGAACACCGCCAGCGACACGAAGCTCAGCAAGATGGCGACGATCGAGGCGCCGAAGGTCACGAACTGAAGACGGAAGAAGTCGATCGAGGTGTGGACCGGAACGAGATGGAGACGGAATGCCAATCTTGCCTCCTCAGACGACGATGGTCTTCGGGCGCCGCCAGCGGAGCCACGTGTGGATGATGAGCCGGGTGACATAGACCGCCGTGAACATCGAGGTGACAATCCCGATCCCGAGCGTCACCGCAAAGCCCCGCACCGGACCCGAACCGATCCAGTACATGATGGCCGCGGTGATGATCGCGGTGATGTTGGAGTCCATGATCGCCGAGAAGGCGCGGTCGAACCCCTGCTCGATCGCGTGGGCAGGGCGCCGGCCCTGTCGCAGTTCCTCGCGGATGCGCTCGAAGATCAGGACGTTCGCATCGACCGACATGCCCATGGTGAGGACGATCCCCGCGATGCCGGGCAGTGTCAGGGTGGCCCCGATCAGCGACAGGACAGCGAGGAGCATCACCATGTTCACCAGCAGCGCGATGTTGGCCATCACCCCGAAAAGCCCGTAGCTTGCGATCATGTAGAGGACCACGAGGGACAGGCCGACCGCCGCCGCCATCTGGCCGGCGCGGATCGAGTCCGCGCCGAGTTCGGGGCCGATCGTGCGTTCCTCGAGGAAATTCATCTTCGCGGGAAGCGCTCCGGCGCGCAGCAGGACGGCGAGGTTGGTCGATTCCTCGACCGAGAAGTTGCCGGTGATGATCCCCGAACCGCCGGCGATGTAGGCCTGGATGACCGGCGCCGAGATCACCTCGCTGTCGAGCACGATCGCGAAGGGCTTGCCGATGTTCTCGCGGGTGTAGTCGCCGAACTTGCGCGCCCCGGTCGCGTCGAAGCGGAAGCCGACCGCCGGACGGCCATTCTGGTCGAATTCGGGGCGCGCGTCCACGAGATCCTCGCCCGCCACGACCGGCGTCTGCTCGATGACGTAGAACGCGTTGGGGTCGTTGGCGTCGGGCAGGACGACGTTGCCGGGCCCGGCCAGCTCGGTCGCGCTCGCGGCCATGCGGACCACCGGGTTGAAGGTGAGCTGCGCCGTGGTGCCGATCAGGGCCTTGAGCTCTGCCGCGCTGCCGATGCCGGGCACCTGGATCAGGATCCGGTCCTTGCCCTGGCGCTGGATCGTCGGCTCGCGGGTGCCGACCTCGTCCACCCGGCGGCGGACGATCTCGACCGACTGCTGCATGGTCCGGTCGTCGGTCGCACGGCGTTCGGCCTCCGACAGCCGGACGGTCAGCGTATTGCCCCCGCCCGAGACCTCGATGTCGCTCGACCCCGCTCCGGCGAGCGTGACCACCGGCCGGGCCATGTTCCGCACGATCTCGACGGCCCGCGCGAGACCCTCGGGCTTCTCGATCTGCACGGCGAGCACGTCGGGCGGTCCCTGGACGCGGCGGACGCCGCCGATCGTCTCGCGTTCGGCCGAAAGGGCACGGCGTACCTCGGGCCAGAGCCCGTCCATCCGGCTCTTGTAGACGTCGGCGACCTGAACTTCGGCCAGAAGGTGCGCCCCGCCGCGGAGGTCGAGCCCGAGGCTCAGGATCGACGAGGGAAGCCAGGACGGCCAGAGGCCGATCTCGGCGGCCTGTTCGGGCGTTGGGGCTATCCCCGCCCGCGTGACGGCCGCGAGGGCGTCGTTATGGCGCTCGACGCGCGAATAGAAGAGGTTGGGAAGCGCGAAGACGATCGAGGCGAGGCAGACCGTCCAGATGGCGATCTGCTTCCAGGTCGGGATGAGGAACATGTCGGATGCCGGCTCAGTTGGACGCGGCCGCGGGTTCGGTCTTGTTCAGGACCTGGCTGATCGTGGACTTCACGACGCGCACCCTGACGCCTTCGGCGATCTCGACCTCGATCTCGCCGTCCTCCTTGACCTTCGACACCTTGCCGATGATCCCGCCCGAGGTCACGACCTGGTCGCCGCGGCGCAGCGTCTCGACCATCGCGCGGTGGTCCTTGAGCTTTTTCTGCTGCGGCCGCAGGAGAAGGAAGTACATGATGACGAAGATGAGGATGAGCGGCACGAACTGCGCCAGAGCGGCACCCGCGCCAGCGGAACCGGCAGTCTGGGCGAAGGCAGGGGTAACGAACATGGGACGTCCCTTTTGGCTCGGTCCCGGGGGGGCGGTCCCCGGGGATTGGCGCGCACCCTACTTGCGGGGGCACCCGGTTTCAAGGCGACGGCCGGCCGGCCGCGCGCCTTGCGTGGGCGGCTGTATATGACCTGCCCGGCCCGCGCGCAATCGACCTCGGGCAGGGCGTATTGCCGCGCGGCGCGCCGCATCCCCCGCGCGGTTCGCGGCCTCGGGACCGTCCCGGCCGCGCTGGTCTGCGGATGGCTGGTTCTCTCCGGCCCCGGTGCCGCCGGTCCGCGGGAGGCGCCCGCCCCTGCGGCCGCCCCTGCGGCCAGCGGTACCGCCCCGGCCGCGGCGGCACGGACCGGGACGCCTCCGCGCCGGCCCGCCGGACCGGACGCAGCGCCTCCCGCGGCAGTCGGATGGTTCGGCCCCGGCCCGGCGCCCGGCCCGCGCCGGGGCGGGTGCACGGCAGTGCTGGTCGCACCCGACCGCGTGCTGACCGCGACGCACTGCCTGTCGCGCGACGAGCGCTCGGCTCCGCGCGACCCGTCGCGCTTCGTCTTTGCGCCGGGATGGCCGTGGAACGGCCCCGGCGCGCTGTTTGGCGCGGCGGACGTGACCCTGCCCGAGGCGCGGACGCTTCTCGGCGGCGCCCTGCCCTTCGATGTCGCGCTCGTCCGGCTCGACCGCCCCGTCCCGCCGCTGGTCGCCGAACCGCTGCCCCTGACCGAAGGCGACGGAGGAGGCGGCGACATGGCCTCGTCCGCCCTGACCGCCATCGCCTACCCGAACGGAGCACCCGACACGCCCCTGGCCGAACGCGCCTGCCGCATCGTGCTCGAAGAGGGCGATGTGATCGGGATCGACTGCGCCTCGAAGCCGGGCTTTTCGGGCGGTGCGGTGCTGGCGGGGCCCGCGGGCGGCTGGCGGCTGCGGGCGGTCATCGTGGCGCAGTCCCGCAGACCCGCGCCCGCCGGGGCCGCAGGCGCCGCCGCCACCTACGCAGTCCGGCCGGCGGAGAACCTCAGGCGGGCGCTGACGGAACCCTAAAGACCCGCGGAGACCCGCGCCCGTGCGCGCCTGCCCGTGCGCGCCTGCCCGTGCGCGCCTGCCCGTGCACGCCTGCCCTCCGCTCGCCGCCCGAGGGATCGGTCCGCTCTTCCGCGGGACGGACTGTTGTGGCATCACCCCCGGCACGGAAGCCCGCGAACCCCCGCGAACCGAGGTACCCCGGCACCATGCACGACATCCGCGCCATCCGCGAGAACCCCGCCGCCTTCGACGCCGCATTGGCCCGCCGGGGGTTGCCCGCCGCCTCGCCTGAAATACTGAAGCTCGATGAAGAGCGGCGCCTTGCCATCCACCTTGCCGAGCAGTCGCAGTTCCACGCAAACGAGTTGAGCAAGAAAGCCGGTGCCGCCAAAGCGGCGGGAGACCAAGCCTTCTTCGAGCAGCTTCGAGCTGCTGTCGCGGGCAGAAAACAGGAGGTTGTGGAGCAGGACGAACACGCGAGACGCCTTGACGCTATGCTTCGCGACCTATTGCTGACCATCCCCAACCTGCCGCACGACGACGTTCCCGACGGCGCCGACGAACGCGACAACGTCGAGATCCGCCGCTGGGGCACGCCCTGCAGCTTCCACTTCAAGCCGGTCGAGCACTACCAGATCGCGGGCGTGAAGCCGGGGATGGATTTCGAGACCGCCGCCAAGCTCTCGGGCGCGCGGTTCGTGGTCCTGAAGGGCGCGATCGCGCGGCTGCACCGGGCGCTGGCGCAGTTCATGCTCGACCTGCACACGACCGAACACGGGCTGATCGAGACGATGACGCCCGTGCTGGTGCGCGAAGAGGCGATGTACGGCACCAATCAACTCCCGAAGTTTGCCGAGGACAGCTACCGGACCACGAACGGCTGGTGGCTGATCCCGACATCGGAAGTGACGCTGACGAACGCGGTCCGCGAGGAGATCCTCGACGAAAGCGCGCTTCCGATCCGGATGACCGCGCATACCCAGTGCTTCCGGTCCGAGGCGGGCAGCGCGGGCAAGGACACGGCCGGCATGCTGCGCCAGCACCAGTTCGAAAAGGTCGAGATGGTGTCGATCACCACCCCCGCGACCTCCCTTGCCGAACACGAGCGGATGACGCGCTGTGCGGAAGCCGTGCTGAAACGGCTCGGCCTGCCCTATCGCACCGTCGTCCTCTGCACCGGCGACATGGGCTTCGGGGCGCGCAAGACCCATGACCTCGAAGTCTGGCTGCCGGGGCAGAACACCTACCGCGAGATTTCCTCGGTCAGCGTCTGCGGCGATTTCCAGGCGCGTCGGATGAACGCCCGCTACCGGCCCGCGGGCGGCGGCAAGCCGGAATTCGTCCACACGCTGAACGGCTCGGGCCTTGCGGTGGGCCGCTGCCTGATCGCGGTCCTGGAAAACGGCCAGACGGCGGATGGCGGGGTGAACCTGCCGCCGGCGCTGCTCCGCTGGCTCGGCGGCAAGAACCGGATCACGCCCGAAGGGATGCTCGTCTGACACAGACGGCTGCGCTTTCGCCGCCCTCCTGTTGACCCTGCGGCACCGGAGGTGGCACTGTTCCCCCGACGATCCGCGGGTCAACGCGGGCGAGAGGCGACATGCGGGCCGGAACCGGCCCGGACCGGCAGGCACGAGGGCAGGACAGGCGAATGGCCGCGGCGACGACGCTGACCTACGCCACGCATCCGACGCGGAAAGGGGCGCGCGCGCTCGAGGCCGACCTGTATCTGCCGGACGGGACCGGACCCTTCGACCTGATGGTCTGGATGCATTCCGGCGGCTTCCGCAGCGGCAGCCGCCAGCATCGCAACCATGCCCTCATCGCCGCCGAGTTCGGCAAGGCCGGCATCGCGTCGGCCTTCATCGACTACCGCCTCGCGCGGCCGCCCGCGATCCTGCGCCCCGCGACCGAAGCGGCCCTGCCCGCGCTCGTCGCCGACGCTGCGGCGGCGGGCGAGGAGATGGCCGAAAGCTTCCTCGGGGCCCGTCCCCTCGCCGTTGTCGAGGACGCCTGCGCCTTCCTCGCCCTCGCCGAGGCGCGCAGGTCGGACTGGCGGCTCAGCGGCACCTACCTTCTGGCGGGCAGTTCCGCCGGCGCGATCTCGGCCCTGAACGCCCTCTGGCTTCCGCCCGCCCTCTCGCTCGCGCGCCCGCCGGTGGCGACGGTGTTCAGCTTCTCGGGCGGGTTCGGCTATCCGTCATTCCGCCGGCCGACCGGCGCGAAGGTGCTGGCGCTGCACGGGCCGGGGGACAGGCGCGTCCCGGTCTCGTCGATCCGCCGGGTCGCGGCGGCGACCGGGCCGGGCGACGACCCGGTGACGCTGATCGAGGATGCCCGGAACGATCACGGCGACCTCCGCCTCACGCCCGGAGAGACGCTGGCCGCCGCCGTGGCGCGCGCGGCCGCCTTCCACCGCGGCGGGGCCGCGGCGCTGGCGCAAGGGCAAGGGAAAGAGATGGCCGGATGCTGACCAAGCCCCTGCCCTACGACGAGGTGATCGAGACGCTGGGCGTCAAGGTGCCCTTCGTGCCGTCGATCGTCACGCCCAGGATCGAGCGCCCGATGCGGCGCGGCCGCTACGAAGGCGGCGCGGCGATGGTCCTGCGCAAGGTGCTTCGGCCCGGCGACCGGGTGCTGGAGCTTGGCGCGGGCGTGGGACTGCTTTCGGCGATCGCGGCCATGGTCAAGGGGGTCGAGCGCGTGACCGCGGTCGAGGCGAATCCCGGCCTGATCCCGCTGATCCGCGAAACCCACAGGCTGAACGGCATCAGGACCGTGGACCTGAGAAACGGCATCGCGACCGCCGAGCCGGGCGACGGCATCGACTTCTACCTGCGGCCCGATGTCTGGACCTCGTCCATTGAGCCGCATTCCCGGCCCTACGCACGGGTGGTGACCCTGCCACGCTTCGCCCTCGCCGACCTGATCGACGAGGTCCGCCCGACGGTCATCGTCTGCGACATCGGGGGCGGCGAAATGGGGCTCTTCGACGGCGCGGACCTGAGCGATGTCCGCGCGATCATCATCGAACTGAACCCCAAGGTCTACGGCGGGGACGGCGAGGCCCGCCTCATCGACACGCTTGCGAGGAAGGGGCTGCCGCTCCGGGGCGGCCGGCGCGCCGAAGGCGGCGTGCAGATCTTCGAACGCGCCGCCGTCCCTCCGCCGGCGGCTGCGCCGGCCTTCGCGCCCTTCCGCGCCCGCAGCGACTGGCCGTCCGGGGCCCCGCGCGTCACCGTCGCGACCTGCATGAAGGACGAAGGCCCCTTCATCCTCGAATGGCTGGCATGGCACCGGGCCGTCGGCGTCACCGACTTCGTGATCTTCACCAACGACTGCACCGACGGCACCGACCGCCTGCTCGACCACCTGCACGACCGGGGAGAGGTCGTGCACCTGCCGAACCCGGCGCTCGCGTCGGGCGACACGCATTTCCAGCCCCTCGCGCTCAATTACGCCCATCACCTCCGCCCGGTCCGCGAGGCCGACTTCTTCATCTCGATCGACGTGGACGAATTCATCAATGTCCGCACCGGCGAGGGGCGGCTTGCCGATCTCTTCGCCGCGACCGGGCCCTTCGACGTGCTGTCGATGACGGAACTGAACCACGGGTCGAACCGGCGCGAACAGTACGAGCGCGGCTGGATCAAGGACCTGTTCCCGATGCACCAGTCCGAACGCCCGGGCAAGCCGCGCTCGCGGCGCGGGGTCAAGAGCATCGTCAGGCTGTCCGAACGGGTGGGACGGCTGCGCAACCACCGTCCGGACATGCGAAGCGACCGGGGGCCGGTGATCTGGCTCGACGGATCGGGGCGTCCGCTCGCCTCGCTGATGGCCGACCGTGGCGAGAACGGGCTCGACAGCCGGGGAACCTACGGCCTCGTCAGCCTCGACCACTTCGCGCTGAGGTCGCTTTCCTCCTATCTTGTCAAGATGTTCCGGGGTGACGTTGTCATCACGGGCAAACAGGTCTCGCAGACCTACTGGCGCACCCGGAACCGGGATGAAGAGGCGCTCTCGTCCTTCGCCCGCGGCGACGGGGCCGCGCGCGCCTGTCACCGGGACCGTTTCGAAAGCGATCCGGCCCTGATGGCGCTGCACGATGCCTGCTGCGCCGCGCACGAGGCGCGGATCGCCGAGCTGCTCACCAGGGACGAGTTCCTCCAGCGCCGCGACTGGGTGCTGCGCGAGGCGTGGTAGCCCCGCACGGGAACCATCAGGACTTCGCCGCCTTCTCGCGCCCCTCGACGTGCTTTTTCAGCCGCGACGGGGTGGACTTCTTCCTGTCGCGGTAGGGGTTCTTCGCGCCCTGGTCGCGGAACGTGAGCCGGATCGGGGTGCCCGGCATGTCGAAGTGCTCGCGCAGGCCGTTCGTCAGGTAGCGCGCGTAGGCGTCGGGCAGGTCCCCGGCATGGGTGGTCATGACCACGAAGGCCGGTGGCCGCGTCTTCACCTGCGTCATGTAGCGCAGCGATATCCGCCGCCCCCCCGGCGCGGGCGGCGGGTGGGATTCGGTCATCGCCGCCAGCCACTGGTTCAGCTTGCCGGTGGTGATGCGGCGGTTCCAGACGTCATAGGTCCTGAGGATCGCCTCGTGCAGCCGGTCGAGTCCCCGGCCCGTCCTCGCCGATACGGTGACGAGCGGCGCGCCGCGAAGCTGCGGCAGAAGGCGGTCGAGCGCCTCCTTCAGCCCGGCGAGCTTGGCGTTCTTGTCCTCTTCGAGGTCCCACTTGTTGACGGCGACCACGACCGCCCGCCCCTCGCTCTCGGCGAAGTCGGCGATGCGCAGGTCCTGCGTCTCGAACGGGATGGCGGCGTCGAGCAGCACCACGACCACCTCCGCGAAGCGCACGGCGCGCAATCCGTCCGCGACCGACAGCTTCTCGATCTTGTCCGTGACCTTCGCCCTCTTCCGCATGCCCGCCGTGTCGAAGATGCGGACGGGCGTGCCCATGAAATCGGCCCGGACCGAGATCGCGTCGCGGGTGATCCCGGCCTCTGGCCCGGTCAGCATCCTGTCCTCGCCGAGGATCGCGTTGACGAGGGTGGACTTGCCTGCGTTCGGCCGCCCGATCACGGCGATCTGCAGCGGCCTTTCGGCGGTGGGCCTCCGCGGCCCCGCCTCGGCCGTGTCGTCCGACACCGCCACATCGGTCTCGGGCGCGTCCTGCCGATCGCGCGCCCCGAAGCCCTCGGCGATGGGCGCCAGCGCCCGGTAGAGGTCGTCCATTCCCTCGCCGTGCTCGGCCGAGATGCGCAAGGGCTCGCCCAGGCCCAGTTCCCAGGCCTCGAGCGCGCCCGCATCGCCCGCCGTCCCTTCCGCCTTGTTCACGGCAAGGAGGACGTGGGCATTCTTCTTGCGCAGGATGTCGGCGAAGACCCGGTCGGCGGCGGTGACGCCGGCGCGGCCGTCCACCATGAAGAGGCAGATGTCGGCCATTCCCACGGCACGCTCGGTCAGACGCCGCATCCGGCCCTGAAGGCTTTCGTCGGTCGCCTCTTCTAGGCCCGCCGTGTCGATGACCGTAAACCGCAGGGGCCCGAGCCGCGCCTCGCCCTCGCGCAGGTCGCGGGTGACGCCGGGACGGTCGTCCACCAGCGCCAGCCGCCTGCCGACGAGCCGGTTGAAGAGCGTCGACTTGCCGACGTTGGGCCGTCCGACGATGGCGAGCGAGAAGGTCATGGTGCGCGTGCCTTGGTCATGGCAGGCCGGTCCCGGGCCTCGGCCGGCGAAGCCGCCCCCTTACACCGCTTCGGGGTCAGCGGAAAGCGTGAAGCTGACCGTTCCTGGAGACGACATAGAGGGTGCCCCCGGCGACGACCGGCGACGAGGCGGCCCCGCCACCCGGTATCGGCGTCGCGTAGGCAACCGCGCCCGATTCCGGATCGAAGGCCCTGAGATAGCCGTCCGTGGATGCGGTCCAGAGCCGGCCGCCCGCGAGGACGGGGCCGAAATGGACGAAGATGTCGCGGCGGCGCCTGATCTTGTCCTTGGTGAAGAACGGCAGGTCGACGCGCCATACGGTCCGCCCGGTCGCGCGGTCGAGCCGCACAAGCTGGTTTTCGTCCGAGACGAGCCAGATCGCTTCGCCCGCGATGGCGACGGGGCCCAGCGGGCCGTCCCTGGCCTCCCACAGCGGGGCGCCGGTCCGGTCGTCGAAGGCGGCAAGCCGGCCGGCCGAACTGCCCGCGTAGATGATGTTGTCCGCGATCACCGGGTCGCCGGTCAGATCGGCGACCGATGCAACGGCCCGGCCGAGCCGCTTGCCCGCGACGAACCCCTGCCAGACGGTCGCGCCGGTCGCTGCATCCGATGACACGAGCTGACCCGACGAGAACGGGAAGACCACCCGGTTTTCCGAAACCGCCGGCGCGGACACACCCATGATGCCCGCGCCGCCGGGGGCACCGGCCGTGCGCCAGAGCACCTTGCCGTCGCCCGCCCGCACCGCCCAGCCGGACCCGTCCCGCGCGGCGACATAGACGGTTCCGTTCCAGACCAGCGGCGCGCCGCCCACCGCCGCGTCGAGCCGCTGCCTCCAGGCCACGGACCCGGACGCCGCGTCGAGCGCCACGATCTCGCCGAAGCCGGTGGTGGCGAAGACGCGACCCTCCGCGGCCGCCAGCCCGCCGCCCGAGGCATCGCCCTCGCGGTCGCTCGGCGGCGTGAGATCGGTCGACCAGAGCACCGCGCCGTTGGTGCCCACGGCGGTGACGCGCGCGTCCGCGTCGAGCGTGAACACCCTGCCTTGCGCCACGACCGGGTCCGAGGAGATGCGGTTCCGCCGGGTTTCGCCCCGCCCTATCCCCGCGCTCCAGATCCGCTGCGGCTGCGCGCCGAGCGCGGCATTGGCCACGCGATGCGTCACCGAGCCGCCGCGATGGGTCCAGTCGGCGTTCGCGGTCGGAGCGGGGATCGATACGGGAACCGGCGCGACGCCCGATGGCACGTCCTGTGCGGGAAGTCCCCGGGCCGGATCGGCAGCCGCGGCCTCTCCGGCCTGGCCGCCGGACGGGGCGGCGTCTCCGGACGGGGCGATGTCTTCGATCGGGGCGTTCACGTCGAGCCGCGTGCCCGGAAGGATGGGCTCGCGGTTCCGCGCCGAACAGCCCGCCACCACGGCGAGCGCCAGAATCAGGATCGCACGCATTGTCACTCTGCCGCCCCCGTCCTTCCGTCAGGCACTTCCGGTCCCGTCCCGGCTAGTTCGCCGCCGGGTCGCCCCCGAGCGGGCTGCCCCCGAGCGCCACAATCAACTGCGCGACGCGGCGGCGCAAGGCCGGCGTGACCGTCGGTTCATCGAGAATACGCCGCGCCAGCGTGATCGCCTCGTCGGGCTTTCCGGTGTCAACCAGCGCCAGCGCCTGCTGTTCCATCGCCAGCGGGCGGAACGGGGCGCCGGCGGCGGCGAGATCGGACAGGATCGCGTCGCGCTCGGCCGCATCCATCGCGGTGCCCGCGGCCATGACGAGCTTCAGCCGCGCGAACTGGCGGTAGAGGTCCGGGGTGCCCGGCGCCTCGGCCAGGGCGCGCAGCGCCGCGGCGGCCCCGGCACTGTCCCCCGCCGCGACAGCCTCGCCCGACCTGAGCAGCGCCAGAAGCGGGGCCTGCGCGGGATCGGCCTCGATCGCGGCGAGCGCGGCGGCCCTTGCCGCGGGGTCCTGCGTCTGCAGGGCCGCCGCGACCGCATCGCCGAAGGCGCGGCCACGCGCCTCGGCGTCGCGCTTATCCCATTCGCGCCAGGCGGTGCCCGCGACGATCAGCGCGATGGCGAGGATGCCGATCCAGCCATACCTGCGCATCGCGCCGTAGAGCCGGTCGCGGCGGACCTCCTCGGTCACCTCGTCGATGAAGCTGTCGTTGTTGCTCACTGCCCGCCCCCTCGGGCCTTCCGCGCCCGCCCGCCTCTCTTACACAGAGGGTCCGTGGGTGCCAAGGGCACCCTGTGCGTCAGGTATCCGGGCCGCACCAGCCCGGCAGGTGCCGCGCGGCACCGCTTCGCGCAAGGTCCGTCGCCTGTCCAAGGGCGCGGTCGAAATCGCGCTCGACCAGCTTGTCGCCAATGCGGCGGCGGAAGAAATCGGACCAGATGAACTCGGCATAGGGGGTCCGGTCCTTCGCGAATCCGCCATTGCGGCGGACCGCCCCGGCGAGAGACCGGAACGGGTCGTCGGGCATGACGAGCAGCGAGCCCGGCAGGTCGGACGGCGCGTGCTTACGGCCCTGCGCGTCGAAGGTGTAGACGTAGTTCTGGCAGTCGAGCATGTGCCAGAATTCGCCGACCGACAGCGAGCGGTAGTCGGCGACGACCTGCACCATCACCTCCTCCTGCCCCGAATCGATCAGCGCGCGCGCAAGGTGGTGGTGGTCGATCAGGCAGGTGCGGTCGGCGGGCCCGAGAACGACCGGAATGGCGTGTCCGCCAAGGAAAACCCCCGCCTCCTTCTTCTTCATGCCCTTCCATTCGGCGATGCGCGCCGCGACCTCGCGGTAACCGATCGTCATCTGTGTCGGCAGAAGCCGGTCGAGCCGGTGGGTCTTCAGGATCGGCGTCACGTCACGGGACATCGGTTCGGTCCTTTCCGGCGGGCGGCGCGGCGGCCCGGGCCGCCAAGACCGCGTCATCGACGCTGTAGTACGCCCGGTCGATGAGGTCTGTCCTGCCCGCTGCGCGCAAAACATCGCGCACATGGTCGTGAACGCGCGCCAGAAGCAGGGTTGCGCCGGTGCCCGCGCACACGGCCTCGAACGAGAGCAGCGCGTCGAGGGTGGTGCTGTCGAGATCGAACGTCTCCTCGAGGCTGAGGATCAGCACAACCCCCGGCCCGCGGGACGCGACCTCACGTCCGATCCGGTCCAGGATCGCGGCCGCATTGCCGAAGAACATCGGCTCGGACGGGCGGTAGATCAGCGTGCCCTCGGGCATGCGCGCCTCGGGGTGACGCTCGACGTCGACGAAGTCGCGTCCGCCGTCCAGCCGCCCCAGCCGGGCGATGCGCGGCGTCATCAGCCGCCGCACCAGCGCCGCGAGCGACAGGGCGACAGCGGCGAGCATTCCGTTCAGCACGCCGAGGGCGATCACCGCGACCGCCGCCACCGCGGCGATCCAGACATCGCGGCCAAGGTGCCAGAGCCGCAGGAAGGGCGCCGGCGAAAGGGCGTGGGCCAGCGTGCCGATGACGACGGCGGCCAGCACCGGCCTGGGCAGCGCCGCCATCACCGGTCCGGCAAGGAAGACGAAGGCGGCAAGCGCCCCGGCCGCCGCGACGGCCGTCAGCCGAGTGGCAGCACCCGACGCATCGGCCGCCGCCCCGGCCGAGAATCCTGCCCCGACGGGCATCCCGCGCACCAGCGCGCTGGCAATATTGGCAATGCCGAAGGCCAGAACCTCGCGCCCCGGATCGGCGGTCTCGCCGCGCGCGGCCGAAAGCGCGCTGACCGTCCCCCATCCTTCGGCCAGCAGGATCAGGACAAGGGGCAGCACGAACGGGGCGAGCGCGATCCAGTCGCCGGGCGCGAGATCCGGCCAGGCCGGAACGATCGAGGGGACACCGACCGGCCCGGTGAGCGCGACGCCCCTCGCGCCAAGGGAGAGGACGACGCTCGCCCCGGCGCCTGCGGCCAGCGTGGCGAACGCCGCCGGGATCGCCGGCACCCGGCGCAGCAGAAGGTAAAGGGCAAGAGACACGACGCCGGTCGCGACGGTCCAGGGGTTGGCGCCCGGCAGCCCGGCAACGACACCCCACGCCACCTCGGGGACCGTACCCCGCAGCGGCCCGGACCCCAGAAGATACGGCGCCTGCCGGATGATGATCGTGACCGCGACACCGAAGGCGAAACCCCGCAGCACCGGACGGGGGATCAGCGCGGAAAGGCGTCCGAACCCCAGCGCGGCGCCGATGACGAACATCGCTCCCGCCAGAAGGGTCGCCGCCGTGGCGACCGATCCCGCGTTCAGCGGGGCGACCTGCGGCGCAGCCATGAGCCCACCGAGGATTGCCGCCGATGACGAGGTCGGGGCGAGGATGGCAAAGCGCGACCGCCCGACTGCCGCATAGGCCAGCGACCCCGCGATCGCGGCCACGACCGCCCGCCCCGCAGGCAGGCCTGCGATCGCGGAATAGGCCACCGCCTCGGGCAAGAGGATGCCCGCGACAGTGATGCCCGCGATCAGGTCGGCGGCCCGCATGCCCGCATAATGACGCCTTCGCGCGGGCTGGCAACGGTCGGGGCGAGCGCGCGCGCCGGGCGCCCGTCAGATCGTCCAGCTGTGGGGCACGGCCCGGTCGCGCTCGGGCCCTTCCCTGCGGCCGGGATCGGTCGCCGCGACCTCGCGCATCCGGGACCGGGCCTCTTCCTCGGCCGACTGGCGGAACCACATCGCGGCGTAGCGGCCGTCCCTGGCCAGAAGCGCCTCGTGCGTGCCCTGTTCGACCACCTGCCCTGCCTCCAGCACCACGATCATGTCGGCGTCCGCGATGGTGGACAGCCGGTGCGCGACGGTGATGACGGTGCGGCCCTGCCCCATCGCCTTCAGGCTGTCCTGGATGTCGCGTTCGGTCTGGGTGTCGAGCGCCGATGTCGCCTCGTCGAGGATCAGGATCGGCGGATTCTTGAGAAGCGTCCGGGCGATCCCCACACGCTGCTTTTCTCCGCCCGAGAGCTTCAGTCCCCGCTCGCCCACCTTGGTCTGATAGCCGTCCGGCAGCGACATGACGAAATCGTGGATCTTCGCGGCCTTCGCTGCCGCGATCAGCTCCTCCCGCGGCGCATCGGGATTGCCGTAGGCGATGTTGTAGCCGATCGTATCGTTGAAGAGGACGGTATCCTGCGGCACCACACCGATTGCGGCGTGCAGCGAGGCCTGCGTCACGTCGCGCACGTCCTGGCCGTCGATCCGCAGCGCGCCGCCGGTCACGTCGTAGAAGCGGAACAGAAGCCGCCCGATGGTGGACTTGCCCGAACCGGAGGGGCCGACGATGGCGACGGTCTGTCCCGCGCCGGCCGCCAGCGACACATCGCGCAGGATCGGACGGTCGGGGTCGTAGGCGAAGGACACGCCGTCGAGCACGACCTCGCCGCCCGTCACCGCCAGGGCACGGGCACCCGGCCTGTCCACGATCTCGGCGGGCTGGTCGAGAAGATGGAACATGTCGGCCATGTCGATCAGCGACTGACGGATCTCGCGGTAGACGGTTCCGAGAAAGCCGAGCGGCAGGGTGATCTGGAGCATGTAGGCATTGACCATCACGAAGTCGCCGACCGTCAGCTTGCCCGCCGACACGCCCCGCGCGGCCATCACCATCACGATGACAAGCCCGGTGCCGATGATCGCCGCCTGGCCGAAGTTGAGGAAGGACAGCGACTGCCCGGTCCTGACGGCGGCGGTCTCGTAGCCGGCCATCGCCCTGTCGTAGCGCGCCGCCTCGCGCGCCTCGGCGCCGAAATACTTCACCGTCTCGAAGTTCAGCAGGCTGTCCACCGCCTTCTGGTTGGCGTCGGTGTCGCGGTCGTTCATCTGCTTGCGGATCTTCACCCGCCATTCGGTGACGCGGAAGGTGAAGGCGACGTAGATGACGATGGTCACGAGCACCACGAGCGCGTACCAGATGTCGAAGATGGTGGCGAAGATGACGGTGACGAGGATCAGTTCCAGAAACAGCGGCCCGATCGAGAAGAGCGTGAAGCGCAGGAGGAAATCGACGCCCTTCACCCCGCGTTCGATCACGCGCGACAGCCCCCCCGTCTTGCGGGTTATGTGATAGCGGAGCGAGAGCGCATGGATGTGCTCGAACGTCTCCCGCGCAAGCTGGCGGAGTGCGCGTTGTCCGACCCGGACGAAGACCGCGTCGCGGAGTTCCCCGAAACCCACGTTCGCAAGGCGCGCGCCCCCGTAGGCGACGGTCAGGCCGACCGCGCCGAGGGCAAGAAGCATCCCCTCGCCGCGCGCCTGACCGGCGAGGCTGTCCACGGCCGCCTTGTAGAAGAACGGCGTGACGAGCGAGAACACCTTGGCCGCGAAGAGCGCCAGAAGCGCGACGACGACCCGCCGCCGCACCCAGACCGCCTCGCGCGGCCAGAGATAGGGCAGAAGGCGCCGGATGGTGTCGACGCCGCCCTTGGGCCCAGATCCCCGGCCGGCCGCGTCCTGAGGCGCATGCCGAACCGGCGGTGCCGATCGTCCAGCCGCAACGTCCGTCATCCTGCCCCGCCTGCGCCCTCTCTCTGTCCGCTGTCTGCGGGCCACTTGATTGCACGGCCTGCCTCCGGTATCAAGCGGGATAATTCAACTTCTCATGAAGGGTTCAACCATTGCACCGCAGCCGCGCCCTCGATGCCTTCGCGGCGCTCTCGCATGGCGCCCGGCTCGACCTTCTGCGCGCGCTCGTCGGCGTGGGCCCGGAGGGGCTTTCCGCAGGCGAGATCGCGCGCCGCATGGGGATGTCCGCCTCGCGCCTGTCGTTCCATCTCGCTTCGCTCGAACAGGCCGCGCTGGTCCGGTCGCGCCGTCGCGGCCGGTCGGTCTTCTACGCCGCCGACCACGCCGGCATCGAGGGCGTCATCGGCTATCTGATGCACGACTGCTGTGCGCATCGCGGGCCGGACGGCCCCGCGCCCGCCGGCACGGCCGAGGATCACGAACTGGCAGGTGGCTGAGCCCCCCCCCCCGCGGGGTTCAGTCCGCCCCGGCGGGAACGGTGAAGATCTGGCCCGGATAGATCAGGTCCGGATCCCGGATCTGGTCCTTGTTGGCTTCGAAGACACGCACGTAGAGGATGCCGGCGCCGTAGTTCTCGCGCGCGATCCGCCAGAGGGTGAAGCCCGGCTGGACGGTCACGATCGTCGCCTTCGCCGGAGCCGGCGCCGGGGCGGGTGCAGGGGCGGGTGCAGGGGCGGGTGCCGCGGCGGCGGCCGTCGCCTCGGCCTCGGGGGCTGCCTTGAGGGCG
>JBMOOH010000027.1:0-19155 GCA_049323795.1 Pseudomonadota bacterium
GTCTCGGCCCTGAGGATGCGCGGACCGAGACCGACCGGACTGACGAAGGCAAGCGACCGCAGCCGCACGCGCTCGGAGGGAGAAAAGCCACCCTCCGGCCCGATCGCGATTGCCGCGGGGCCCGGACCGGCACCGGCAAAGGCGGAATGCGCCGGTGCGGGCGCCGCCGCCCCGCCCGCCCCATGTCGCGGAACGCCCCCCCCGCTTTCCCCCCGGCCTTCCCCTGGGCCGGCCCCGGCCTCCTCGTCGCAGAGCCAGAGCCGGCGCGACGGGTCCCAGCCGGACAGGACGCGCGACAGCGCCGTCAGCGGGGCAATCTCGGGAACGCTCGTCGCGCCGCACTGCTCGGCCGCCTCGACCGCGTGGGCGCGCAGCCGGTCGTCGCGCAGGCGTTCGGCACTGGTGAAATCGGTCTGCACCGGCATCAGCCGCGACACCCCGAGCTCGACCGCCTTCTCGACCAGGAAGTCGGTGCGCGCCTTCTTGAGGGGGGCGAAGACCAGCCACAGGTCCGGAGGAGATCCCTGCGGCCGGACCGGAGCCAGGCAGTCGAGCGTGCCGCCCCGCCGCCCCTGCGGCCGGAACGCCACCCGCCATTCGCCGTCGCGTCCGTTGAACGCCAGAAGCGCGTCCCCCGGCCCGAGCCGCATCACGGTGCCGAGGTAATGCGCCTGCGCCTCGGCGAGGGGAACCGATTGCCCCCCGTTCAAGGCATGATCTACATAGAGCCGGACCAAGGACGCCATGCCCGCGAGCTTATGACCCCCCCCGACCGAACGCCAGAGACCGCCCGCCGCGCCGGCATCGCAGGTCCGGCCGACGACGCCGGGCGCGTCGCGGACGCCCCGAGCGAGAACTGGGTCGACCGGTTCGCGCCCAGGGCGTCAAGGCCCTTCCTCCGGCTGTCGCGGGCGGACCGCCCGATCGGCACCTGGCTGCTTCTCCTGCCCTGCTGGTGGGGTCTTGCGCTCGCCGCCGCGGAAACCGGCTGGAGACCCTTCGACCTCTGGATCGCGGCGGGCTCGGCCCTCGGGGCCTTCCTCATGCGCGGCGCGGGCTGCACCTGGAACGACATCACGGACCGCGATTTCGACGCCGCCGTCGCCCGCACCCGGTCGCGGCCGATCCCGTCGGGCCAGGTGACGGTCCGGGCGGCGCTGGCCTGGGGCATCGCGCAGTCTCTGGCGGCGGCGCTGATCCTGGTCACCTTCAACCGGACCGCGATCGCGCTCGGCATCGGGTCGCTTGCGCTCGTTGCCGCCTACCCGTTCGCCAAGCGCTTCACCTGGTGGCCGCAGGCATTCCTCGGCCTCGCCTTCAACTGGGGCGCGCTTCTCGCCTATGCCGCGCATCAGGGCCGCGTCGGCCTGCCGGCGATCCTTCTCTACCTGTCGGGGATCGCGTGGACGCTCTTCTACGATACGATCTACGCCCACCAGGATGCCGAGGACGACGCCCTGATCGGCGTGAAATCCACCGCGCGGCTGTTCGGACCGGACACCCCGCGGTGGCTGGCGCTGTTCCTCGTGGCGGCGGTGACGCTGATGGCGGCCGCGATCCTCGCCGCGCTCCTGCCGGCCGCGCGGCCCGGCGCCTTGGCCGTCGGGCTGGCCGCGCCCTGGGCGTTCGGCTGGCATCTCCTGTGGCAGTCGCGGCGGGTCGACATCTCCGATCCCGTCTCCTGCATGACGGTGTTCCGTTCGAACCGCGATGCCGGTCTCCTCGCTGCGCTGTTTCTTGCCGCAGCCGCGTTCCTCTGATTGATCCGGCCGGGCCGCGATCCTAAAGGAGTGGCGGCGCCGCGTAGCCCGCGCCGAAACGAACGGAGCGCCCGTGAAGCGACCCTCGCACGTATTCCTGACACTCGCCGCCTTCCTTGCCGCCGGGCTGCTGTCGGTGGCGGCGGCCATCTGGGGCGTCGGGCTGATCGAGCAGCGGTCGGCCGCGTCGGTGCGCGATGCTCTTCTCGCCGCGGGTCTTCCCTGGGCCGGGGTCGGGACCGACGGGCTGCAGGTCGTCCTCACCGGGACCGCACCGACCGAGTCGGCGCGCATCAGGGCCATCTCGGCGGCGGGCGCGGCGGTCGATCCCGGGCGGGTCGTCGATGCGATGAACGTGACCGGCGGCACGCAGGTCGCGCCGCCGGAGTTCCTCGTCGAGATCCTTCGGAACGGTGACGGGATCTCGCTCATCGGACTCGTCCCGGCCGACACCGACCGCGCGCGGATCGTCGGCCGCCTGGCCGATCTCGCGGGTGCCGGCAGGGTGGCCGACCTGCTCGACACGGCCAGCCAGCCGGTGCCGGAAGCCTGGGCCCCGGCGCTCGACTTCGCGCTCGCGGCGATCGAGACCCTGCCGCGCGCCCGGATCTCGGTCGCCGCCGGGCGCGTGTCGGTGACGGCGATCAGCGACAGCGCGGCCGAGAGGTCGCGGATCGAATCCGGCCTCCGGCGGCGGGCGCCGGCCGGACTCGCCCTGACGCTCGACATCTCGGCCCCGCGCCCGGTGATTGCACCCTTCACCCTGCGCTTCCTGCTCGACGCGCAGGGTGCCCGGTTCGATGCCTGCTCGGCCGACAGCGAGGACGGGCGCGACCGGATCGTCGCTGCGGCGCAGGCAGCCGGAGCCGGGGACGGCCTGTCCTGCACCATCGGCCTCGGGGTGCCCAGCCCTTCGTGGACCGACGCGGTGGTCATGGGCATGCGTGCGGTCGCCACCCTGGGAGAGGGGACGCTGACCTTCACCGACGCGGACATCACGCTCGTCGTGCCTGCCGGCGTCGGCCAGGCCCTCTTCGACAGCGCTGTGGGACAGTTCGAATCCAACCTGCCCGAGGTCTTTTCGCTCAAGGTCGTCCGGGCCGGGCCCGAGGCTGCGGGCGCGGCCGATGCCGGCGTTCCCGAGTTCACCGCGACCCGCGCCGGGGACGGGCGCGTCACCCTGTCGGGGCGCATTCCCGACGCGCGCACCCGCGACGCGGTGGACAGCTTCGCGCGGACGCTCTTCGGCAAGGCATCGGTCGCGCCGGCGATGCGGATCGACGCGAGCCTGCCCCCCGGATGGCCGGTCCGCGTCCTCGCGGCGGTCGAGGCGCTGGACGCGGTCGCGGCGGGCTCGGTCACGGTCAGCCCGGACGCCATCCGCATCGAGGGCACGAGCGGTGCCCGCGACGCCAGCGACAGGGTTGCGCGCACGCTTGCGGGGCGCCTCGGCGGCGATGCCCGGATCGGCATCTCGATCCGCTACGATGCCGGTCTCGACCCGCTGAACAGCCAGCCGGGGCCGGAGGTCTGCGCGCGCGACCTGAACGCCCTCCTGGCCGCGCAGAAGATCACCTTCGAGCCGGGCAAGGCCGTCATCGCACCCGAGGCGAAGGCGACCCTCGACCGGATCGCCGGGGTGATGAAGCGCTGCTCGGACTATCCGATGGAGGTTGCGGGTCACACCGATTCGCAGGGGCGCGAGGAGATGAACCTGGCGCTCAGCCAGACCCGCGCCGAGGCGGTCGTGCAGGCGCTGATGGACCGCCGCATCCTGACCGGCAACCTCACGGCGCGCGGCTATGGCGAAACCGTCCCGGTGGCCGACAACGGCACCGAGGCGGGGCGCGAAAGCAACCGGCGGATCGAGTTCCGGCTGATCCGGCCCGAGGACCGCAGCGCGCAGGCCGCCGGGATCACCGTCCTGCGCCCGACCGCAGAGACGCGGCGTCCGAGGCCCCGGCCGGCGCGCGGCGGCGCGGACGGGGTTGCAACCGGCGGCGCTTCGGGCAACGCTGGCGGCGGCTCCGCGCCCGCGGACTGAACAAGCGACCGCCTGCCCAGCAACCCACCCGCCGAGAGAAATGAACAGGACCGAGTTCGTCGTCGCCACCGCGATCATCCTTCTTGTCGCCTTTTCGCTGGGATGGTTCGCCTCGTGGCTTCTGCACCGGCTCACCCGGGTGACCGAGGCCGACATCGGCGAACTCGACCGCATGGCCCAGGCCCTGCACGAGGCCGAGGAACTGCGCGACCAGGCGATGACCTACATCGAGGACCGGGAGGCCGAACTCGTGAACCGCCTGACGCAGACCGAAGCGGAACTGCGCGCCGCGATGGAGGGCCTCCGCGATGCCCGCGCCGAGGCCGAAGACCTGCGCGCCTACATCGAGAAGGCCAGCGCCGGGTGATCGGACCCTGAAAGGCCCGTCCCGGTGCGGGCCCGATGCCGGTCCTACCAGCGCCCGAGGGCCGCCTCGTCGTCGTCCTTCGCCGCCACCCAGTCCGCGCCCCCTGGTCCGATTTCCTTCTTCCAGAAGGGCGCGCGCGACTTCAGGTAGTCCATCAGGAACTCGGCGGCACGGAAGGCCGCCTCGCGGTGACGGCCTGCGGTCGCGACCATCATGATCGGCTCGCCCGGCGCCAGCGTACCGTGCCGGTGGATGACCATGGCCCCCGAAATCCCCCAGCGCGCCTCGGCCTCGCCGATCATGGCCGCGATGGCGCGCTCGGTCATGCCCGGATAGTGCTCGATCTCCATCCCGGTGAGCCGCCCGTCCTCGTCGCGGACGATCCCGAGAAAGCTCACCACGGCCCCGGCCCCGCCCTGCGCCGCCGCGAAGGCCGCAGATTCGGCCCCGTAGTCGAAGGGCGAGGCCTGCACCGATATCCGCATCATCCGCCCGTCATCGGCGGAAAGAACGCGACTTCCCGCGCCCCGGCCAGCGGCGCCGAGAAATCCGCAAGCGTCTGGTCCACCGCGACGCGCACCGCCGCCACGTCGGCGAAGGCCGCCGCATAGCGCTCCCCGCGGGCCTTCAGTTCCTCGACCAGCCCGGCCACCGTCGCTGCCGAGGTCTCGACCCGCTCGCGCGGGATCCCGATGCGCTCGCGCACCCAGGCGAAGTAGAGCACGTCGATCATGTCTTGCGCTCCTTCAGGAACGGCAGGGACTTGATGAAATACTCGAACCCGGTGACCAGCGTCAGGGCCGCCGCCACCCAGATCAGGAACAGTCCGAAATAGCCCGCCCAGGACGCGCAGTCCTGCCGGAAGCAGGCGCGCACCGGGTCGTGCGTGCCTGCCTTGACCGCCCGCGCATATTCCTCGGGGGTCATTCCCAGAAGCGCGACGCCGTACTGGTAGTCGAGTCCGGTCCCGAGGAACAGCACGCCGATCGCGACCATCTGCGCCGTGGTCTTCCACTTGGCGAGCCGCGTCACCTGCAGCATGCCCGCCTTGCCGCCGAGGAACTCGCGCAGGCCCGACACGAAGACCTCGCGGAAAAGGATCACGGTCGCGGGCAGGATCAGCCACGGGTTCATCCCGTTGTAGCCCGTCAGGACCATGATCGCGATCACCACCATCGCCTTGTCGGCGATCGGGTCGAGCATCGCGCCGAACCGCGATTCCTGCTTCCAGAGCCGGGCGAGGTAGCCGTCGAAGTAGTCGGTGATGGCGGCCCCGATGAACAGCGTCAGCGCCAGCCAGTCGGCCCAGGGGCGCGTGAAGTAGAGAAACATGACCGCGACTCCGGGCGCCGCCAGAAGCCGGAGCGTGGTGAGGATGTTCGGGATCGTCCAGGTCATGCGGGAAGCGATACTTGAACAGGGCCGCAAGGGAAATGCGGAATGCGCGGGCAGCGTTCCGGCGGCGGGCGTCAGCCGGCGGCAGCGCTCGCCGCCCTGCGCGTCAGAGTCCAGACCAGATGCAGCACCGCCGCCGCCAGGATGATGCCGCCCCCCGTCAGTGTCGCCGGCGACGGCACCTCGCCCAGCGCGGCGAACACCCAGAGCGGCGCGAAGGCCGCGTTGAGGATCCCGAGAAGGCCGGACTGGGCGGGCGGGATGCGTGACATGGCGGCAAAGACGAGCACGTTGCCGAGCGCGAGCTGGAACAGGCCGAACGCGGCGAGAAGCCCCCACTGGCCGGGCTGGAGCGATCCGAAGGCGGCAAAGGGAAGCGAGAGCAGGGCGCTCGCCAGCACCCCGAGCGCGATCACCGGGGGCAGGTCGATTCCGGGGTTGCGCCTGACGACCAGCGCCAGCATCGCGAAGCTCGCCACGCTGCCCACCGCGACGAGATCGCCGGACAGCCCGCCCGACCGCGTGCCTGAAGCCATCATCACGGCGATGCCGGCGAAGCCCGCCATCGCCGCCAGCAGCGTCGCCATGTCGGTCCGTTCGCGCAGCACCAGCCGGGCCGCGACCGCGGCGGCGAAGGGTGCGGTGGCGAAGATCATGTAGAAGTTGGCGACGGCGGTGTTCGCCAGCGAGATCATGTTGCTGATCATGCCGAGCGCGTTGATGAGGACGAAGGCCGCGCCCGCACCGCCGATGCCCAGAAGCCGCCGCGGCGTGTTGCGCCCCTCGCGCCAGACGAGATAGCCGAACATCACCGCAAAGGCGAAGAACCCCCGCGCCGATGCCGTGGTGAACCCGTCCGCGCCCGCAAGCCGCGTGAACAGGCCCGAGGTCGAATCCACGGCCGAACCGGCGACCATCAGGACGAGGCCGGTCTGTGCGGTGGACAGGCGAAGGGTCATGCGTGGCCGCGAAGCGCAAGGGGGATCACGCGCCCCGGATGCCACGGCGGCGGGTCGGCCGCAATCACCCCTGTGTCAGCCCTTCGGATGGAAGAAGTCGTAGACTGCCTGCGCCGTGGCGGCCGAGATCCCCGACACCGCCCTGAGGTCGTCGAGCCCCGCCCGCGCCACCGCCTTGGCCGACCCGAAATGCGCCAGCAGGGCCCGCTTGCGCGCCGCCCCGATCCCCGGAACCTCGTCGAGCGGCGTCGCCGCCACCGCCTTCGCCCGCTTCGCGCGGTGCGCGCCGATGGCCCAGCGGTGCGCCTCGTCGCGCAGGCGCTGGACGAAGTAGAGCACGGGGTCGTTGCGCGGAAGCGCCATCACCGGGCGACCGGGGCGGTGGAATTCCTCTTTCCCCGCATCCCGGTCGATCCCCTTGGCGACGCCGATGACCGGCACGTCGTCGACCCCCATCTCCTCCAGGATTCCCGAAACGGCCGAAACCTGCCCCGCGCCCCCGTCGATCAGCAGGAGGTCGGGCCACGTCTCGCCCTGCCGGTCGGGGTCTTCCTTCAGAAGCCGTCCGAAGCGGCGCGTCAGCACCTCGCGCATCATCCCGAAGTCGTCGCCGGGGGCGAGGTCGGCCGAGCGGATGTTGAACTTGCGGTACTGCCCTTTCACGAACCCGTCCGGCCCGGCCACCACCATGCCGCCCACGGCGTCGGTGCCCATGATGTGGCTGTTGTCGTAGACCTCGATCCGGCGCGGCGGCGACTCGAGCCCGAAGGCATCCGCGAGGCCCTCGAGGAGCTTCGCCTGGGTCGCGTTCTCGCTCATGCGCCGCGCCAGGCTTTCCCGGGCGTTCCGCCGCGCATTCTCGACCAGTTCCGCCTTCTCGCCCCGCCGGGGGACGGCGAGATCCACCTTGCGCCCCGCCCGCTGCGACAGCAGCTCGACCATCAGGTCCGCGTCCTCGATCCCGTGCGACAGGAGGATCAGGCGCGGAGGATCCTTGTCGTCGTAGAACTGGCCGAGGAAGGCCTCCAGCACCTCGGCCTCGCCCGCGCCCGCGCCGGTCCTCGGGTAGAAGTCGCGGTTGCCCCAGCTCTGGTTCGCGCGGATGAAGAAGACCTGCACGCAGGCCTGCCCGCCCTCCATGTGCAGCGCCACCACGTCGGCCTCGGCCACGCCGCGCGGGTTGATTCCCTGTCCGGCCTGCACCGCCGTCAGCGCGCGGATGCGGTCGCGCAGCGCCGCCGCGCGTTCGAACTCCATCGCCTCGGACGCCGCCGCCATCTGCGCCGCGAGGTCGGCCTGCACCCGCGTCGTCCGGCCCTTCAGGAACTCCTCGGCCTCGGCCACCAGCGCCGCGTAGCCGGCTTCGTCGATCAGCCCGACGCAGGGGCCGCTGCACCGCCTGATCTGGTAGAGCAGGCAGGGCCGCGTACGGGATGCGAACATCGCGTCCGAGCAGGACCGCAGCAGGAACACCTTCTGCAACTGGTTGAGCGTCCGGTTCACCGCACCGGCGCTCGCGAAGGGGCCGTAGTAGTCGCCCTTCTCCTTCTTCGCGCCCCGGTGCTTCCTGATCTGCGGAAAGGGGTGGTCCTTCGCCACGAGGATGTTCGGGAACGACTTGTCGTCGCGCAGCAGCACGTTGTAGCGGGGCTTGAGCTGCTTGATCAGGTTCTGCTCGAGCAGAAGCGCCTCGGTCTCGGTCCGCGTGGTCAGGAACATCATCTGCGCGGTTTCCGAGATCATCCGCGCGATCCGCCCCGAATGCCCGTGGGGCCGGGCGTAGTTCGACACCCGCGCCTTCAGGTTCCGCGCCTTGCCGACGTAGAGCACGCGCGCCTGGTCATCGAGCATCCGGTAGACGCCGGGCGACGCGTCGAGCCTCTGGGCATAGGACTGGATGACCGTGTGCCCCCGCGGGACGGGTCCGGCTGGTCGCGTCGCGGCCGGCATGTCGCCTGACTCCGTCATCCTTCCCGGATCCGTGATTCTGCCCCCGCCGCTGCAACCTTACGCCACGCCGCGCAAGCGGAAAGCTTTCCACGGTTTCTGTGGACAAGTCTGGAGACAAGATTTGGGGAGCGGGGAATTCTCCTTGTTTTCGGCCCGCTTCGCAGATTTGCCCAAAAAACAGGCACGAGCGTAACCCTCTGAAAACAAGCGAGATTTTTTCCATATCCCGGCAAATCACTGAAAGCATTGACAGAATCGTGACGAGCATGTGACAGCAAGGCCCGCGGTGGACAAGTCAAGGCCCAGACGCGCATTTCCGCGCCTTCCGCGGCTACTCGACGCCCAGCACGTCGGGCGTGCGCCAGCCAAGGTGCTGGCCCCCGTCCACGCAGAGAAGCTGTCCGGTGACTGATTTCGCGTCGATCAGGTAGCCCAGCGCGGCAGAGACCTCGCCGGGCGTGGCGCCGCGCCCGAGGATCACCGCCCTGCGCTGGCGGGTGAAATGCTCCTCGCTCTGCCGGGTGCCCCTCAGCGTCGGGCCGGGCCCGATGGCATTCACCCGGATATCGGGCGCGAGCGCCTGCGCGGCGGTGCGCGTGAAACCCCAAAGGCCCATCTTCGCGATCGTGTAGGTCATGAATTCGGGCGTCGGCTTCAGCACCCGCTGGTCGATGATGTTGACCACCATCGCCCGTGCGACAGGCTCGGCGCCGCTGCGATCGGCCTTCGGCGCCTGCGCGGCGAAGGCCTGCGTCAGCACGAAGGGTGCGCGCAGGTTCGACCCGATGTGGCGGTCCCAGCCGGTCTTCGTGGCGGTCGCCAGGGTGTCGTATTCGAAGATGGACGCGTTGTTGACCAGAAGCGTCAGGGGCCCGCCCAGCGCCCTGGCCGCCCGCCCCACCAGACCCGCCGTGTCGTCCTCGTTCAGCAGGTCGGCCTTCAGGGTCGCCGCCATCCGCCCCGCCTCGCGCACGCCGGCGGCCGTCGCGGCCGCCTCGTCGGCCGAAGCGTTGTAGTGGACCGCCACGTCGAACCCGCGCGCGGCAAGGTCAAGCACGATCGCGGCGCCGATGCGCCGGGCGCCGCCCGTGACCAGCGCCCGACCTGCCGGTTCCGTCGCCGCCCCGTGCGTCGCCGCCCCGTGCGTCACCGTCCCCTCCGCCATGGTCCCCTCCGCATGGCTCCCTTCGCCCCCTCCGTCACCGCCGCCGCCTCCGGCGCCCGCGTCCGAAGAGCCCGCCGAGCCACGCGATCAGACCCATCAGCACCAGGAAGACGAGAACCGACTTGACCATTCAGAGCCCGTAGCGCGCCAGAAGCGCGCGTTCCTCGACCAGATCGGCCGCATCGGCGAGCACGGACATTCCGAGCCGCCGGAGGATCGGCCGGCGCGGGGCGAGGGGGACGAAACGGGTCTTCGGCCCGTGCAGTTCCTTCATCTTCGGCACCAGATGCGCGATCCCGTCGGCAAGACCCATGTCAACCGCCGCCTGGCCGACCCAGATGTCGCCGGTGAAGAGGTCGCGCTCTCCGGACAGCCGGTCGCCCCGCCGCGCCCGGATCTGTGCCTTGAACGTCTCGTGAAGCTGCTCGAGCACGGCCCGGAGACGCTCCACATCCCCGGGTTTCTCGGGCCGGAACGGATCGAGCATCGACTTCGACGCGCCGGCGGTGTGGACCCGCCGCTCGACCCCGTGGCGTGCGATCAGGTCCTGGAACCCGAAGCCCGACGAGATCACGCCGATCGAGCCCAGGACCGAGGTCGGATCGACCCAGATCCTGTCCGCCGCCGAGGCCAGCCAGTAGCCGCCCGAGGCCGCCACATCCTCGACGAAGGCATGGACGGGCACCTTGTGCTCGTCCGCCAGCCGCCGGATGCGCGCCGCGATCAGCGAGGACTGCGCCGGCGATCCGCCCGGCGAATTGATCGCCAGCGCCACGGCCGCCGCCCTGCCCTTGCGGAAGGCCCGCTCGATCAGCGGCGCGATGCCCTGCTCGTTCAGTCCCCCGACCCCGAAACGGCTGCCCGAGGCGATCATGCCCTGAAGCCGGATCACCGGGACGACGGGAGGCTGGGGCAGGAAGGGCAGGGGCATGGTCCCGATGTAGACCCCGAAGGACCAGCCGGCAAGCGTTCCCCGAGGAGCCCCCGCGAAGCTCTCCGTTTCCGATCCTGAAGTATCCCCCCTTCTTCCTGCCCGACCGATCCGCTAGCCTTCGCGGATGATCGACAAGCTCGAAATGCTCATCGCGCTGGCGACGGAACGCCACTTCGGCCGCGCGGCCGAGACGCTCGGCATCACCCAGCCGTCGCTCTCGGGCGGGATCAGGCAGCTCGAGGACCAGCTCGGCGTCCAGCTCGTCTTCCGCGGCTCGCGCTTCCAGGGACTGACGCCCGAGGGCCAGCGCGTGCTCGACTGGGCGCGGCGGATCGTCGGCGACGCGCGGACGCTGAAGGACGAGATGCGGGCGGTGAAGTCGGGCGTCTCGGGCAACCTCAGGATCGGCGTCATCCCGACGGCTTTGCCCATGATCGCCACCCTGACCGAACCGTTCCTGTCCGGGAACCCCAATGTCCGCGTCACGATCCTGTCGATGACGAGCTACGAGATCCTCGACGCGATCGAGAACCTGACGATCGACGCGGGCGTCACATATCTCGAGAACGAGCCGCTCGGCCGGGTCGAGAAGGTGCCGCTGCATGTCGAGCGCTACGAACTCCTCGTCGCCGAAGGCTCGCCGCTGGCCGCTTTGCCCGAGGTGTCGTGGGAAGAGGCCGGGGCGCAGCCCCTGTGCCTGCTGACGGGCAACATGCAGAACCGCCGGATCATCAACCAGCACCTCGCCGAGATCGGGGTGTCGGCGGCACCGCGGGTCGAGTCGAACTCCACCATCGCCCTGGTCGCGCATGTGGTGACCGGGCGCTGGGCGTCGATCGTCCCGATGACGCTCGCCGAGATGTTCGGGCGCGGGGCGGGGCTTGCGGCCATCCCCATCGCGGACCGGGGCGCCAAGCACGTCGTCGGCCTCATCGCCGCCCACCGCGAGCCGCACACGCCGCTCCTTTCGGCGCTTCTCGATGAGGCGCGGCGGGTGTCGCGGGTCTAGCCTTTCGCGCCGTTCCTCCCGTCGGCCCGGCGGCAGCGTCAGGCAAAGGCGGGGATGACGTGCCGGCAGAAAAGCTCCATCGACCGCTTCTGCTCGGCGTGGCCGAGCCCGAGGCTTGCGTAGTAGATGAACTCGTCCACGCCCAGCGCCTCATACTCCCTCAGCTTGGCGATCACCTCGTCGGGGGTGCCGAACATCAGGTTCCGGCCCAGCATCTCGGGGTCGTATTCGGCGCGGTTGCCGAGCAGCTCGAAAGGGATCGACTTCGGGAAGCCGTTCTGCACGTCGCCCATGTTCTTGAACAGGTTCTCGAACTGGCTCAGTTGCCGCTGCGCGGCGCGGACGGGAACCATCCAGTCCTCCTTCCGGTCATAGACCGCCGTATGGCGCATCATCGCCATGATCGGGCGCTTCCTGCCGGGGTTCTCCGCCAGCGCCTCGTTCATCCGCGCCATGTAGAGCCCGGCCTCGCCCATGTCGCGGGTCAGGGGCCAGGACTGGATGTTGCAGCCGTGCCTGACCGCATAGTCATAGGTGACCGGCGCGCGGGCCGCGACCCAGACCGGCACTTCCGCCTGCATGGGTTTGGGGCAGGAGGTCGAGGCCGGGAAGGACCAGAACTCGCCGTTGTGCTCATAGTCCCCCTGCCAGAGCGCGCGGATCACCGGCAGCATTTCCTGCATGTAGCGCCAGGCGTCGGTCTGCTTCAGACCCGGGCGCATCCGGTCGAACTCGCGCTGGTAGGCGCCCGAGCCGATGCCGAATTCCAGCCGTCCGCCCGAGATCAGGTCGACGAAGGCCGCCTCGCCCGCTGCCCGGATCGGGTGCCAGTAGGGCGCCGCGATCACCGCCGTGCCGAGACGGATGCGGTCGGTGTTTTCGGCCCACCAGGTGAGGATCGAGAAGGGGTTCGGCGCGATGGTCATCTCCAGCGCATGGTGCTCGGCCGCCCAGGCGATGCGGAAGCCGCCCGCGTCGGCCATCTGCACCATCTCCAGCGTGTGGCGCGCGACATCCCGCATGTCGAGGCGGTCGTCCATCCGCTCCATGTTGATCGCGAGCTGGAATTTCATCGTGCCCTCTCTGGTTCCCGGCAGTCTTCAGCGCATGACGAAGGGGTTTGCGACCGGCTCGGACGAGGTGCTGATCCAGATCGTCTTGGGCCGCGTGTAGTCGTACATCGCCTGAAAGCCGCTTTCCCGCCCGTAGCCGGATCCCTTCACGCCGCCGAAGGGTGCGACAGGCGAAACGGCGCGGTAGGTGTTCACCCAGACGATGCCCGCCCGGACGGCGCGGGCGACGCGAAGCTGCCGTGCGCCGTTCAGGGTGAAGATGCCCGCGGCCAGTCCGTGCACGCTCCGGTTGGCGAGGGCGACCGCCTCCTCCTCCGTCCGGAAGCGCAGGACCGACAGGACCGGGCCGAACAGCTCGGTGTCCACGATCGTCAGGTCGGGCGAGGGGCAGTCGATGATGGTGGGCTCGTAGTACGTTCCGCCGAGGCCCGGCGGCTGCCGCCCCCCGACGAGCACCCGGCCGCCTTCCCGCTCTGCCCCGGCCACCTGCGCCTCGATGTGGCGAAGCTGGCCCTCGGTGCAGAGCGGACCCATCTGGGTCTCCTCGGCCAGCGGGTCGCCGATGCGGATGCCGCGTGCCGCCGCCACCATGCGCTCGAGAAAGGCATCGGCGATGCCGTCCTGCACGATCAGCCGCGACCCCGCGACGCAGCTCTGCCCCGTCGCGCCGAAGATTCCGGCGGCCGCGCCGTTCACCGCGCTTTCCAGGTCCGCGTCGTCGAAGACGATGAAGGGGGACTTGCCGCCAAGCTCGAGCGAGACCTCGGCGAAGTTCTCGGCCGAATTGCGCACGACATGGCGCGCCGCCGCAGGCCCCCCGGTGAACGAGATGCGCGCCACCAGCGGATGGCGCGTCAGCGCGCGGCCGACCTCGGCGTGGCCGGTGACGATGTTGACCACGCCGGGGGGGAAGCCCGCCTCGGCGAAAAGCGCGCCGAAGTCGAGCATCGGAACCGGGGCATGTTCCGAGGCCTTGAGCACCACCGTGTTGCCCGCCGCCAGCGCCGGGCCGATCTTCACCGCCGCAAGGAAGAGCTGGGAATTCCACGGCACGATGGCGGCCACCACGCCCAGGGGCTCGCGGTTGGAGAAGACGAACAGGTCAGGCTTGTCGATCGGCAGGACCTCGCCCGAGAGCTTGTCCGCCGCCCCCGCGTAGAAGTGGAAGAACTCGGCGATGTACTGCGCCTGCCAGCGGGTCTCCTTCAGCATCTTGCCGGTATCCAGCGTCTCGGCGCGGCCGAGTTCCTCGGACTTTCCGGCCAGAAGGTCGCCGAGGCGGCGGAGGCACCTGCCGCGCCCGCCCGGCGTCATCAGGGGCCAGGGACCGGACGAGAAGGCCCGGTCCGCCGCCCGCACGGCCCGGTCCACATCGGCCCCGGTCGCCTCGGGGATCCGTGCCCAGGGCTGGCCGGAGACCGGCGAGATGCTGTCGAACGTCCCGCGATCCGAGGCGTCGGCCCACGCGCCGTCGATCAGCATCCGGCAGTCCCTGATCCCGTCCATGCCGCACTCCCTGCACAGAGCCCCATTCTTTCGCCGGACCCGCGCCGGCTGTTGCGTTTTTTCGCCATATCCTGTCGGAAAAACCGAGATGGTCACCGCGCCGGGGTGCGACGCTCGGCCCGGCCGGAGGAGACGCGATGCAGAAGCAGATCATCGGAGACCCGCTCGTGATCGGCGGACGCCGCCTGTCGCTGTCACGGGCGGTGCGGGCCGGAGATACCGTCTATCTCACCGGGCAGGTTCCGATGGCGGACGGCCGGGTGATGACCTGGGGCATGATCGAAGAGCAGACCCGCGCGGTCCTCGGCGACATCACCCGGACGCTGGCGCAGGCGGGCTGCACGCGCGCGGACGTGGTGAAGGCGACCGTCTGGCAGAAGGACCGGGCCGACTTTCCCGGCTTCGACGCGGTCTGGGACGACCACTTCCCCGAAGCGCCGCCGGCACGGTCCGCGCTGGTCGCGGAGTTCCTCGTCGATGTCCGGGTCGAGGTCGAGGTGGTGGCCTGGAGGCCCGCGGCCGGATGACCGCGTTCGATCCCTGCGGCACCGCCCACGAGGTAACCGGCCCGCCGGACGCGCCCGCGGTGGTGCTGGTGCACGGGCTCGGCCTGACCCGGGCGGTCTGGCAGTGGATGGTGCCGGATCTGGACGGGCGGTTCCGGGTCGTGACCTATGATCTGGCGGGCCACGGCGCAAGCGCCCGGCCTGCGGGCCGCCCGGCGCTCGGCGACCTGGCCCGCCAGCTTTCGGCGCTGCTCGACCATCTCGGGATCGCCCGCGCGGCGGTCGTCGGGTTCTCGCTGGGCGGGATGGTCGCGCGCCGCTTCGCGCAGGATCACCCGGACCGGACGGCGGCGCTGGCCATCCTCAACTCGCCCCACCGGCGCACGGCCGCCGAACAGGCCGCGGTCCTCGCCCGCGTGGCGCTGGCCGAGGCGGCCGGCCCGGCGGCCACGGTCGAGGCGGCGCTGTCGCGGTGGTACACCGATGCCTGCCGGGCGTCGCGCCCCGACCTCGTGGACCTGACGCGGTCGTGGGTGATCGGGAACGATCCCGGTCTCTATCCGGGCCCCTACCGCATCCTCGCGGACGGGGTGGAGGAGGTCGTCGCGCCCTCGCCGCCGATCGGCTGCCCGACGCTCGTCCTGACGGCCGAGGCGGACCGCGGCAACGGTCCGCACATGGCCGCCGCCATCGCCGGCGAGATCGCCGGGTCGCGGCTCGTGATCCTTCCCGGTCTGCGCCACCTGGCGCTGGTCGAGGATCCGGCGGCCGTGAACCGCCCTGTCGCGGCCTTCCTGACCGAGGTTCTGTCATGACCGATGTCCCCGGACCCGGACCCGGACCCGGCCTCCGCCCCGACGCCCCGTCCCGGGCCGCGCCGGCCGCGCCAGCCGCGACCGGCATCGCCGACACCCGGGCGCTGCGCAGCGCGTTCGGCGCCTTCGCCACCGGGGTCACGGTCATCACGACCCGCCAGCCGGACGGAACCCCGCGCGGCTTCACCGCCAACAGCTTCACCTCGGTCTCGCTCGACCCGCCGCTGCTTCTGGTCTGCCTTGCCCGGTCGGCACATTCCTGCAGCGTCTTCGCCGCGGCCCCGCACTTCGCTGTCAACATCCTGTCCGAGGACCAGAAGGCTGTCTCGGGCCTCTTCGCCTCGCGCGCGCTGGACAAGTTCGCCCACTGCGCCTGGGCGCCCGGGCACGCGGGGGTGCCGCTTCTGGCCGGCGCGCTGGCGCAGTTCGCCTGCGCCCGTCACCAGATCGTCGAGGCGGGCGACCATCTGATCCTGATCGGCCGGATCGAGGACTTCGCCCGGGGCGAGGGCCAGCCGCATCGGGGCGGTGCTGGTCTTCGACGAGGGGGTTCTGCTGCGATCGGACGCCTCGGGCCGCCTGTCACTTCCGCTGGCGCCCGGCCCCTCGCCCTCGGTCGATGCGCTGCGCTCCTCGCTCGCGGCGCTGGGGGTCGGGGCCGAGATCGACTTCGTCTATTCCGCCTTCGACGACCGCCGCACCGGCGGGCACGCCATCTACTACCATGGCTGCGCCGCGGGGACCGTCCCCGCGGGCTACCGGGTAGTGCCGCTTGCGGGCCTCGCAGATGCCGACATGGAAAGCGACACCGAGGCTGGGATGCTGGCGCGCTTCGCGGCAGACTTCCGCAACGGCAGCTTCAGCATCTATCACGGCACCGAAACCTCGGGGCTGGTGCGTCACCTCAGCGCCCCCTGAACAGCACAGAAGGACACCGCAATGCCGCTTCCCGAACTCCGCAAGGTCGTCACCTACGACGAGGACATCCTGTCCGACGGCGGCCGTGCCTGCGTGCCGCCGCTGCGGATGATCGGCGTCGCGGCGGTGGTCGCGAACCCCTGGCGCGGACGCGGCTTCGTCGAGGATCTCCAGCCCGACATCCGCCGCATGGCTCCGGTGCTCGGCAAGCTCCTGACCGACCGCCTGATCGCGCTCGCCGGGACGGGCGAGGCGATCGAAGCCTATGGCAAGGCGGCGATCTGCGGCACCGCCTGCGAACTCGAGCACGCCTCGGCGCTGATCCATACCCTGCGCTTCGGGAACTTCTACCGCGAGGCCGTCGGGGCGAAGACCTATCTCGGCTTCACCAACATCCGCGGCCCGGCCGGAACGCAGCTTCAGATCCCGCTGATGGACAAGCACGACCCGGGCAGGCGGTCGCACTACCTCACCGTCCAACTCTCGGTCCCCGACGCGCCCGGACACGACGAACTGGTGATCGCGCTCGGCGCGGCGACGGGCGGCCGTCCGCACCACCGGATCGGCGACCGCCATGCGGACCTGCGCGAGATGGGGCGGGATGCCGACAATCCGGCCGGGCTCTGACCGCCGACTGATAGGATTTGGCTATCAACTGACGCATCAACGACATTGATTCTCCTATCGGCAGGGCGCATACGAGACAGGATTGCATCCCGTTCAGCGGAAGGCACCGTCATGGCCAGTTCGACCGAGCTGCGGGTGGGCGAAATCGTCGCCGCCCATTCCGGCCTCGAAGGCCCGCTTCTGCCGATCCTGCATGCCGTCCAGGCGGCCTTCGGCCATGTCCCGCGCGAGGCGCTGCCGGTCATCGCCGACGGGCTGAACCTCTCCCGCGCCGAGGTGCACGGGGTCGTCACCTTCTACCACGACTTCCGCGAGAAACCGGCGGGCCGCCACAGCCTCAAGCTCTGCCGGGCCGAGGCCTGCCAGGCGATGGGCGCCGACGCGCTGGCCGCGGCGGCGAAGGCCCGCCTTGGGATCGACTGGCACGAAACCACCCCGGACGGCGCCGTGACGCTCGAACCCGTCTTCTGCCTCGGCCTCTGCGCCTGCGGCCCCGCGGCGCTGGTGGACGGCGAGGTCGTCGGACGGATGGATGACGACAAGCTCACCGCGATCCTGAAGGAGTGCGGGGCATGAAGATCTTCCTCTCGCAGGACGCCGCCTCGAAGGCGCTGGGATCCGAGAAGGTCGCCGCCGCGCTCGCCACCGAAGCCGCGCGTGCAGGGATCGACCTCACCCTCGTCCGCACCGGCACACGCGGCATGATCTGGCTCGAGCCGCTCCTCGAAGTCGAAACGCCTGCGGGCCGCTTGGCCTTCGGCCCCGTCTCTCCTGCCGATGTCCCGGCGATCCTCGCGGGAACCGCGCCCTCGCTCGGCCTGACCGACGAGCTGCCGTGGATGAAGGGCCAGACCCGCCTCACCTTCCGGCGCGTCGGGATCATCGACCCGCTGTCGCTCGCCGACTTCGAAGCCCATGGCGGCCTCGCCGGTCTCCGCCTCGCGCTGTCGATGACGGGCATGGGGATCGTCGCCGAAGTCACCGAGTCCGGCCTGCGCGGACGCGGCGGCGCGGGCTTTCCCACCGGCATCAAGTGGAAGACCGTCGCCGAGGCGAAGGGCGACCGGAAATACATCGTCTGCAACGCCGACGAAGGCGACAGCGGCACCTTCGCGGACCGGATGCTGATGGAGGGCGATCCCTTCTGCCTGATCGAAGGCATGGTGATCGCGGGCATCGCGACCGGGGCAACGAAGGGCTACGTTTACATCCGCAGCGAATACCCCGACGCGATCCGGGTGATGGGCGCCGCTGTCAGCGCCGCCCGCGCCGGGGGCCTTCTCGGCGCCTCCGTCCTCGGGTCGGGGGGCGCCTTCGACATCGAGATCCGTGTGGGCGCGGGGGCCTATGTCTGCGGCGAGGAAACCTCGCTCCTGAACTCTCTCGAGGGCAAGCGCGGCGTGGTCCGGGCGAAGCCCCCGCTGCCCGCGCTTCAGGGCTTCATGGGCCGCCCGACGGTCGTCAACAACGTCATCTCGCTCGCGACCGTCCCCGTCATTCTCGAAAAGGGCGCGGCCTTCTACAAGGGCTTCGGCCTCGGCCGGTCGCGGGGCACCATGCCCTTGCAGATCGCCGGGAACGTGAAGCACGGCGGGCTTTACGAGGCCGCCTTCGGCCTGACCCTCGGCGAGATCGTTGACGGGATTGGCGGTGGCACCGCAACGGGTCGCCCCGTGAAGGCCGTGCAGGTCGGCGGCCCGCTTGGCGCCTACTTCCCCCGCGCGCTCTTCGACACGCCGTTCGGGTACGAGGAATACGCAGCCAGGGACGGCCTCGTCGGCCATGCCGGGATCGTCGTCTTCGACGATACGGCCGACATGCTGAAACAGGCCCGCTTCGCGCTGGAATTCTGCGCCATCGAGTCCTGCGGCAAGTGCACCCCCTGCCGCATCGGCGCCGTGCGCGGGGTGGAGACGGTGGACCGCATCGCCGCAGGCGACCCGGGCGCGGCGGCGATCCTGACCGACCTCTGCCAAACGATGAAATTCGGCTCGCTCTGCGCCTTGGGCGGCTTCACGCCCTATCCCGTGATGAGCGCGCTCACCCATTTCCCCGACGATTTCGCCACCCGCAAGGAGGCGGCGGAATGAGCGCTCTTTCCGTTTCGCCCGTGCGCAGCACGGGCAG